>NZ_JAFCXH010000013.1:0-177254 GCF_049898225.1 Pseudomonas sp. DSP3-2-3 | reverse complement strand
CTTTATGGACATCCAATACGGCTTCGTTACACCGCAAGCGCGATTCTTCACCATAAGCTTTGATGCTAAAGGGATGGTCGGCAATATTCGCATGTCCCCCCAAATCGAGCCGCTATTGCTCGACGACACGCTGAAGATCCTGCTGGATTTGCAGGCGCAATGGCGCACCGCTGGCTGGCATCCAATCCTGACCGGTATATTTCCCTCTTTCGCCGACACTCCGCAATGGCGTGCCCGATTGCGCGACGTCAATAAAGGCGGCACGGCCTACTGGCAGGCGGGCGACAAGTATCAGGTGATGTTGGGGGTCAATCGCTTCCGGGACGACAAGCGCCCCACAGAGGAGCGCTACCTCATCACGCTGGCGCTCGCCAAGCCGTGGGTCGAACCTTGACCTTATTCTCAATCAATCAACCCGTTCCTGTCATAAAACGGATACGGCCCCGGATACTCACCGAACACTGCGTTATGGGTGACCAATCCTTCCACCGGATGCCAGCGGTGCAGCAGGTAGCCCGCTGGCTCCAGATTGAAATGCGCCGGGGCATCTTCCTGTAGGTCGAGCACGATCTGATGCGAAGTGCCGGGGCAGATGCAGCTCAAGCTGCCACCGAAACGTCGCTGCATTGGCCGATGCAAATGCCCGCACAGCAGGCGCTCGACTTGTGGGTGGCGAGCAATGACCTTTTCGAACTCAGCCCGATTGATGAACGGCTCGCCGTCCATATGGCCGATGCCGGTGATGAAGGGCGGGTGATGCAGAATCAATAACGTCGGTGCATCCGGCCGAAGCGCCAGATGTTCATCAAGCCAGGCCAACTGACTTTCCATCAGTTGCCCGCCGTGGGAGCCGGGAATGCTGGTGTCCAGGCCGATCAGCCGCAGCGGATATTCCTCGACGACCCAATCCAGCGGCTTGTCGTGACTGATCGGCAGATAGGACTGATCGGCAAACTCGGCCAGCAGATGCTCGCGATCATCGTGATTGCCCGGCACCAGATAAAACGGCATGTGCAGGCGCTTAAGCTCTGGATGCAGCACGGCGTATTCGTCCTGGCGACCGAAATCCACCAGATCACCGCTGATGACCACAACATCGGGGCGCGGCACGCTGGCGTTCAGATGATCAACCGCACGACGCAATGCGCCCAAGGTATCAACGACGCCGTAGGTCAGTTTTTGACCGGCTTTAAGGTGCAGATCGCTGATCTGCGCAATGAGGAATGGGTGGTTCACAATAGATTTCCATCAAAACAACTACTGAATTGAAATGATTCTGGTGGGAGCGAGCTTGCTCGCGAAGAGGCCGTACATCCGGAAGATATCCAGAGCCTGACAAACTTTATTCGCGAGCAAGCTCGCTCCCACAGATGGGGCTTTCACAGGGTAAACAACACCTGCGGCTCGACTGCCAGGGCAATCAGCGCACCGGGCAGATGAATGACGTTGTCGGTGCTATCGACCAGCAACGGCTGCGCAGCACCGACATCCACCAACAGCCGACTCTGAGCGCCCTGGAAAAACTGCCCGACCAGACGCCCGCGCACGTGACCTTCGCCGTCCATTACCCGCAGATGCTCCGGACGGCAATACACGGTCGAGGGCAGATTCGAACCCGTCCACGGCAGCTCGCCACCGCTGACTTTCAAGCCGTCTGCCGTGCGCCCGTCCACGGCAAACGCGTTGAGGTTGCCGACGAAACCGGCGACGAAGGCGTTGGCCGGCTGTTGATAAATTTCACGCGGCGTCGCCAGTTGCGCGACGCGGCCTTGCTCCATTACCAGAATGCGGTCGCCCAGCGCCATGGCTTCGCCCTGATCGTGGGTCACGAACACGGCAGTGATGCCGAGGCCGCGCAGCAGCTGGTCCAGCTCGCTGCGCAAACGCTCGCGCAATTGCGCATCCAGAGCCGCCAAAGGTTCGTCGAGCAACAACACCCGAGGCCGTGGCGCCAGCGCACGAGCCAGAGCAACCCGCTGGCGCTGGCCGCCGGACAACTCATGAATGCTGCGTTTGCCGTGCTCCTGCAAGCCGACCAGTTCCAGCAATTCGGCACAACGCTTGTTGCGCTCGGCGGGTGACATGCCGCGAATCTTCAGGCCGTAAACAATGTTGCCGGCCACATCCAGATTCGGGAACAACGCGTAATTCTGGAACACCATGCCGACATCGCGTTTTTCGATGGGCAGGCGCGTGACATCGCTATCGTCGAAGAACACCTGGCCGACGTCCGGACTTTCCAGCCCGGCGATCAAGCGTAAGGTGGTGGTTTTACCGCAACCGGACGGACCAAGAATCGCGAGAGTTTCGCCGGGTTCGATGGCCAGGTTCAGGTCCTGCACGGCGACGGTGCCGTCAGCGAACGCCTTGCGGCAGCCCTGCAGGCGAATGGTGGTTCCGGTCATCGACTCTCTCCACGGGACAGGCGAGCACTGATGGCCTGCAATGCAATCAGCAGCGGCACGATCATCAGCAGAAATATGAGGGTGTAGGCGCTGGCGACTTCCAGCCGCGCCGAGGCGTAGCTGTCGGCCAGACCCACCGGCAGGGTTTTGGTCATTGGCGTGTGCAGCATCCAGGTCAGGTTGAATTCACCCAACGACAAGGTGACGACCATTAACACCCCGGCGAGAATCCCGGCGCGGCAGTTGGGCACCACGACGCTGAAGAAGCGCTTGATCGGCCCCGCACCCAGGCTGGCGGCAGCCTCCTCCAACGTGGGCAAATGCTGGCGCTGCATCACCGCCATCACTGGGCGCACCAGAAATGGCAAGGTGAACAGCACATGGCCGACCAGAATAAACAGCCAACTGCTGCGAAAGCCGCCGAACTGCCCATACGTCAGGAGCAACGCCAAGGCGCTGGCCAAACCGGGCATGGCCACGGGCAAGACCATCAATTCTTCAAAGGCGCGGCTGAAGCGATTGTTCATGCGCACCAGAGCGTAAGCCGCCGGCACGCCAATCACGCAAACGCACACCGCGCAGGCCAGCGCCAATTGCAGCGACAACCAGACCGTGGGCGAATAGGCCTGCCAGACTTGAATCAGCCAGTCGAAGGTCAATCCACTCGACAGCCCCTGAAAATAATTGCGCGTCAGGCCAGCCAGCAAGGACATGACCACCGGCACCAACATGAAGGCGCAGACCAGCAAGGTAAACAGCAGCTGCGCAACAAACAGTGTGGAACGCTTCACAGAACAGTCCCCGAGTTTTTCACCAGACGTCGCGCCAGCAACAGCACCGCCCAGGTCACTGCGCCCAGCACCACCGACAACGCCGCAGCAACGACGAAGTTCGCGTAATTGGTGAACACGTTGTAGATCGCAATCGGCGTCACATTGAGCCGGGTGCCCAACGTGAATGCGGTACCGAACGCGCCCATGGACGTCGCGAAACAAATCGCGCCGCAGGACACCAGGGCTGGCGCAAGGCCCGGCACGATCACATCGCACACCACTCGCCAATGTCCGGCGCCCAGGGAGTGCGCAGCTTCTTCAAGGCTGCGATCCAGACTTTCACACGCCGCCATCACCGTGAGGATCACCCGTGGAATCGAGAAGTACAGATAACCGATGAACAGGCCGATCAGCGAGTAAGCAAAGATCCACCTTTCCCCCGCCAGCTCCATGCCCAGCATCGCGAACAAGCCTTGGCGACCCGCCAGCAGGATCACCAGAAAACCCACCACTACGCCGGGAAATGCCAGGGGAAAGGTCAACAACGCAACCAGCGCCGAGCGGCCGAAAAACCGTTGGCGGGCGAGAAACACCCCGCTGATGCCGCCGACCAGCAACGCCGCGAGCGTCACCACCACGGCGAGCACGCAGGTCTGCGCCAGGCTGCCCAGATATTGCGCGCTGCTCAGCACTTGCCAGTAACCACTGCTGCCGTCGCGGTTTTCGCCGCCCAGCAAAACCAGATGCGCCAATGGCAGCAGCCAGAAGGCGAACAACACGGCCATTGCCGGAGCCAGCGCCCAGGCCGCAGTCGGGCGCAGACGCAAGAATGCGCGTCTGCCCGAACCCGCGGCCTGAGCTTTCAGAACCGAAACGGTCACTTACTTGACCTCACTCAGATAGCGCGCTGCGAAGGCTTCCTGCACGGCGGCCATGTGCTCGTAATTCACCACTCCGGCGCGGGCGTAATCATTGTCCGGAAGGAATTGCGCGGCGACATCGGCAGGTATCTTCACGTCACGCACCGGGCGCAGGTAAGCCTTGGCCCACAACGCCTGGCCTTGATCGGAGAGGGTGAAATCCAGCACTTTTTCGGCATTGGCCCGATGGGGCGCGTTGTCGACGATGCTCATCACGTACGGCACGCTGATGCTGCCTTCCTGAGGGATCACAAAGGCGACGTTGGCCTTGTCCTTGTAGCGAGCGCGATAGGCGTTGAAATCGTAATCGACCAGAATCGGCAGCTCGCCGGAAAGCACTCGGGCATACGCCGTCTGCTTGGGCACGATGGGCGAATTTTTCGCCAGCTTCTGGAAGTAATTGATGGCTGGCCCAAAGTTATCCAGCGTGCCGCCCATGGCCTGGTTGATCGCCACTGCGGATACGTACCCGACAAAGGCGCTGGACGGATCGAGGTAACCGACCATGCCTTTATATTCAGGCTTGAGCAGATCGGCCCAGCTTTGCGGAACCGGCAAACCACCGAGCGCATCGACGTTGACCATGATGCCCAAGGTCCCGGAGTGGATTGCAAACCAGTGGCCCGCCGGATCTTTCAGACCAACCGGAATCTGCTCCCAGCCCTTGGGTTTGTAGGTGCCGACCACGCCAGCTTTTTGTGCCTGCAAGCCAAAGGTCACGCCGTAATACACCACGTCGGCAACCGGTGCGGCTTTTTCCGCGACGATTTGCGCCAGAGACTGGCCGGAGTTCTTGTTATCCAGCGGCACTTGCACACCCGTGGTGTCGGCGATTGCCTTGAGCTGTGCGCCCCAATCCGCCCATTCCGGCGGGCAGTTGTAGCAAATGGCTGTTTCGGCGGCTTGAGCCAGACTGGCTACGCCGCACAGCAGTAAGGCTGCCAGGGTTTTACTGAAGCGGATCATGAAGCGTCTCCTCATAGGGCTGTGTACTTTCACCCGGCCGGATATGGCAGGGCAGGCAATGGGAAATCGGTGCAGCGCCAGCAATCTGGGCCAGCAACTGCTCGATCACAGTGCTGGCCAATGTCGCAATGGGTTGCACGACGCTGCACAGCGTCGGATGCATCTGGGTGCCGAGGGCGATGCCGTCAAAACCGATGACCGAAAGCTGGCCCGGAACGCTCCAGCCATTACGGCGCAGTTCGGCAATAAGGCTGATCGCCAGCAAATCGTTGGAGCAGACCAACGCGCTGGGCGCGTTCGGGCCGCGTAATGAGGTCTCGATGACGGCGAAGTCGGCTTGGGTATGCGCAGGCATTTCGATCACCGGCAGGCTCGGCAGGCCGCGTTCGCTCATGGCGTCGCAGTAACCGGCGTAACGCAGGCGGGCGCGGTCCGACTGCAACGCGGGGCCAGCCACCATGCCGATGCGGCGATGCCCGCAATCGAGCAGATAGCGGGTCGCCAACGCCATGCCGGCGCGGTTATCCACAGACACGGCGCTGTAATCCGGATTGCCCGGCTGGTGATAAGCCAGTACGAACGGCGTGTCTTCGCTGACCAGACTTTCCAGGACGCGATTGCTCTCGGCGTCGGTGACAGTCAGCACCAGGCCGTCGACCCGCTGACGCAGCAATTCCTCAACGACCGCACTTTCGCGCTCGCTGCTGTAATCGGTGGTTGCCAGTAGCAGGTTGTAACCTTTGGCGCGCGCCGCACGTTCCATGGCCTGGAACTGCTCGGCGAACACCGGATTGAGCAGATTGGGCACGACCACGCCAATCAGATTGGTGGTTTGCAGACGCAGTTGGCGGCCTAGACGATTGGGTCGGAAACCCAATTGCCGAGCGGCGGCGAACACCTGGTCGCGTGTCGCCGGTCGCACCACGTCGGGGGAAGCAAAGGCGCGCGCGGCCGTCGCCCGGGAAACCCCGGCCAGCCGCGCCACCTCTTTCAAATCACTCATGTTCACGCCTTTGAGATCGATCTCATTGGCGCTGACATTAATTGCAGAACATGGCGATACAGCGTCCAAACGATGACAGTTTGGTTGCAGCGCGAGACTTTGCTGTAAAGCCAACGACCCAAGCGACCCCGGTCTGCGCTACCATCACGGGCCCGACGCGGCAGCCTGCTGCGCGCAGGAGTAAGCATGGCCCACCCGTTCGCAACACTAACGCCAGACCTGGTCCTCGATGCCGTTGAAAGCATCGGTTTTCTCAGTGACGCCCGCATT
Source organism: Pseudomonas sp. DSP3-2-3 (assembly GCF_049898225.1). Lineage (NCBI taxonomy): Bacteria > Pseudomonadati > Pseudomonadota > Gammaproteobacteria > Pseudomonadales > Pseudomonadaceae > Pseudomonas > Pseudomonas sp. DSP3-2-3. The sequence continues at coordinate 170,917 of NZ_JAFCXH010000013.1, read as the reverse complement.
CTCGCGCTCAACAGCTACGAGAACCGCGTCTATCAGGTCGGCATCGAAGACGGCCAGCCGTTGATCGCCAAATTCTATCGGCCGCAACGCTGGACCAATGAAGCGATCCTCGAAGAACACAGCTTCACCTTCGAACTGGCGGAAGTGGACATCCCGGTCGTGGCGCCCATGGTGCATAACGGCCAGACGCTGTTTGAACACGCGGGCTTTCGTTTCACCCTCTTCCCGCGTCGAGGTGGCCGTGCTCCCGAGCCGGGCAATCTCGATCAGCTGTATCGCCTCGGCCAACTGCTGGGCCGGATCCACGCGGTGGGCGCGACCAAGCCGTTTGAGCATCGCGAAGCGTTGGCGGTGAAAAACTTTGGTCAGGACTCGCTGGATTTCCTGCTGAACAACAACTGCATCCCGCGCAGCCTGCTGCCGGCCTACGAATCAGTGGCCAAGGATCTGCTCAAGCGCGTCGAAGATGTCTACGCCGTGACGCCGCATCAGAACATCCGCATGCATGGCGATTGCCACCCTGGCAACATGATGGCGCGCGACGAGATGTTCCACATCGTCGATCTCGATGACTGCCGTATGGGTCCCGCCGTGCAGGATATCTGGATGATGCTGGCGGGGGATCGTCAGGAATGTCTGGGACAGTTGTCGGAATTGATGGACGGCTACAACGAATTTCACGACTTCAACCCGCGCGAACTGGCGTTGATTGAACCACTGCGCGCTTTGCGTTTGATGCATTACAGCGCCTGGCTGGCGCGGCGCTGGGATGACCCGGCGTTCCCGCACAGTTTTCCGTGGTTCGGCACCGAGCGTTATTGGGGCGATCAGATTCTCGCCCTGCGCGAACAATTGTCGGCGCTCAACGAGGAGCCGCTGAAGCTGTTCTGATTTCCCGGCGTGCCGCGCTGGCCAGGGCGCGGTGCGCCAACGTTGCGCCAGACAACGACCCTTCAACCTTGCACGTAACAATAACCTGCCAACAGGACCCCTTATGCAAGCTGCCAACCCGCGTCGCGGGTACATTCTCGGCCTGAGCGCCTACATCTGCTGGGGCTTGTTTCCCCTCTACTTCAAAGCCATCGCCGAAGTGCCATCGGTGGAAATCATCGTCAATCGGGTGCTCTGGTCCGCGTTGGCGGGCTCGTTGCTGCTGATGGTCTGGAAACACCCGGGCTGGTGGCGTGAGTTGCGCGAGAATCCGCAGCGCCTGGCGGTGCTCGCGCTGAGCGGTTCGCTGATTGCTGGCAACTGGCTGGTGTATGTCTGGGCGGTGAATAACGGGCGCATGGTGGAAGCCAGCCTGGGTTACTACATCAACCCGTTGGTTAACGTGTTGCTGGGGATGGTGCTGCTGGGCGAGCGCCTCAGGCGTCTGCAATGGCTGGCGGTGGCTTTGGCGGCGACCGGCGTTGCGCAGCAGGTCTGGCACTTTGGCAGCCTGCCATGGGTATCTCTGGCGCTCGCGCTTTCGTTCGGCTGCTACGGGCTGATCCGCAAAAAAGCGCCGGTTGCTGCATTGCCGGGTTTGGTCGTGGAAACCTGGTTGCTGGTGCCGCTGGCGGTTGGCTGGTTGCTGCTCAATCCCATGGCGCACACCGCGCAAGCGGAATTCTGGACGACATCCCAGGCACTATGGCTGGCAGCGGCCGGGCCGATAACCCTGGTGCCTTTGGTGTGTTTCAACGCCGCAGCGCGTCACTTGCCTTATACGACGCTGGGTTTCCTGCAATACATCGCGCCCACGCTGGTGTTGGCGCTGGCCGTGCTGGTGTACGGCGAGCAACTCACCACCGCCACGCTGATCACCTTCGCCTTCATCTGGAGCGGGCTGGCGATTTACAGCGTCGATGCCTGGCTGACGATGCGCCGCAGGACCTGATCAAAAAACACACGACCCTGTGGGAGCGAGGCTTGCCCGCGAAGAACGATAACGCGGTGGATCTAATCCACCGAGGCGCCTGATTCGCGGGCAAGCCTCGCTCCCACAAGTCAAAGCTCCGAACAGATCAAAGTTCGGTGCGCAACACCAGGTCCACCATCAAATCATCCGCCAGGGTTTCCAGGCGTTCCTGCAATAAATCCAGGGAAAGGGTCAGCGGTACGCCGAGGATCGCTTCAGCGTGGAACAGCGGTTCGCTGCTCATGGGTGCGGGATTGACTTCGGTTACCAGGCGTTCGACGTTGACGCCCTGTTCAGCCAGCAATCGGGTGATGTCACGGACGATGCCGGGCCGGTCGTTGCCTACCAGCTCCATGCCAATGGATTTCCAGCCCACCGAAGGCTCGGTGCTGCTTTCAGCAAACAGCACACGAATGTCCTGTTCGGCCAGCGCCTGCAATGCGCTTTTCAATTCTTCCCGGTTGTCCGCCGGCACCTGCACACGCACGATCCCGGCGAACTGGCCGGCCATTCGCGACATACGGCTTTCGAGCCAGTTGCCGCCATGTTGCGCGATGCAATCGGCGATGCGCTCGACCTGGCCTGGTTTATCCGGTGCAACAACAGTGACTACAAAATGATCCACAGGTAACTCCTTCTGCTGACGGGTAGTCGTCGACCAAGTATAGGCAAGGCTGACAAGAGCACCTCAGAACGCTCGAATATCCAGACTGTGTACGATTTTCAGATTTAACTGGAACAACGATGCGCGATTTTGAGAACATTCGGCTCTTTATCGTGACTGGCCATGTAAATCCAGTCGCTTGGTGACATATTTAGTCTCGTTTTCACCCGACGACGCTTCATGTAGTATGCCGCGTCGCGCACTACACAACGTTGATCCCTAATAAAAGAGCGCTCGCCTTCGAGCGTAGAAAGCTGAGCAGAGTGAGGCAAGTGCAATGACTGAACACGTTCAAGTCGGTGGCCTGCAGGTCGCCAAGGTGCTGTTCGACTTCGTGAACAACGAAGCAATTCCGGGAACCGGTCTGAATACTGAAGCGTTCTGGGCCGGTGCAGACAAGCTCATCAACGAGCTGGCACCCAGGAACAAAGCCCTGCTCGCCAAACGTGATGACTTGCAGGCGCAAATCGACGCCTGGCATCAATCCCATGCCGGACAGGCTCACGACGCCTCGGCTTACAAGACCTTCCTTCAGGAAATCGGTTACCTGCTGCCAGAAGCCGCAGATTTCCAGATCACGACGCAAAACGTCGACGAAGAAATTGCCCGCATGGCTGGCCCGCAACTGGTGGTGCCGGTGATGAATGCCCGCTTCGCCCTCAACGCTTCGAATGCCCGTTGGGGTTCGCTGTATGACGCGCTCTACGGCACCGATGCCATCAGCGAAGCTGACGGCGCAGAGAAAGGCAAAGGCTACAACAAGGTCCGCGGCGACAAGGTCATCGCCTTTGCCCGGGCCTTCCTTGATGAAGCCGCGCCATTGGCCGCCGGCTCGCATGTGGATTCCACCGGTTACAAATTGATCGACGGCAAACTGGTGATCAGCCTCAAGGGCGGCAGCAATACCGGCCTCAAGGACGACGCCCAGCTGATCGGTTTTCAGGGCGACACCGCAGCGCCGTTCGCCGTCCTGCTCATGCACAACGGCCTGCACTTCGAAATCCAGATCGATGCGACCAGCCCGGTGGGTCAGACCGATCCTGCCGGTGTAAAAGACGTCCTTATGGAAGCCGCGCTGACCACCATCATGGACTGCGAAGACTCCATCGCCGCCGTCGATGCCGACGACAAAGTCGTGGTCTATCGCAACTGGCTGGGCCTGATGAAAGGCGATCTGGCCGAGCAGGTTGCCAAGGGTGGTGAAACCTTTACCCGCACCATGAACGCCGACCGCGTCTACACCGCACCTGATGGTGGAGAAGTCACGCTGCATGGCCGTTCGCTGCTGTTCGTGCGCAACGTGGGTCACCTGATGACCATCGACGCGATTCTCGACCAGCAGGGTCAGGAAATTCCCGAGGGCATTCTTGATGGCTTGTTGACCAGCCTCGCGGCGATTCACAGCCTCAACGGCAACAATACCCGCCGTAACAGCCGCAGCGGTTCGGTGTACATCGTCAAACCAAAGATGCACGGCCCGGAAGAAGCGGCCTTCACCAACGAACTATTCGGTCGCATCGAAGACGTCCTCAACCTGCCGCGCAATACACTGAAGGTTGGGATCATGGACGAAGAGCGCCGCACCACGGTCAATCTCAAGGCCTGCATCAAGGCGGCGAGCGAGCGTGTGGTGTTCATCAACACCGGGTTCCTGGACCGCACAGGCGATGAAATCCACACGTCCATGGAAGCTGGCCCGGTCGTGCGCAAGGCACAGATGAAAGCTGAGAAGTGGATCGGCGCCTACGAGAACTGGAACGTCGATATCGGCCTGAGCTGCGGCCTGCAAGGTCGGGCCCAGATCGGCAAGGGCATGTGGGCGATGCCGGACCTGATGGCAGCAATGCTCGAACAGAAAATCGCGCACCCGCTGGCCGGCGCCAACACTGCCTGGGTGCCGTCGCCAACCGCTGCTGCATTGCACGCGCTGCACTATCACAAGGTTGACGTGTTCGCGCGTCAGGCCGAACTGGCGCAACGAACCCGCGCATCGGTGGACGACATCTTGACCATTCCGCTGGCAGCTAACGCCAACTGGACGCCGGAAGAGATCCAGAACGAACTGGACAACAACGCCCAGGGCATCCTTGGTTATGTGGTGCGCTGGATTGATCAGGGCGTGGGTTGCTCGAAAGTGCCGGACATCAACGACATCGGCCTGATGGAAGACCGCGCGACGCTGCGTATTTCAAGTCAGCACATGGCCAATTGGCTGCGTCACGGCGTGGTCGATCAGACTCAGGTGATGGACAGCCTCAAGCGCATGGCGCCGGTGGTTGACCGACAGAACGCCAATGACCCGCTGTATCGCCCTCTGGCTCCGGACTTCGATAGCAATATCGCGTTCCAGGCCGCAGTAGAGCTGGTCATCGAAGGCAGCAAGCAGCCGAACGGTTATACCGAGCCGGTCTTGCACCGTCGGCGTCGGGAGTTCAAGGCTAAGAACGGGTTGTAACGATTAATGTGGGAGCGAGCTTGCTCGCGAAGGGGCCAGTACATCAGACACAGTTCCTGAGTTTGAATACTGTCTTCGCGAGCAAGCTCGCTCCCACTCATCCTCGCGACTGCGCAACCTCACACCAAACCCAACTCCCGCTTGACCAACTTCAGCAGCTGCTTGGTGTTGATGGGCTTGAGCAGGAAATCCACTACGCTCAAATGCATCGCATCGATGGCATCGCGCACGTTGGCGTCGCCGGAAATGATGATGATCGGCAACGAAGCACGTTCGGATTCACGCACCTTGCGGATCAAGTCCAGGCCGTTGCATGGCGCCATGCGCAGGTCGGTGATCAGCAGGCCGATGGATTCCCGCGTGTCGATCAAGTGCATCGCGGTGTTGCCACCCGCTGCAGTGATGCAACTGATGTCATTGAGGCTGAGAATCTCGGCCAGCAACTCGCGGGCATCGCGATCGTCGTCGACGATCAACACCCGTTGCGGCGAGTCGGGCAATGCGGCGAGCATCACTTCGTTTAGCGCTTCGCGCTCTTCATCGCTCAAAATATCGTAATCGAACATCTGCGCCTGATTCCCTTGCCCTGATACTGGCAGCAAACCGGACACCTGACCGGTTACGTCTGCATGCTGTGGTCGGCGTCCTGCCGGCGATTGTTTGCTGTCCCAAGCCTTCGCGTAACTGCTTTTTACACCATGCCGCAGGTTGCCAGAAATCTTTTCGTCAATGTAAGACTTACGTCCAATGGGCACTGTCCGACAAGCGGACGACCATGACCATCAATAAAAAGAACGCGGTACAGGTCATGAGCAAAGCGGACGCATTCGCCCAGGCGGGCAAAACAGCGGTGTTGCAGAACATCCACGGCACGATGCAGTTCCTGCAAAAATTCCCGCCATTCAACCAGATGGAGAGCGCTCATCTCGCGTATCTGGTCGAACAATGCCAGCTGCGTTTCTACGCGATGGACGAAAGCATCATCAAGCCTGCTGATGGTCCAGTAGAGCACTTTTATATCGTCAAGCAAGGACGTGTCGTCGGCGAACGGCCGCACACCGCCAAAGGCGGAACCGAAACCACTTTCGAAATCACTACCGGCGAATGCTTCCCGCTGGCCGCGTTGCTGGGCGAACGCGCCACGCGCACCGAGCATCTGGCGGCCGAAGACACGTTCTGCCTGCAACTGAACAAACAGGCGTTCATCAAGCTGTTCGCGCTGTCGACCACCTTCCGCGACTTCGCTTTGCGTGGCGTCAGCAGCCTGCTCGACCAGGTGAACCAGCAAGTCCAGCAGCGCGCAGCGGAAACCCTTGGCACCCAGTATTCCCTGAACACCCGCCTTGGCGAGCTGGCGATGCGGCATCCGGTCATGTGCAGCCCGCAAACGCCGCTACGTGAAGCCGTGAAGCTCATGCACGAACAACAGGTCGGCAGCATCGTGATCGTCGATGCGCAACAGGCGCCGCTGGGGATTTTCACCCTGCGCGACTTGCGCGAGGCGGTGGCGGATATCAATGTCGATTTCAGTCAGCCGATTCAAGGTCGAATGATTCAGGCGCCCTTCCACCTCAGCCCGGACGCCAGCGCATTCGATGCGGCCATTGCCATGACCGGTCGGCACATCGCCCACGTGTGTCTGGTCAAGGACGGGCGGCTGTGTGGCGTGGTGTCCGAGCGGGATCTGTTTTCCCTGCAACGCGTCGACCTGGTGCATCTGGCACGCACCATCCGCAACGCGCCACGCATCGAAAGCCTGAGCAACCTGCGCGGCGACATAGTGCAACTGGTGGATCGCATGCTCGCCCACGGCGCGTCCTCGACCCAGATCACCCAGATCATCACCCTGCTCAACGATCACACGGTATGTCGTGTGATTGAGCTGACCCTGGAAGAAAAAGGCGACCCCGGCATTCCGTTCAGCTGGCTATGTTTTGGCAGCGAGGGCCGCCGCGAGCAAACGCTGCACACCGATCAGGACAACGGCATTCTTTTCGAAGCCCGGGATGTTGCCGAAGCGACGCAGATCCGGGCCTTGCTGCTGCCGATTGCCGAGCGTATCAATCAGAGCCTGGCGCTGTGTGGGTTCACGCTGTGCAAAGGGAATATCATGGCGGGCAACCCGGAGCTATGCCTGTCCCGGGTTGAATGGTCCCGGCGCTTCGCCGCGTTCATTCGCGAGGCGACGCCGGAGAACCTGCTGGCTTCCAGTATTTATTTCGACTTGCGCGTGGTCTGGGGCGACGAGCACGGCTGCGAGCAGTTGCGCCGCAGCGTACTGGAACAGGTCGGCGATAACCGGTTGTTCCAGCGCATGATGGCCGAGAACGCCCTGCGTCAACGCCCGCCAGTGGGTCGTTTCAAGGACTTCGTGCTGGCTCGCAAAGGCAGCGACAAAGACACTCTGGACCTCAAGACCCAAGGCCTGACGCCATTTGTTGACGGTGCCCGCTTGCTGGCGCTGGCCAATGGCATCGAAGCCAATAACACCCTGGAGCGCCTGCGCCAACTGGTGGAACGCGAGGTGATCGACCGCCTGGACGGCGCGGCCTATGAAGAGGCCTACCACTTCATTCAGCAGACGCGCATGCAGCAGCACCAGTTGCAGAGCCGCCAGAACCTGCCTTATTCCAACCGAATCGATCCGGACACACTCAATCATCTTGACCGCCGGATCCTGCGCGAATCACTGCGCCAGGCCCAACGTCTGCAAACCAGCCTGACCCTGCGCTATCAACTATGAATCTGTTTGAATGGCTGCGGCCGCGTCCACCAAAACCGACCCTGGAACACCGCGACAATCAGCGCCTGGCAAACCTTGCGCCCCTCGCGGCACTCAGCGAAGACTCGCTGCGCAAGCAACGCTGGGTAGTGTTCGACCTGGAAACCAGTGGCCTGAACATGAGCCGCGATCAGGTGCTGTCCATCGGCGCGGTGGTGATCGAGGACGGTGCCATCGACCTGAGCCAACAGTTTGAACGCACCTTGCTGCGCGTCGATCACAAGCTAAGCCCGGCGGTATTGATTCATGGGCTCGGGCCCAGCGCCATTGCTGCAGGCAGTGAACCGGTGCAGGCGTTACTGGATTTCATGGAGTTCGTCGGCAACAGCCCGCTGCTGGCGTTTCACGCGCCGTTCGATCAGCACATGCTCGGCCGCGCCTTGAAGGAAAGCCTCGATTATCGACTGGAGCATCGTTTTTTCGACGTCGCTGAAATCGCTCCGATGCTGTTCCCGCAGGCGAATCTCCGACAGGCCGGACTGGATGACTGGACCGCCTTCTTTGGCCTGCAAGCCGAAGAACGCCACAACGCCAGCGCCGACGCCCTGGTGACCGCCGAACTGGCGATGATGCTCTTCAGCCACGCCCGCCGCCAACAGATCGACAGCCCCGCGCAACTGGATCAATCCCTGAGCCAGTGGCGTCGGCGGCAGCGCAGTCATTCGTTCTAACCTACCGCGTTATCGTTCTTCGCGAGCAAGCTCGGCTCCTACAGGTCCGGCGGTCCAGCGGTCCAGCGGTCCGTTGGAGCGAGGCTTGCCCGCGAACCAGGCGCCTCGGTGGGCCAGACCCACCCCTTCAAGTCTAAACATACAAGCGAGGCTTGCCCGCGAACCAAGCACCTCAGTGCACCAGACCTACCGCGTCATCGTTGTTCGCGAGCAAGCTCGGCTCCTACAGGTCCGGCGGTCCGGCGGTCCGGTGGAGTTGTTAACAATCCCTGTTAACCAGTCTGTGGATAACATGTTCGCTTATCCCCAAAAGCCATACAAACCGCCCTCTCCAGCCCACTGATCGAAATCTGATCAACGTAAACCCTTGATTTGCAGTACATCCTTCTGTGGATAAACATGCCACTGCTATCAACAGTTGCCCACAAAGTCTGTTGGCGCTTCTGTGGACAAGTTGTTCGCTAACCGCTGCAAGCCTTTAAATACGCGGCCTACAGGCATCTGTACAAAAAACGAACAATCGGGACCTAATAAGCAAAATCTTTGTTTGTCCACCGCTAAATACGGCCTTTTCAGCAGTTTTCCACAGATCAAGCCCCAACCTGGCAAAGTTGCCCCCAAACTCTGTTGGCGCTTCTGTGGATAAGGTGTTTGCGGTCCTTTGTAGGCCTTTGAATTCATGGCTTTGCAGGGATTGATCAAATAATAGACAATACCTGTCCAGAAGTGACAATCTGGATAAGTCACGGTTTTTTATTGGGTTTTTAGGTGCTTCAGGCGGGTTCCCCACAAGGACTACGGGCGATTCTGTGGATAAGTTGTTGGTATCTACGTATAACGTGTGGGAGCTTGCTCCCACACTGGGCCTATCAGATTTACATCACTCGTGATTAACCGCCACGCCCTTCAAATACGCCGCAGGTTCAGCGCCGAGGTTTTCCAGCATGCGGGCGCTGTACCAGTCGATGAAGTTGACCACACCGAACTCGTAGGTCTTGGAGTACGGGCCGGGCTGGTACGCGGTGGAGTTGATGCCGCGCTGGTTTTCTTCGGCCAGACGACGGTCCTGGTCGTTGGTGGCGTCCCAGACTTGCCGCAAGCGTGCGACGTCGTAGTCAACGCCTTCCACGGCGTCTTTGTGCACCAGCCACTTGGTGGTGACCATGGTTTCCTGCGCGCTGATCGGCCACACGGTGAACACGATGACGTGGTCGCCCATGCAGTGGTTCCAGGCGTGGGGCAGGTGAAGGATACGCATGGAACCCAGGTCCGGATTCTTGATCCGGCCCATGAGTTTCTTGCTGCCTTGCTTGCCGTCCATGGTCATGGACACGGTGCCCTTGAGCAGCGGCATGCGCACGATACGGTTACGCAAGCCGAAGCTGGCGTGGGCATAAGGAATCTGTTCGGCATCCCAGGCGGCGGCCGACTCGGCGACGTGGTCCTTGAACGACTGCGTGGCGCGCGGATCGGTGACGTCATCCCATTCCAGCAGCGTGTTCAACAGTTCCGGGTGCGACGCGTTGCAGTGATAGCACTCGCGGTTGTTTTCCAGCACCAGCTTCCAGTTGGCCTTTTCCATCAAGGTGCTTTGCACAGCCACCTTGGTGTTTTCCATGTCGTAGGGTTCCATGTAGTGCTTGAGCGTCTGCAGGAACTCGTCGATGGCCGGAGGATTTTCCGCCAGGCAGATGAAGATGTAGCCGCCCGCAGTCTTGACGTTGATCGGCTTGAGGCCGAACTTGCTCATGTCAAAATCGCTGCCCATTTCGCTGCCCGCGTACAACAGACGGCCGTCCAGTTCGTAGGTCCACTGGTGATAGTGGCAAACCAGCTTGGCAACCTTGCCTTTCTCGCCAGTGCACAGCCGCGAGCCGCGATGGCGGCAGACGTTGTGGAACGCATTCACCACACCATCGGGGCCGCGCACGATCAGCACCGGATTCTTGCCGATCTGCAACGTCAGGTAATTGCCCTTGGCCGGGATCTCGCAGGTCATGCCTGCAATCAGCCACTCCTTGTGAAAGATTTCCTGCATGTCGATTTCATGCAGCCGCTCATCACTATAGAAAGGCTGCGGCAGCGAATAGGTGCGCTCGCGATTCTGCAGCATTTCGGCGGTGGCCTTACGTGCGGGTTCCAGCGGATCGCCCAAGCTCAAGGTTGCGGTGACGTCCATCGTTGAAGTCCTCATGACCGTGTCTTCTAACGGTCGGCGAATGTGGCTGATACGGTTATTTGCAACGGTTTGCACGCAAGGCGACGATTGTTTTATCGCTCATGCTCAAGAATAGTTTTTTCGGTAACTATTGAGTGGCGAGTGTGGAGTTCGGCGCAGACTCGGCCTTATCCATGGGCGACATGGCCGAATCCGTTCCCGACGCGCGAACCCCGGTAGCGTGGGGCTGGTCGCGATAAGTACGCCGATGTCGCTGATAGGTAAGTGGGCTGTCTGCGCCTTACGCAGAATTCGCAGCATGAGGCCGACAGTCGGCCGTGGAGATTCAGCATGTCCCAAAGCTTCCTCAGCCCGGTAAATACCCAGACATGGGCCAACGGCCGTCACCTGGTTCGTGTCGTCAAAGTGATTCAGGAAACCTGGGACGTGCGCACCTTCTGCTTCATGGCCGACCAGCCGATTCTGTTCTTCTTCAAGCCCGGCCAGTTCGTGACCCTGGAGCTGGAAATCGACGGCGTGCCAGTGATGCGCTCGTACACCATTTCCAGTTCGCCATCGGTGCCTTACAGCTTCTCGATCACCATCAAGCGCGTGCCGGGCGGCAAGGTTTCCAACTGGCTGCACGACACCCTGCATGAAGGCCAGGAACTGGCGGTCCACGGGCCGGTGGGGCTGTTCAACGCCATCGACTTCCCGAACCCGAAGATTCTCTACCTCAGCGGCGGCGTCGGCATCACGCCGGTGATGTCCATGGCGCGCTGGTTCTACGACACCAACGCCAACGTCGACATGGTCTTCGTGCACAGCGCACGCTCACCCAAGGACATCATTTATCACCGCGAGCTGGAACACATGGCGTCGCGGATCGACAACTTCAGCCTGCATCTGGTCTGCGAAAAACATGGCCTGGGCGAACCCTGGGCCGGGTATCGCGGCTATCTGAACCAGAAAATGCTGGAGCTGATGGCGCCGGACTTCCTCGAACGCGAAGTGTTTTGCTGCGGCCCGACGCCGTACATGAACGCGGTCAAGCGTCTGCTGGAGAGCAACGGCTTCAACATGGCGCAGTACCACGAGGAATCCTTCGGCCAGACGCCACCGGAAGCCCGCGCCGACGCCGTGGAACAAGCAGAAATCGCCGCCGACGCGCCAGAAGTCGATGCTTCGGAACTGCATCAGGTGGAGTTCACCGACACCGGCAAGAGCATCCGCGTGGCACCGGGCGAAACCGTCCACGCCGCAGCCGCCAAACTCGGCCTGATGATCCCCAAAGCCTGCGGCATGGGCATCTGCGGCACCTGCAAGGTCATGAAACTGAGCGGCGAAGTGGAAATGGAACACAACGGCGGCATCACCGACGAGGACGTGGAAGAAGGCTACATCCTGTCGTGCTGCAGCGTGCCCAAGGGTGATGTGCGGATCGAGTATTAATCGCCAGAGGCGATTAATACTGTAATTGTGGGAGCGAGCTTGCTCGCGAAGACAATCTTCCAGGTTCTGAAAAACTCCCGGAATGTCCTGGCCTCTTCGCGAGCAAGCTCGCTCCCACAACACCCTTTGGCCGACTAACCCTTACAAACTAAACCGCGCAACCATGCTGTTCAGGTCCACAGCCAGACGAGTCAGTTCGCCGCTGGCAGCGCTGGTCTGTTTGGCGCCGTCTGAGGACTGGGCCGACAGGTCGCGGATGTTGACCAGATTGCGATCCACTTCCCGGGCGACTTGCGCCTGTTCTTCCGCTGCGCTGGCGATCACCAGGTTGCGCTCGTTGATCTCGACGATCGCGGTATTAATGGTGTCCAGCGCCAGGCCTGCGCCTTTGGCGATGTTCAAGGTCGACTCGGCGCGCTCGGTGCTGTTGCGCATCGAGTTGACGGCTTGTTCGGTGCCGCCCTGAATGCTGCCGATCATGCGTTCGATTTCGCTGGTGGACTGTTGCGTGCGATGAGCCAGCGCCCGCACTTCATCGGCAACCACCGCAAAGCCGCGCCCGGCTTCACCGGCACGGGCTGCTTCAATGGCAGCATTGAGGGCCAGCAGGTTGGTCTGATCGGCAAGACCGCGAATCACGTCCAGCACCTTGCCGATATCACGGGATTCATTGGCCAGGTTGCCGACCAGATCCGCAGTGCTCTGCACGTCACCGCTCATGCGCTCGATGGCGCTGACCGTTTCCATGACCAGATCACGACCGTCGCCAGCAGACGTGGTCGCGCTTTTCGATGCATCGGAAGTGCTGATGGCGTTGCGTGCAACTTCTTCCACGGCGCTGGTCATTTCATTGACCGCGGTGGCCGCCTGCTCGATTTCATTGTTCTGTTGGGTCAGGCCGCGCGCGCTTTCATCAGTGACAGCGTTGAGTTCTTCGGCGGCAGACGCCAGTTGCGTCGCCGAGCCGGAAATCCGCATCAGCGTGTCGCGCAGTTTTTCCTGCATTTTCTGCATCGCCGCCAACAAGCGACCGGCTTCGTCGGTGCCTTCGACTTTGATCGGACGCGTCAAGTTGCCTTCGGCAATTCCTTCGGCAGCATCCAGCGCAGCAGCAATCGGCCGGGTGATGCTGTTGGTCAGCAACCAGGCGAACAGCATGGTCAACACCGTGGCGATGATCAGCAGACCGACCACCAGATTGAACGCCGAGGAGTATTCATCGGCTGCGGCCAGGTTGGTGGCATTCAATTGTGTGCTGTTGAGCTCGGACAGCTTGGCCAGGACCACATTCATCTTGTCAGAGTTGGATGCGGAGTCCCCGTTGAGCAGTTTGGCCATTTCCTCGACATTGCCCGCACGGCTGAAGCCAATGAGGCGTGCTTCAATCTGGCGGTACTCGCCCAGCAGCTGCACATATTCGGTGTAGGTCGCCCGCTCTTCAGGGGACGAGATCAATTTTTCATAAACCGCCTGGGCATCGCTGATCTGCTTGTTGCGCGCGGCAAACAATTCGATGGTCTTTTCCTGGACATTCGCGTCGCGATTAGTGAGCAGACGATAAGCCAGAACCCGCATGCGGATACCCGCCACCGTGAGTGCGTTCAGGTTCTGGATACTGGGGACGCTGTTTTGCGCGACCTGATCACCGGCGGTGCGGATATGGCTCATCTGCGTCAACGCGAAGATGCCGAGAATCAGCATCAGCGCACCGATAAAGGCGAACCCAAGAAACGCGCGCGGCGCTATGTTCATGTTACGTAAGGACATAATGTTTCCTGAGGTGATGCCGCAATCCTTGCGAGCAAAAGAGAAAACGTTGCGGATTGCCATGCCTATCGGTCGCGCCAGCAAAGACTTGAGGTGCGCCGAAAAAAAGGACCTGCGACCTTAGGTCACAAGCAGGCCGGAAAAACGGCAAACGGCAGCGGTCTGACGAGCAGCCGGAACCAGATTGCCAAACGGCAGTCAACAAGGGTCCTTATGCGTTTACCTCGTTGAGGAGGCTCGCGCGCTGAAGTACCGGTATTTAAAGGGCCAACGGCCCTGATAAGCCTGGCATGCGCAGTGACTTTTCTTTATCGTGTGCGCCCGTTGAAATTAGCTAGAGAATTCAAAATGTTGGAAGCATCCCTGAGCCAATTGGAACAACTTGTAGGAGACCTGGTGCAACAGAACCAGCAACTGCAAAACACGAACGCGCAGCTCAGCGCCGAACTGGCTCAAGCCAAGGATGACAACGACAGTCTGCAACTGAGCCTGATGGAGCAGGAAGAAAAGCAAGGCGCCACCGCCGCCCGTATTCAGGCTCTGGTTGACCGCGCCACCAGCGCCAGCGCGAGCGCCGTCAACGCATGAGTACTCATGGAAACGGGGTGACGGTCGTTTCGATCATGGGTAACGACTACTCGATCAAGGCACCGGCCGGGGAAGAACAAACCCTGTTGCAGGCAACGGCCATGCTCAAGGCCTCATTGATCGACACCAAGCGTAAATACCCAAGCCTGATCGGCGACCGCCTGCTGGTCCTGGCCGCGCTGAACCTGTGCTCGCAACAGGTCGAACTGAACAAGCAGCACCAGGTCGAACTCGACCGCTGCCAGCAGCAGATCGACGCGACGGTGGAAGTGATTTCCAAGACCATCGCGCAGAGCTGAAACAGTCGATACCACCTGTGGGAGCGAGCTTGCTCGCGAAGAGGCCAGTACATCCAAAGAACTTTTTTGGAATCTGAATACCGCCTTCGCAAGCAAGCTTGCTCCCACAAGATCAGCGTCGCTCCGCCAACCTCAAGCCCCCATCACCAACCGGATATCCGCCGCCAACTCGCGCACGCGGTCTTCTTCGGTGTCCCACGAGCACATGAAGCGTGCGCCGCCGCTGCCGATGAAGGTGTAGAAGCGCCAGCCCTTGGCGGTCAACGCCGCGATGGCCGGTTCCGACAATTGCAGGAACACGCCATTGGCCTGCACCGGGAACATCAGCTCCACGCCGGGAATATCCTTGACCAGTTCAGCCAGCAACTGCGCGCAGTGGTTGGCGTGGCGTGCGTGTTTGAGCCAGGCGTCATTTTCCAGCAAGCCGACCCAGGGCGCGGACAGGAAGCGCATTTTCGACGCCAGTTGCCCCGCCTGCTTGCAGCGATAGTCGAAGTCTTCCGCCAGGTCATGGTTGAAAAACAGAATCGCCTCGCCCACCGCCATGCCGTTCTTGGTGCCGCCAAAGCACAACACGTCGACGCCGGATTTCCAGGTCAGCTCGGCTGGCGAACAGTCCAGGAAAGCGCAGGCATTGGAAAAACGCGCGCCGTCCATGTGCAGATTGAGGTTCAACTCTTTGCAGGTCGCGCTGATTGCCTTGAGTTCTTCTGGCTGATAGACGCTGCCGACTTCCGTGGCCTGGGTCAGCGTCACGACACGCGGCTTGGGGTAGTGAATGTCCTGACGCTTGAGGGCGACTTCGCGGATCGAATCCGGCGTCAGCTTGCCGTTTTCGCTGCGGGCGGTCAGCAACTTGGAGCCGTTGGAGAAAAACTCCGGCGCGCCACATTCGTCAGTCTCGACGTGGGCGGTTTCCGAGCAGATAACGCTGTGATAGCTCTGGCACAACGATGAGAGCGCCAGGGAGTTGGCTGCCGTACCGTTGAAGGCGAAAAACACTTCACAGTCGGTTTCGAACAATTTGCGGAAATCATCGGAGGCGCGGGCGGTCCATTGGTCATCGCCATACGCGCGTTGGTGGCCGTGGTTGGCCTGTTCCATGGCAGCCCATGCCTCAGGACAGATGCCCGAATAGTTGTCACTGGCAAACTGCTGGCTTTTATCGGTCATGGCCGGTTCCTTGTCATTGATTATGGTGCGCACTGTAGCGAAGATCCCAGCCTTTGGTCATGTGTTGTCGTGTTGCAAAATACCGAACCGGTGGCGGCGCATTATCCTGTGGGACCGGCTTTAGCCGGGAAAAGGCCCGTAGATCCGCCGCAGAGAGTCGGCGTGAGTTGCGCAGCCTTCCCGGCTAAAGCCGGTCCCACAGAGCATTTCACGTTTGGAGCACCATGGATCTGTCGAACCCGCCCTACCTGCCCGGACGCGACAAGGCGCTGGACCTGCTCAAGTGGCTGGCGATGTTGAGCATGGTGCTCGATCACCTGCGTTACGTCGGCTGGTCGGTGAATTTCCTGTACGTGCCGGGGCGCTTCGCCTTTCCGTGGTTTTGCCTGGCGATTGCGGTGAATCTGGGGCGCAAGACTGCGCTGTTCCCCGATCCCAAAGTGCAGTGGCGCTATCTGGGCTGGTTACTGCTGTTCGCCGGGCTTTCCGAAATTCCTTATCGGCTGTTCATGCACGATGCAGACACGCTGAACGTGTTGCCGACGTTAATGCTCGGTTTGCTGGTCGCCCAGGGCTGGCGCCATCCGCTGCCGCTCACCCGGGTGCTGGCGATTGGCGCGCTGCTACTCGCGGCCGTTTTGCAGCAGCAACTGATGTTCGGGTTTTTCGGCGTATTGCTGCCGGTGGCGTTTCTGCTGGTGCTGCGCCGCCCGCTGTGGTTCGCGGCGCTGCCCGGCGCGGTTTGCCTGGCGGGCAATGCCTGGCCGCAGATGCTCGCGGGCGCGGCGTGGGGCGATCCGGTTTCCATTGGCTCGCTGATCGTGTGCCTGATCGCGCCATTATTGGGCCTGGCGTTGTTGCGTCGGCGGCTGCACTTCCCGGTCAAACCCATGCGTCGCTGGGCCTATGCGATTTACCCGCTGCATTTTTTGCTGCTGCTTGGGTTGCGGGAAGTGCTGGCGCTTTGAAAGCTTGCACATCTCCCGTGGGAGCAAGCTTGCTTGCGAAAGCAGTATTCCAGGTTCAATAAATGTGCCGAATGTACTGATCCCTTCGCGAGCAAGCTCGCTCCCACGATTGCTGCTGCACGAGAAAATCCCTGTAGACAAAACGCCATCAGCGCCTTTATCTTCCGCACAGGCCACCCCATGTGGCCAACGTCGCTCGGACGGTTCCGGGCGCTTACGTCTTCAGAGGCCTCCATGGCAGACTTACCTTCGCCGCGCCGTTTTGCGCGCATCGATCGACTCCCCCCGTACGTTTTCAATATCACCGCCGAGCTGAAAATGGCCGCTCGCCGCCGTGGTGAAGACATCATCGACTTGAGCATGGGCAACCCGGACGGGCCAACCCCACCGCACATCGTCGAAAAACTGGTCACCGTTGCCCAACGTGAAGACACTCACGGCTACTCGACTTCGCGTGGCATTCCGCGTCTGCGTCGGGCGATTTCCAACTGGTACAAAAAACGCTACGACGTTGATATCGACCCGGAAGATGAAGCCATTGTCACCATCGGCTCGAAAGAGGGCCTGGCGCATTTGATGCTGGCGACCCTGGATCAGGGCGACACGGTGTTGGTGCCGAACCCGAGCTATCCGATTCATATCTACGGCGCGGTGATTGCCGGTGCCCAGGTCCGTTCGGTGCCGCTGATTCCGGGCGTGGACTTCTTCGCCGAACTGGAGAAAGCCATTCGCGGCTCGATCCCCAAGCCGAAGATGATGATCCTCGGCTTCCCGTCCAACCCCACCGCGCAGTGCGTCGAGCTGGATTTCTTCGAACGCGTGGTGGCGCTGGCCAAGCAATATGACGTTTTGGTGGTTCACGATCTGGCCTACGCCGACATCGTCTACGACGGCTGGAAAGCCCCGTCGATCATGCAGGTGCCCGGCGCCAAGGACATCGCGGTGGAGTTTTTCACCCTGTCCAAGAGCTACAACATGGCCGGTTGGCGCATCGGTTTCATGGTCGGCAACCCGGAACTGGTCAACGCCCTGGCGCGGATCAAGAGTTACCACGACTACGGCACCTTCACCCCGCTGCAAGTTGCAGCCATTGCTGCGCTGGAAGGCGATCAGCAATGCGTGCTGGACATCGCCGAGCAGTATCGCCAGCGCCGCAACGTGCTGGTCAAAGGTCTGCATGAACTGGGCTGGATGGTGGAAAACCCGAAAGCCTCGATGTATGTCTGGGCCAAGATTCCTCCGGCTTACGCGCACCTTGGTTCGCTGGAATTCGCCAAGAAGCTGCTGGCTGAAGCGAAGGTCTGCGTCTCGCCCGGTGTCGGTTTTGGTGAGTACGGCGACGATCACGTGCGCTTCGCCCTGATTGAAAACCAGGACCGCATCCGCCAGGCCGTACGCGGTATTCGCGGAATGTTCCGGGCGGATGGGCAGTTGCCGGGTAAATCTGTCTGATTGCGACATCATGTGACCAAAATCCTCCGTTTATCCCGGAGGATTTTTTTTGGTCGAATACCGTCTTCGCGAGCAAGCTCGCTCCCACAAATCCGCGTTGTCCCTGTGGGAGCGAGCTTGCTCGCGAATTTGTCGGCATGCATCAACACCTTTGATTCAGCTATTTCCCCCTCCCCGCCCACCCATGTCGTAAACGCACCTTTGCGTGGCGTCCGCAGGCATTTGGCGTCTTTGGTCCGGCCCTACCATCGCATCAAAGGGCACTGTCTTCAGACTGCGGCCCTACCCTCATAAGACAGGCGCCACGCCGCCGCTGGGAGAACCGCGATGTTCAGCAAGAATGACCAAATCCAAGGCTATGACGATGCACTGCTGGCGGCGATCAATGCCGAGGAGCAACGTCAGGAAGATCACATCGAACTGATCGCGTCGGAGAACTACACCAGCCAGCGCGTCATGGAAGCCCAGGGCAGCGGCCTGACCAACAAATACGCCGAAGGTTATCCGGGCAAGCGCTACTACGGTGGCTGCGAGCACGTCGACAAAGTCGAAATGCTCGCCATCGAGCGCGCCAGGCAACTGTTCGGTGCCGATTACGCCAACGTCCAGCCGCACTCCGGCAGCTCGGCCAACGCCGCTGTTTACCTGGCACTGCTGCAAGCCGGCGACACCGTGCTGGGCATGAGCCTGGCCCACGGCGGTCACTTGACCCACGGCGCGAAAGTCAGCTTTTCCGGCAAGCTCTACAACGCGGTGCAATACGGCATCGACACCACCACCGGCCTGATCGACTACGACGAAGTCGAGCGCATCGCCGTCGAATGCCAGCCAAAAATGATCATCGCCGGCTTCTCGGCCTACTCGAAAACCCTGGATTTCCCACGATTCCGCGCAATCGCCGACAAAGTAGGCGCTTACCTGTTCGTCGACATGGCCCACGTGGCCGGTCTGGTTGCCGCCGGTCTGTACCCGAATCCGCTGCCGTACGCCGACGTCGTGACCACCACCACGCACAAGACCCTGCGCGGTCCACGGGGTGGCTTAATCCTGGCCAAGGCCAACGAAGAGATCGAGAAGAAACTCAATTCCGCCGTGTTCCCCGGCGGTCAGGGTGGCCCGTTGATGCACGTGATCGCCGCCAAGGCCGTGTGCTTCAAGGAAGCCATGGAGCCAGGTTTCAAGGCGTACCAGCAGCAAGTGATCGACAACGCTCAGGCGATGGCGCAAGTGTTCATCGACCGTGGCTTTGATGTGGTCTCCGGCGGCACCGACAACCATTTGTTCCTGGTCAGCCTGATCCGTCAGGGTCTGACCGGCAAAGACGCCGACGCGGCGCTGGGTCGTGCGCACATCACCGTGAACAAAAACTCGGTGCCTAACGATCCACAATCACCGTTCGTGACCTCGGGCCTGCGCATCGGTACGCCAGCGGTCACCACGCGCGGCTTCAAAGTGACCCAGTGCGTCGAACTGGCCGGCTGGATCTGCGACATCCTCGATAACCTCGGCGACGCCGATGTAGAGGCCAACGTTGCCAGTCAGGTTGCAGCACTGTGTACCGATTTCCCGGTTTATCGCTGAGTCAGGAGTAGTCACTCATGCAGCATTACTCAGGCTTCGGCCTTCTGAAACACTCCCTCAGCCACCACGAAAACTGGCAGCGCATGTGGCGCACGCCGACCCCGAAAAAGGTCTACGACGTAGTGATCGTCGGCGGCGGCGGGCATGGTCTGGCCACGGCTTATTACCTGGCCAAGGAGCACGGCATCACTAACGTGGCCGTGGTCGAAAAAGGCTGGCTGGGCGGCGGCAACACGGCGCGCAACACCACCATCGTGCGCTCCAACTACCTGTGGGATGAGTCGGCGCACCTTTACGAACACGCGATGAAACTGTGGGAAGGCCTGTCTCAGGACCTGAACTACAACGTGATGTTCTCCCAGCGCGGCGTTTACAACCTGTGCCACACCTTGCAGGACATGCGTGATTCCGAGCGTCGGGTCAGCGCCAACCGCCTCAATGGCGTGGACGGCGAATTGCTCAACGGCAAACAGGTCGCGGACGAAATCCCGTACCTGGACTGCTCGAAAAACACCCGTTATCCGATCATCGGCGCCACCGTACAGCGGCGCGGTGGCGTAGCCCGTCACGACGCCGTGGCCTGGGGCTTTGCCCGTGCTGCCGATGCCTTGGGCGTGGACTTGATCCAGCAGACCGAAGTGATCGGCTTCCGCAAGGAAAACGGCGTCTGTGTCGGCGTGGAAACCAATAAAGGCTTCATCGGCGCCAAGCGCGTCGGTGTGGTGACGGCCGGTAACTCCGGGCACATGGCGAAACTGGCGGGCTTCCGTCTGCCGATCGAATCCCACCCGCTGCAAGCACTGGTGTCCGAGCCGATCAAGCCGATTATCGACAGCGTGATCATGTCCAACGCCGTGCACGGCTACATCAGCCAGTCCGACAAGGGCGACCTGGTGATCGGTGCCGGTATCGACGGCTACAACGGCTACGGCCAGCGCGGCTCTTATCCAGTGATCGAACACACCGTCCAGGCAATCGTCGAGATGTTCCCGGTGCTGTCCCGCGTGCGCATGAACCGTCAGTGGGGCGGCATCGTCGACACCACACCGGACGCTTGCCCGATCATTTCCAAGACGCCGGTGCCGAACATGTTCTTCAACTGCGGTTGGGGCACTGGTGGCTTCAAGGCTACGCCGGGTTCGGGCAACGTGTTTGCCGCGAGTCTCGCCAAGGGCGAAATGCATCCTTTGGCAAAACCTTTTTCCATCGACCGTTTCCACAACGGCGCTCTCATTGACGAACACGGCGCAGCCGCAGTCGCTCACTAACAGGAGAATCATCCATGTTGCACATCTTCTGTCCCCACTGTGGCGAACTGCGCTCCGAAGAGGAATTCCACGCATCCGGCCAGGCGCACATTCCGCGTCCGCTGGATCCGGGCGCCTGCACCGACGAGCAATGGGGCGACTACATGTTCTTCCGCGATAACCCGCGCGGGCTGCATCACGAACTGTGGATCCACGCCGCCGGTTGCCGCCAGTACTTCAACGCCACCCGCGACACCGTGACTTACGAAATTCTCGAAACCTACCCGATTGGTGCCAAGCCGCAGTTCACTAACAAGGCATTCGGCAACCAGGCAGCCAGCGGCGAGGGAGACAAGGTATGAGCCAGACTAACCGACTGCCCAACGGCGGCCGCATCGACCGCAGCAAGGTGCTGAACTTCACCTTCAACGGCCAGACCTACCAAGGCTTCGAAGGCGACACGCTGGCCGCTGCATTGCTGGCCAATGGCGTCGACATCATCGGCCGCAGCTTCAAGTATTCCCGCCCGCGCGGCATCTTCGCCGCCGGCTCCGAAGAGCCGAACGCCGTGCTGCAAATCGGCGCGACTGAAGCCACGCAAATCCCCAACGTGCGCGCCACGCAACAGGCGCTGTATTCGGGTCTTGTAGCGACCAGCACCAACGGCTGGCCGAGCGTCAACAATGACGTGATGGGGATTCTCGGCAAGGTCGGCGGCAAGCTGATGCCGCCGGGTTTCTACTACAAAACCTTCATGTACCCGCAATCGTTCTGGATGACTTACGAGAAGTACATTCGCAAAGCCGCCGGTCTCGGTCGTTCGCCGACCGAAAACGATCCGGACAGCTACGACGCGATGAACCAGCACTGCGACGTGCTGATCGTCGGCGCAGGTCCTGCCGGTCTGGCCGCAGCACTGGCGGCTGCACGCAGCGGCGCCCGAGTGATTCTCGCCGATGAACAGGAAGAATTCGGCGGCAGCCTGCTGGATACTCGCGAAAGCCTCGACGGCAAGCCTGCCGCTGAATGGGTCGCGACAGTTATCGCCGAACTGAAAGGCTTGAAGAACGTGGTGTTGCTGCCACGCGCCACGGTCAACGGCTACCACGACCATAACTTCCTGACCATTCACGAACGCCTCACCGATCACCTCGGCGACCGTGCGCCAATCGGTCAGGTACGTCAGCGCATGCACCGCGTGCGTGCCAAGCGCGTCGTGCTGGCTGCTGGCACTCACGAACGTCCGCTGGTTTACGGCAACAACGACGTGCCGGGCAATATGCTGGCTGGCGCGATTTCCACCTACGTACGCCGTTATGGCGTAGCGCCGGGCAAGAAGCTGGTGCTGTCCACCAACAACGATCACGCTTATCGCGTCGCGCTGGACTGGCTCGATGCCAGCCTGCAAGTGGTGGCGATTGCCGATGCCCGTCACAACCCACGTGGCGCGCTGGTTGAAGAAGCCCGCGCCAAAGGCATTCGTATCCTGACCGGCAGCGCGGTGATCGAAGCTCGCGGCAGCAAGCACGTGACGGCAGCGCGCATTGCCGCCATCGACGTCAAAGGCCATCGCGTCACCAGCCCTGGCGAATGGCTCGATTGCGACCTGATCGGCAGTTCCGGCGGCTATAGCCCTATCGTCCACCTCGCTTCACACTTGGGCGGCAAGCCGGTCTGGCGTGAAGACATCCTCGGTTTCGTACCGGGTGAAGCGCCGCAGAAACGCGTCTGCGTCGGCGGCGTGAACGGCGTTTACGCACTCGGCGACGCACTGGCCGATGGTTTCGAAGGTGGCGTACGCGCCGCCAGCGAAGCCGGGTTCAAAGCGGTCGAAGGCGTATTGCCAAAAGCCTTGAGCCGCGCTGAAGAGCCGACTCTGGCGCTGTTCCAGGTGCCACACGACAAATCCACCACCCGCGCGCCGAAGCAATTCGTCGATCTGCAGAACGATGTCACCGCGGCCGGTATCGAGCTGGCGACCCGCGAAGGCTTCGAGTCGGTCGAGCACGTCAAACGCTACACCGCGCTGGGCTTCGGCACCGATCAGGGCAAGCTGGGCAACGTCAACGGTCTGGCCATCGCCGCCCGTTCGCTGAACGTGACCATCCCCGAGATGGGCACCACCATGTTCCGTCCGAACTACACGCCGGTTACTTTCGGCGCGGTAGCCGGTCGTCACTGCGGGCACATTTTCGAGCCGGTGCGCTTTACTGCGCTGCACGCCTGGCACGTCAGGAACGGCGCCGAGTTTGAAGACGTCGGCCAGTGGAAACGCCCTTGGTACTTCCCGAAAAAAGGTGAGGACATCCATGCCGCCGTTGGCCGCGAATGCAAAGCCGTGCGCGACAGCGTCGGCCTGCTGGATGCCTCGACCCTCGGCAAGATCGACATTCAAGGCCCGGATGCCCGGGAGTTTCTCAACCGCATCTACAGCAACGCCTGGACCAAGCTCGATGTGGGCAAGGCGCGTTATGGCCTGATGTGCAAGGAAGACGGCATGGTCTTCGACGACGGCGTAACCGCCTGTGTCGCCGACAACCATTTCATCATGACCACCACCACCGGCGGCGCGGCGCGCGTGCTGCAATGGCTGGAAATCTATCAACAGACCGAATGGCCTGACCTGAAGGTGTACTTCACTTCCGTGACCGACCATTGGGCGACCATGACCCTGTCCGGGCCGAACAGCCGCAAGCTGCTCAGCGAAGTGACCGACATCGATCTGGGCCGTGAAGAATTCCCGTTCATGACCTGGAAAGAAGGCCTGGTCGGCGGCGTTCCGGCGCGGGTGTTCCGTATCTCGTTTACCGGCGAGCTGTCGTACGAAGTCAACGTCCAGGCCGATTACGCCATGGGCGTTCTGGAAAAAATCGTCGAAGCCGGCAAGAAGTACAACCTGACACCGTACGGCACCGAGACCATGCACGTGCTGCGCGCCGAGAAGGGTTTCATCATCGTCGGCCAGGACACTGACGGCTCGATGACCCCGGACGACTTGAACATGGGCTGGTGTGTCGGTCGCACCAAACCGTTCTCGTGGCTCGGCTGGCGTGGCATGAACCGCGAAGATTGCGTGCGTGATCAGCGCAAACAGCTGGTCGGCCTGAAACCGGTCGATCCGGCCAAATGGCTACCGGAAGGCGCGCAACTGGTGTTCGACACCAAACAAGCGATCCCGATGAAGATGGTCGGCCACGTCACGTCGAGCTACGCGGTGTCTTCCCTGGGTTACTCGTTCGCCATGGGTGTGGTCAAAGGCGGCTTGAAGCGCATGGGCGAACGCGTGTTCGCACCCTTGGCTGATGGCAGCTTCATCGAAGCCGAAATCGTGTCTTCGGTGTTCTTCGATCCGAAGGGTGAGCAGCAGAACGTTTGAATTGTGTCAGGCGCTTCGCGGTGCCTGATCCATTCGCGAGCAAGCTCGCTCCCACAGTTGACCATGCCCTTGTGGGAGCGAGCTTGCTCGCGAAAGCCGCGCCGAAATGTTCAGCCCTACGAAACAACAGAATTCAGGAACAGGTGATCCATGACCACAGCCAACGTTTACCAGCAGCGGCCAACGACCGGTGAAAAAGCCGAGTCACCGCTGTTTCATGCCGATCTCAACAAGCTGGTCGGTAAAGGCCGCGCCAACCCTGGCGTGATCCTGCGCGAGAAAAAACTGCTCGGCCACCTGACGATTCGTGGCGATGCCCATGATCCGGCGTTCGCTGCCGGCATGGCGACCGCCACCGGTATGGAACTGCCCAAGGCCCTGGCCGTGGTCATCAACGGCGAAAGCTCGCTGCAATGGCTCGGCCCGGATGAATGGCTGCTGATCGTACCCAGCGGTGAAGAGTTCGCCGCTGAGCAGAAGCTGCGCGCAGCGCTGACCGGTTTGCACATTGCCATCGTCAACGTCAGTGGCGGTCAGTCGATCCTTGAACTGAGCGGCTCGAAAGTCCGCGAAGTGCTGATGAAATCCACCAGCTACGACGTGCACCCGGACAACTTCCCGGTGGGCAAGGCCGTCGGCACGGTGTTCGCCAAATCGCAACTGGTCATCCGCCGTACCGGCGAGGAAACCTGGGAATTGCTGATCCGCCGCAGCTTCGCTGACTACTGGTGGATGTGGTTGCAGGATGCCAGTGCCGAATATGGCTTGAGCATTCAGGCCTGATCGCTGATTCACTGACTACCCCCGTGGGACCGGCTTCAGCCGGGAAAGGGCCGCTACATCCGATGCATTTGCTGTGTCAGACATGCCGCCTTCCCGGCTAAAGCCGGTCCCACAAGTAACGTTGCAAATAAGGAATACACAATGAGCCGCGCCCCCGACACATGGATTCTGACTGCCGACTGCCCAAGCGTACTGGGCACGGTGGACGCGGTGACCCGCTATCTGTTCGAGCAGGGCTGCTACGTGACCGAGCACCACTCGTTCGATGACCGGCTTTCCAGCCGCTTCTTCATCCGCGTCGAATTCCGTCAGCCCGATGGTTTTGATGAACAGGGCTTCCGCGCCGGTCTGGCCGAACGCGGGCAAGCCTTCGGCATGATCTTCGAGCTGACCGCGCCGAACTACCGCCCGAAAGTGGTGATCATGGTCTCCAAGGCCGACCACTGCCTGAACGACCTGCTCTATCGCCAACGCATCGGCCAGTTGTCCATGGACGTGGTCGCGGTGGTGTCCAACCATCCGGATCTGGAACCGTTGGCGCGCTGGCATGAAATTCCGTACTACCATTTCCCCCTGGACCCGAACGACAAGCCGGCGCAGGAGAGCAAAGTCTGGCAAGTGATCGAAGAGTCCGGCGCCGAACTGGTGATTCTCGCCCGCTACATGCAAGTGCTGTCGCCGGAGCTGTGCCGCAAGCTGGACGGCAAGGCGATCAACATTCATCACTCGCTGCTGCCCGGTTTCAAGGGCGCCAAGCCGTACCATCAGGCTTACGACAAAGGCGTGAAACTGGTCGGTGCGACTGCTCATTACATCAATAACGATCTGGACGAAGGCCCGATCATTGCCCAGGGCGTCGAAGCGGTTGACCACAGCCATTACCCCGAAGACCTGATCGCCAAAGGCCGGGATATCGAAGGTCAGACGTTGGCTCGGGCGGTGGGATATCACATTGAAAGGCGGGTGTTTTTGAATGCCAACAGGACAGTCGTTCTGTAGCTGCAAGCCACAAGCTTCAAGAGGAAAAGCAGAAGAACCGGAAACACGCTTCAGTCACAGGAACAAGTAGCTGGCTTTTGCTTGCTGCTTGAAGCTTGCGGCTTGAGGCTCACTCAATAACAACAAAATCGAGGTGAAAGCATGTCTGGCAATCGTGGTGTGGTGTATCTCGGCGCTGGCAAGGTCGAAGTACAGAAAATTGACTATCCAAAAATGCAGGATCCGCGCGGTCGCAAGATCGAGCATGGCGTCATCCTGCGCGTGGTCTCTACCAACATTTGCGGCTCGGACCAACACATGGTGCGCGGCCGTACAACCGCACAGACCGGCCTGGTCCTGGGGCATGAAATCACGGGTGAAGTGATCGAAAAAGGCACCGGCGTCGAGAACCTGAAAATCGGTGATCTGGTGTCGGTTCCTTTCAACGTGGCGTGCGGCCTGTGCCGTTCATGCAAGGAACAACACACTGGTGTTTGCCTGTCGGTGAATCCGGCTCGTCCCGGCGGCGCTTATGGTTACGTCGATATGGGCGACTGGACCGGTGGTCAGGCCGAGTACGTGCTGGTGCCGTATGCCGACTTCAACCTGCTGAAGCTGCCTGACCGTGACAGGGCCATGGAAAAAATTCGCGACCTGACCTGCCTGTCCGACATTCTGCCGACCGGTTATCACGGTGCCGTGACTGCCGGCGTAGGTCCGGGCAGCACGGTGTATATCGCGGGTGCTGGCCCGGTCGGCCTGGCCGCAGCTGCATCGGCGCGCCTGCTGGGCGCCGCAGTGGTGATCATCGGTGACGTGAATCCTGCCCGTCTGGTCCACGCCAAGGCTCAGGGTTTCGAAATTGCCGACCTGTCCCAGGACACGCCGCTGCACGAACAGATCGCCGCGTTGCTGGGCGAACCGGAAGTGGATTGCGCGGTTGATGCCGTAGGCTTTGAAGCCCGCGGCCATGGCCACTCAGGCGTGCAACATGAAGCTCCGGCAACCGTCCTCAACTCGTTGATGGGCGTGGTGCGCGTGGCTGGCAAGATCGGCATTCCCGGCCTGTACGTCACCGAAGATCCAGGCGCTGTCGACGCCGCAGCAAAAATGGGCAGCCTGAGCATTCGCTTCGGCCTGGGCTGGGCGAAATCCCACAGTTTCCACACCGGCCAGACCCCGGTCATGAAGTACAACCGCCAACTGATGCAAGCCATCATGTGGGACCGCATCAAAATCGCTGACGTGGTCGGTGTCGAAGTCATCAGCCTCGACGACGCCCCACGCGGTTACGGCGAGTTCGATGCAGGCGTGCCGAAGAAGTTTGTGATTGATCCGCACAAGTTGTTCAGCGCGGCGTAAATTTCAAACCGAGCGTTATCTTGTGGGAGCGAGGCTTGCCCGCGAAGGCGTTATCCCTGGCGATAAAGATGTCGACTGGGAGTACGCCTTCGCGGGCAAGCCTCGCTCCAACGGGTAGCGTTTCTGTGTAACCCGATCTGCCCTCTCGCGAACAAGTCGCTCCTGCACATCCTTTGTCTCGTCCCCCAACAGACGAACGCAAGGAACGTTCCCCCGCCCAACCCTGTCAAACACGTGTTTTTACCGGCTTGCCGGATTTTTTCCGTTTGAGGGGTTGTTTCAATGAAGATTTCACGCGGTGTAGCACTGGCATCGTTGATGGCTCTGGCCGCAAGTCCGGTGTTCGCCTTCAACCTGAACGACGCAGCCAATGCTGTCTCCAACGCCACCAACGGCAATCAAAAAGCGACCGCTGCGCCGGAAGCCGCTGGCCTGCTGAACTTGCTGGGCAGCAATCTGAATGTCACTCCGGAACAGGCCGTCGGCGGTACTGGCGCGCTGTTGGGTCTGGCGAAGAACAAACTCGCCGGCAACGATTTCAGCCAGTTGAGCAAAGCGGTGCCGGGCCTGGATCAACTGGCCGGGACCAGCGCCTTGAGCAGTCTGGGCAACCTCAATGGGCTGGGCAATATATTGGGCAGCTCGGGCGACAGCGCCAGCAGCTCCATCTTGAATAGCGCGTTGGGCAACGTGCAAAGCATGGCGGACGTGAACAAGGCGTTCTCCGCGCTGGGCATGGACAGCTCGATGGTCAGCCAGTTTGCGCCGCTGATCCTGCAATACCTCGGTCAGCAAGGCGCCGGTGGCTCTGCGCTGCAAAGCCTCGGCAGCCTGTGGGGCACCGGCAGCTGATTAATCTGCCAGCGCATCGCCCCGCAACAGGGCGATGCGCGCATCTTTGTCCTGCCACAGCTGGTTGACCCAGCCCTGCACTTTTTCGCGAAACAGCGGATCGTTTTCGTAGTCGCCTTGCCATAACGCGGGATCGAGTTCACGGGTCTGAATATCGATGATCACGCGCGGCACTCGCCCGCAGAGTAAATCCCAGAAGCCGGGAATCCGCTGACTCGGATAAACCACGGTGACATCCAGAATCGCATCCAGCTGCTCACCCATCGCCGCAAGAACAAACGCCACGCCGCCCGCCTTGGGTTTGAGCAAGTGCGAATAAGGCGAGTTCTGCTGCGCCTTTTTCGCCGCGGTGAAGCGCGTGCCTTCCAGATAGTTGACCACCGTGACCGGCTGACGCTTGAACAACTCGCACGCTTGGCGAGTGATCTCCAGATCTTGACCTTTCAGCTCCGGATGTTTGGTCAGGAACGCCTTGCTGTAGCGTTTCATGAACGGG
Source organism: Pseudomonas sp. DSP3-2-3 (assembly GCF_049898225.1). NCBI lineage: Bacteria > Pseudomonadati > Pseudomonadota > Gammaproteobacteria > Pseudomonadales > Pseudomonadaceae > Pseudomonas > Pseudomonas sp. DSP3-2-3. Next base: position 141,910 of record NZ_JAFCXH010000013.1, on the reverse strand, counting down.
TAATCCAGCGCCCACCACGCCAGGCCCAGTAGCGGAACCCAGATCAATTCCCTTTTCAGGAAAAACTTGAAGAACGGCGTGCGGCGGTTCAACGCTTGAATCAACGCCGGGATATCTACCCAGGACTGATGGTTGCTGATCACCAGATAAGACGTGTCGCTGCGCAGATTTTCATCGCCGCGCACTTCCCAGCGGGTGGGTATGCACAGGGCGAAAATCAGTTTGTCGATTTCGGCCCAGGTCTCGGCAATCCACATCACCGCCGAGGACATGTGATCGCGCATATGCCCCTGGAAAATCAGCTTGAGCAGGGCAAAAATCAGCAGCGGGCCGATATGGACCAAGGTGTTGAGCAGCAACAACAAGCCGACAAAACAGCCGGTGAGCAGGCGGCGCATAAAAAACTCTTACAATTTTTCGGGCCGCCATCATAAAGAGGACGGGGGTTTACGCCAAATCCATTGGTCGTCGACAAATGTTTCACGACGTTACGGTTAAGCTGTGGGCAGCGAACGAAGTTGAATCCAGATGTCTAAAACGCAGCCATTGTGGGAGCGAGCTTGCTCGCGAAGGCCCTGGTTCAGCTTCTGGAGATGTTGGGCACTGGCCTCTTCGCGAGCAAGCTCGCTCCCACAGATAATGCCGTTCCAACTCAGTCTGTTTGACAAGAGGTACCACCCACGTGAAATCAATCCTGGCGCTTTTGTCTCTGCTGGCCTTACCGGTCATGGCCGCCGAGCCGACGCTGTATGGTCGTTACGAATACATCAAGGTCGCGGAATTCGGCGAAACCTTCCAGGCCAAGATGGACACTGGCGCACTGACCGCGTCGTTGTCAGCCAAGGATATCGAGCTGTTCCAGCGCGACGGCGATGACTGGGTGCGCTTCCGTCTGGCGACCAAGGGCGCCAGCAACAAGGTGTACGAGCACAAGGTCTCGCGCATCAGCAAGATCAAAGGTCGCTCCGATGGCGAAGACGAGGACGAAGTGGTGGATCCAACCAAGCGCCCGGTCGTCGATCTGGAGCTGTGCCTGGGCGATGAAAAACGCACCGTCGAAGTCAATCTGGTGGATCGTAGCCACTTCAACTATCCCCTGTTGATCGGCGCCAAAGCCTTGCGCGAGTTCGGCGCGGCAGTCAATCCGGCACGACGCTATACCGCTGACAAACCCGATTGCTGATTGACGTTCGCCGCTGATCCCGGCACCGTTTCGTCCTTACCTCAAGCGCTCGGATGCCATGCCGCATATTTTGATTGTCGAAGACGAAGCGGCGATTGCCGATACCCTGATCTATGCCCTGCAAAGTGACGGTTTCACCACGTCCTGGCTGGGCCTCGGTCAGGCGGCAGTGGAGCATCAACGGCGTACGCCGGCGGACCTGATCATCCTCGATATCGGCTTGCCGCGTTTAAGCGAGCGCTTTTACTCCCTGCCCCGCCCGGACAGCGGCCGCAAAAGCACGGGATTGGGGCTTAACTTCGTCGAAGAAGTGGTGAGCCTGCACGGCGGCGAGATGCGCATCGGCAATGTCGAGGGTGGGGTTTTGGTGACGGTGTTGTTGCAGTAGCAGATTCCCCGTCGCGCAGCAAACACCGGCCCCTGTTGGAGCGAGGCTTGCCCGCGAAGAACGATGACGCGGCAGATCAGGGTCACCGAGGCGCCTGATTCGCGGGCAAGCCTCGCTCCAACGGGATCTACGCCTGACGCAATCTCCACGCAATCCCCATAGACGCTACATCAGCCCTCCACACACGGCTCGCAGACTCTCCCCATCAAAACAGGGATGAGTAACTGGCTCGGATTACGCGAGGATCAAGCCCAGGCGAGAGATCTGCTGCTGAGGATTGCCTGTCTGTTTCCGGTGCCACCTCCAGCAACGGATGTTCAGCGAGCTGGAGGCGGCCGCTCAATCAAACGCCGGGCTGGGTCGCCAACATCGAAGGCCGCTGGCTGACTTCGCCGTACCAACTCGCCAGACGCGGATAGCTGCTGCGCCAGCCGAGGTCAGGCTGGCGGAAATCGAGATAACCCAGCGCAGCGGCAACGCTGATGGACGCCACATCGAAGGCTGAACTGAGTTCGGTGATGGCGTCCTGCTCGAAATAACTGAGACTGCGGGCGATTTTTTGCTGCTGGTTGTCGAGCCACAGGTCCCAATGTTTTTCCACTGGACGCAAAGCGCTTTCATAGCGGATCAGCAGTGCGGCATCCAGCAGCGCATCGGCCAGGGAGGCCAGGGTCAGACGCCGCCAGCGCGCGGAACCTTCGCGAGGGATCAGCGGATTGCCGACGTGCTGGTGGTCCAGATAATCGAGAATCACCCGGCTGTCGTGGATCACATTGCCGTCGGCCAGACGCAGGGCCGGGATCTTGCCGGCCGGGTTATCAAGATTCAGCTCGGCAATCGGATTAACCGGCGTCAAAGGCATCGGCAGCAGTGCCACCCGGTCCAGCTGACCGGTTTCATGCAGCAGGACCATAACCTTGCGGGCGAAGGGCGAAGCTGCGTTGGTGTACAACGTCATGGTCGGTGCGGACATGGGTGTTCCTCGGATGAGACGGCCGTCTAGACTAGCCAGCGCCCCGCTCGTCCGCAATGACTGGTTTCAGGTCCTGCGCACCAGCAAACCGCGAACGCTCAATACTGCCGCAATGCCCATTCCCAGCCAGGCCAGCGTGTCCCACCAGCCGTCGCCGAGCAATGCGGCGAACAGCCCGAACGCGATCAAAATTCCGATCAGCAACGGCATGGCAAACACGTGGCGCATGGTCGAGCGCTTCATTGCACGGTTTCCGCTTGCGCAACGCTGACCGGCCGCGCTGCCTTGCGCCGCACCCACCACAGATAAACGCCACTGCCGAGGACGATGATGGTCAGCACATCCAGCGCCGCCCAGAGGATTTTCATCGGCATACCGCCGTAATCACCGAAGTGCAACGGCTGCGACATGCCCAGCGCGTCCATGTACCAGGGCCGCTCTACCACGGCGGTGACGTCCAGGGTTTTCGCGTCGATCAACACCGGGGTCGCCAGGTGCTTGGTCAAATGCGTATTGCCCTTGAGGAACACCGCGTAATGGTGCTCGCTGGAAAAGCGTGTGCCGGGGAACGCAATGAAATCCGCTTCCATGCCCGGCGCAGCAGCTTCGGCGATGCTCAGCAGATTCGTGGCAGGAGCGCGCTGGGTCAACTCGGGCGCATCCTTATAGGGGGCGATCATCGCCGCCAGACTGTCGTTGCGCCAGGACGAAATCAACAGGTCGGCGCAGGCGCTGATCACGCCGGTAACGCCCACCACCAACGCCCAGGTCAGGGTCACGACGCCGATCAGGTTATGCAGGTCGAGCCAGCGCATGCGCATGGATTTGTCGGCGCGCACGGTGGCGAACTTGAGTTTGCGCATGAACGGCGCATACAGCACCGTCCCGGAAATAATCGCCAGCACGAACAGAAATCCCATGAACGCCAGCAACAGTTTGCCGGTCAGCCCGGCGTACATGTCCACGTGCAGGCGCAGCATGACCATCATGAAACCGCCGTTGGCCGACGGTATTTCATAGGCCTGGCCGGTGCGCGAATCCATCATGAACGAGTGCGAAGAATTGGGCTCGGTGCCCGCCGTCTTGGCCATGATCGCCCAGACGCCGTTGGCGTTATCCTCGTCCCAGCCGAAATACTGCATGACGTCGCCCGGCCGATACGCTTCGGCGGCTTCGACCAGTTTTTCCAGATTCAGATGCGGCGTGTCGGCCGGCATCTCCTTGAACTCGGGCTCGTTGCCCAGCAGGTGATCGATTTCATGGTGAAAAATCAACGGTAACCCGGTCACCGCCAGCATCAGCAGGAACAGGGTGCAGATCAGGCTGGTCCAGGTGTGGATGAACGACCAGCGGCGCACGGTTTGGCTTTTCATATGCTTCATTCCAAATGCAAAAGGCCGCCGCACGTGCGGAGGCCCTTGTCTTCACTGGTGAATCCGTTAACTCACCATTTGTAATTGACGCTGGCCAGCACGTTGCGCCGGTCGCCGTAGTAGCAATAGAAGCCGTCACAGGTCGACAGGTATTCCTTGTCGAACACGTTGTTGGCGTTGACTGCGACGCTGACGCCTTTGAGCGAATTGTTCAGGCGACCCAGGTCGTAATGCACGGCGGCATCGTACACGGTATAGGAATCGGTATGGCCGTCTGACTTGTCACGCACATACGCCAGGCTGCCCAGCGCCACGTTGTCGGTTTCGCCGATATAACGCACGCCGAAGCCCAGGCCGAAACCATCGAGCACGCCAGTGTGCCAGGTGTAATCAGCCCAGACTGAGGCCTGGTTTTCCGGGGTCAGCGGCAATGGACGGTTCTTGTCCAATGGATCGCCGACCTTGGTCATCTTGCTGTTGGCGTAGGTGTAGGACGCGGTCAGCTTGAGGTTTTCGTTGACGTTGCCCACCGCTTCCAGCTCGACGCCGCGCACCTGGGCTTCACCCAATGGACGGCTGACGCCGAACGTATCGCTGAGCACGATGTTCTTGCGGGTCAGGTCGTACAGCGCCGCAGTGAACAACATGCTGCTGCCCGGCGGTTGGTACTTGATGCCCAGCTCGTATTGCTTGCCGGTGCTCGGTTCGTAGGCTTCGCTGGTGGCGGTGTTGCCGCCCTGCTCGGCCTGGAACGACTCGGCGTAGGAAATATACGGCGCGAAGCCGGAATCGAACACATAACTCAGCGCCGCGTTGCCGCTGAATGCGCTATCGCTGCGAGTGTCCTTGATCCCGGTCTCATGGAAATCGGTGTCGGTATCCAGCCAGTCCTGACGACCGCCCAGGGTCAGGCGCCAGTTATCCAGAGCGATCTGGTCTTGCAGATACAGGCCGGTGTCGCGGGTTTTCTGGCTGTAGTTCTGGTATGCGGTGTAGGCGACGTTGCTGAAGTCCTGGCCGTAGACCGGATTGATGATGTTGCTGGTCGGCGCGCTGCCATACAGCCATTTGTAGTTGTGGTTGATGCGCTGGTGATCGAGGCCGATCAACAGCGTGTGCTTGAGCACGCCGGTATCGAAGTCGGCCTGGAAGTTGTTGTCCACGGCGAACTGGCTGATGTCTTCGTTGACCACGTTGGCGCCACGCGACAGCGTGCCATCGGCCGCAACCGAACCATAGAAACCACCGGCTGTAATGCCCTGGAACGACAGATCGCTCTTGGTGTAACGCAGGTTCTGCTTGAACTGCCACACGTCATTCAAGCGATGTTCGAAGGCGTAACCCAGCGCGTAATAGGTCTTGTCATAGAACTCCCACTGCGGATCGCCAAGGTTCTTGTGGTATTTCACTTCGCCAGCCGGGGTCGACAGCTTGGTGCCTTCCAGCGGCAGGAACTGGCTGGTGATGCCGGTATCGTCGCGGTTGAACTGGCTGAGGAAGGTCAGCTTGGTGTCCGGGTCGATATTCCAGGTCAGGCTCGGCGCGAGGTTGTAGCGCTTGTCGTCGATATGCTCGACCGACGTGCCGCTGTCACGCACCACGCCGCTGACCCGATATTCGAACACGCCCGCGTCATCAATCGGGCCAGTGCTGTCGAAACTGATCTGTTTGCGGTTGTAGCTGCCGACCTGCGCCTGAATCTCATGACTGGCGGTGTCTTGCGGGCGACGGCTGACCATGTCCAGCATGCCGCCGGGCGGGGTCTGGCCATACACAGAAGAAGCCGGGCCACGCAGAACCGCGACGCGTTCCAGATCCCAGGTTTCCAGCTTGGGCATGACGTACACGCCCTTGGGCAATGGCAGGCCATCGAGGACTTGCGTCGGCTCGAAGCCACGAATCTTCAGCCATTCGGCGCGGCTGTCGCTGCCGTAACTACTGGCGGTTACACCAGGCATGTAGCGCACAGCGTCGTCGAGGTTCTGCACAGCGCGATCAGCCATTTGCTCGCGGGTCGCAACGGAGATCGAACGCGGCGCTTCGAGAATCGGTGTATCGGTCTTGGTGCCTGACGCCGTGCGGGTCGCGGCATAACCGGCCACCGGGCCCCAAGCCGTTTCGCTGGCGACGCCCTGGCCTTGAATGGTGGTTTCCGGCAACGCCACGGTGCCTTCCGGCGCGGCCATCAGGCTGTAGCTGCCGACAGTGCTTTGCACCAGTTGCAAGCCGGTGCCGCGCAGCGCCTGACGCAACGCGCCGGTAGCGTCGAATTGGCCCTGAACCTGCGACGAAGTACGCCCGGAAGCCAGCGATGGATCCACCGCCAGGGTCAGACCAGCCTGACTGGCGATCTGATTCAGCGCCGAAGACAACGGCCCCGCAGGCAGGTTGTAAGCGCGCATGCTCGATGCCTGTTCTGCGGCGATCAAATAGGTGCTGGCCAGCGGTGTGGTCAGGGCGATCGCCACAGCCAACAGGCTGGGTCGCAAAAGGGTTTCAAGCGTGCGGGACATATTCGGCTCCTGGATGGAAACGGTTCTCAATGTCTATGTGCCGAACGAAATTCAGAAAGTGATAGGGCCAATCGAAAATAATTGTGATTAAGATTAGTGTTTCAAAGTTTTGCAGGTGCCGCCAGATCGTTTTTCGGGTCTTTGCCCGTGACGGTGACCCACCAATGGGTGTGCTGCTCGATCTGCACCGGCAAGGCTGGCGTCAACGCCTTGAGCGCCAGATCGGTGTTGTTCAGCGGGAAACTGCCGGTGATGCGCAAGTCGGCCACTTCCGGCGCAACGCCCAGATGGCCGGCGCGGTAACGGCCCAGTTCAGCCACCAGATCGGCCAGACGCGCGTTTTCCACCACCAGCATGCCGCGCGTCCAGGCATCCGCGCCGGGCTTGAGGGCCAGCATCGGGCCGAGGCCGTCGCGGCTCATGAACATTTGCTGACCTTCGCGCAGTATCTGCTCGCGTGTGTCGTGGGGAGTTTGCGCGGCAACTGCTGATTGCAACACGCTCAGCAGCGTGCCGTCGCTTTCACGGCGGACCAGAAACCGCGTGCCCAGCGCGCGCATTTGCCCATCGCGGGTTTCCACGATAAACGGGCGCGGGTCGTCGTGGCTGCCGGTTTCGACGAGGATTTCGCCGTCCTGCAGGATGACGCGGCGCTGCTTGGCGTCGAAACGCACATCGATGGCGCTGTGGGTGTTGAGACGGATCAGGGTGTTGTCGGCCAGCCGCACGCTGCGTTGTTCGCCGGTGCCGGTGCGTTGGTCCGCAAGCCAGTAATCCAGCGGCAGATAACGCTCGCCGACGAACAATGCCAGGCCGCAGGCCAGCAACACACTGGCCAATCCGCCACCCAACTTGCGCAGCTGTTGACGCGCGGTGCCGTGGGATTGCAGCAAGGCTTTGCGTGCAGGCCCCTTCTGGGCAGTAAAGCGCTGATCGAGCAGACCCAGCTGCATCCAGGCGCGCGCATGTTCTTCGTTGGCCGCTATCCATCTGGCGAACGCTTCGCGCTCGGCTTCGCTGCCATTGCCTCGGTCCAGACACAACTGCCAAGAGATGGCGGCATCCAGAACAGGGGCCGAAACCGGTTGGGAGTTGAAGCTGCTCATAGAGGCTGGCCGTACAACGCCACGTAACATTGGCGAATGCCTTGAGCCAGATATTGCCGAACCCGTGGCACGGAAACCCCCAGTCGCTCGGCGATCTCGCCGTGGGTCAGGCCGTCCAGGCGGTTATACAGAAACGCCGCCCGCGCCTTGCTCGACAGTTTGCCGAGTAAACGGTCGATGGCCTTGAGGTCTTCGAGGATCAGGTGTTGCTCTTCCAGGGACGGCTGCTCGGCTTCGGGGATCAGCATCAATTCGTTGAGGTACGCCTGTTCAAGCGCAGCACGACGGAAGTAGTCGAATAGCAGGCCCTTGGCGACCGCTACCAGAAAAGCGCGAGGCTCATTGGGCGTTCGCAACTCTTCGCGACCCAGCAGCCGGACGAAGGTGTCCTGACTCAGATCCTCCGCACGCTGCGGGCAGGCAACGTTGCGCCGCAGCCAGGCCAACAGCCAGCCACGGTGGTCGCGATACAACGCGCCAACGATCTCACTTTGAGTGCTTTGGGCTGATGACACGAACGACCCCGAAGAATTGCATTAACTAACGAGAATTATTCGCGATTGTGTCAGAGCCAGAGAATGCTGGCAATTAGCGCTTGTCGGTTGGGATCTGCTGTAGGCACAAACGTGTTCGCGAATGGGTTCACCGGCTGACCATCCAGCGATTGACCTGACGCTTTCGCGAGCAAGCTCGGCTCCCACCAATCCTGTGCGTGCGCTGCAAACTGTGGGAGCGAGTTTGCTCGCGAAGAAGCCGGTGCCCGCAGCAAATCTCTGCCAGACACACAGACGCCTTCCCGGATAAATCCGGTCCCACGGGGTTTTTGTTGATTCCAAGGGTTAGCGAACCACACCCTCTTCAATCAACAACTTGAGAATCGCTTCGGCGCCTTCTTGGGGGGAAACACCTTTGAGCACTTGCCCGCCGCCTCCGCTGGCCTTGGCCGTCGCGGCCTTCATGCGATCGGCGCCGCTTTTGGCCTTGATCACTTTCAGGCGTTTGGGACGCGATTTGGCCGGTTGCAGCGATGAGCCGGTGAGCAGCTCATCCGTCACGATTTCGACGTGTTCAACATCAAGACCGCCGCGTTGCGCCGGGCCGTAGGCGCTTTGCCGGGGTTTGGGCGCAGCGTTATCCACGGTTGCGAGAAACGGCAGACGCACTTTCAAGCGCCGCCGTTGCCCGCGAGGCAAGGCTTGCAGCACCTGTGCGACGCCATTGCTGACGGATTCCACTTCTGCCATGCCGACCACCAACGGCCAACCGAGGTTTTCCGCCAACAGGAACGGCAGCATGCCCGAGCCTTCGCCGGTTTCCGCCTGGCTGCCGGTAAGCACCATCTGCACGCCAGACTCACGAATGTAATCAGTCAGCGCGGGCAGCGCGTCGGCATTTTCCGGTTGTTCCAGCACATGCAGTTCATCCAGGCCCATGCCCAGATAAGCGCGCAAAGCGGGCTCTTCGGCGTTGCCGGCATGCAGCACGTGCAGGTTGGTACCGGCCAGTTGCAGACCCAGCTCGACGGCGCGGGCGTCCTGTTCGGCGCGGCGGGCTCGACCGGAAGTCGGGTGCGCGCCAATGGACACCAGGCTGATGACGTGCAAAGTGGTTTTATCCACAGGCAGGCTGTTGTTGGTTGCAGCAATAGGCTCAGGCCGCATCTCGTTTTGCTCCATTGCGCCAGATTTCGACCGCTGCGATCAGCGCTTTGAGAATCTCCGCGCTTTCGCCAATCACCGACAAATCCGCACGCTTGATCATGTCGCAACCCGGATCGAGATTGATCGCCACGACTTTATCGCAGGCGCCAATGCCTTGCAGATGCTGGATCGCGCCGGAAATGCCGACTGCCACATACACCCGCGCAGTAACCCATGTACCGCTGGCGCCGACCTGCCGATCACGGGCCATGAAGCCGTCGTCCACCGCGACCCGCGAAGCACCTTCAGTCGCGCCGAGGGCCGCAGCGGTCTGGTGAAACAGGTTCCAGTCCTTGACGCCGTTGCCGCCGGAGAAAATAAACTCGGCCTCGGCCATGGGGATCACCGCCGGATCAACCGCGACCGCGCCCAGGTCTTCGATACGCGACAGGCTGCGCGCCACGGCTGTGGATAACTCAACCGGCAGCGCTTCGTGACGGGTTTCGCTGACCGGCTCGGCGCATTCGACACCGGCCAGAATCAGCCGCGCCAATGACCTGGCCAGGTCCTCGCGGCCCGCACCAGCACGGCCGATGCACTGGTTATCGGTCACTTGCCAGACCCGCGTCGCCGGGCGCTCGCCCAGACTGGCCGCAAAACGACGACCCAGCTCACCGCCGCCACTGCGGCTGTCCGGCAGCAACCAATGGCGCGGGCTGAACTGGTTATCCACAGCCCGCAGGCCCTGAACCCGCTGTTCCGGCGAATAACCGCTGAATTCCGCGCCATCCAGCACCAGCAGACGATCAACGCCCGCCGTGGTGAAGGTGGTTTCCTTGTGTTCGCCGAATACCACGGCCAGCACCGCGCCAGTCTGTCCGGCCAGCTGATGGGCCAGACCGAGCAGATCGCGGTCATGCGCACTCAGGCGTCCGCCGACCATGTCCGGCACCACGCTTATATAGAAAGCCGGTTCGAGGACTTGATGCAGCGGCAACTGGACTTCGGCAGCCGCTGAGCGTTTGACCACCCCGCCTTGCTGCGCGCCGCTGCGGTCAATGCGCTTGATGCCGTTAGGCCCGATGAAGCCAATGCCGTGCACATTTTTGCGCATCAGCCCGTTCGGCCCCATCCAGCTGCTTTGGGTCGGCTGCATGGCCGCGTGCAATGGATGCAGGCGGTTGCGGGCGATCCATTCGGCGCGGGGGTCGCGTCTAATAATGTCGCTCATTAATGCACCTCCGCAGGTTCACGTTTGATCGGCGCAGGCTTGCTGGGGATAACTTCGTCCAACAACGCATCGGCGACCAGTTCGGCGATGTCTTTGATCAGCGGACGCGGCTCGACCACGCCTTCAAGCATCGCCGTGCATTGCGGACAGCCCACGGCCACCAGTTCGGCGCCGGTTTCGCGGATGTCTTCCATGCGCATGTCGGGAATCCGCTGTTTGCCGGGAATGTCCGTGATCGGCGCGCCGCCGCCACCGCCGCAGCAACGCGAGCGGAAACCGGAACGCTGCATTTCCTTGATCTCGATGCCCAGCGCACGCAGCACATCACGCGGCGCTTCGTACTCGCCGTTGTAGCGGCCCAGATAACAAGGATCGTGATAGGTCACGCTGCTGCCTTTGTGCTGACCCAGATTCAGCGCGCCGTCCTGGATCAGTTCGGCCATATAGGTGCTGTGGTGCTGCACGAGGTAGTTGCCGTCGAACGCGCCGTACTCGTTTTTCAGCACATGGAAACTGTGCGGGTCGCAGGTGACGATGCGCTTGAAGCGGTATTTGGCCAAGGTCTGAATGTTGCGTCTGGCGAGCATCTGGAAAGTCGCTTCGTCGCCCAGACGGCGAGCCACGTCGCCGCTGTCGCGCTCTTCCAGACCGAGTACGGCAAAGTCCACTTTCGCGGCTTTGAGGACTTTGACGAAAGCGCGCAAGGTGCGCTGGTTACGCATGTCGAACGCACCGTCACCGACCCAGAACAGCACGTCGACAGATTGCCTGTCGCTGAGCAGATTGAGGTTCAAATCCGCCGCCCAGTTCATCCGCCCACCCGGCGCGAAACCGCCGGGATTGTCGGTGGCAATCAGGTTTTCCAGGACTTCGGCGCCCTTGTTCGGGGTCGCGCCTTTTTCCAGAGTCAGATGGCGGCGCATGTCGACGATGGCGTCCACGTGCTCGATCATCATCGGGCATTCTTCGACGCAAGCGCGGCACGTGGTGCAGGACCACAAGGTCTCGGCATCCACCAGACCGTTGACGATGGGTTGATGAGGATTGCCGCCGTGCTGGCCGATTTCCTTACCCGGATACGCGCTGCCGGCGAAGTTCGCATCAGTGCCGCCCGCCAGACCGACGACCATGTCTTGAATGAGCTTTTTCGGGTTCAGCGGCTGACCGGCTGCGAACGCCGGGCACGCGGCTTCGCACTTGCCGCATTGCACGCAGGCGTCAAAACCGAGCAGTTGGTTCCAGGTGAAATCCTTGGGTTTCTCCACGCCCAGCGGCGCGGTCTTGTCGTTCAGGTCCAACGGTTTGAGGCCGGTGGAACGACCGCCGCCAAAACGCTCGGCGCGACGGTGCCAGGCCAGGTGCAGAGCGCCCGCAAAAGCGTGCTTCATCGGCCCGCCCCAGGTCATGCCGAGGAACAATTCGCACACACCCCACAGCACGCCAACGCCGAGAATCGCAGCCAATACCCAGCCGCCGAAGTTTTCCGGAAGGATGCCCGCCACCGGCAAGGTCAGCAGGAAGAAGCTCGCCGAGAATGCCAGCAGGCTTTTCGGCAAGCGCATCCACGGGCCTTTGGACAGCCGCGCAGGCGGATTGAGTCGGCGCAGAAACATAAAGATCGCGCCGCCGAACATCACCGCCGAAGCCGCCAACAGGGCAAAGCCGAGAATGCGGTTATGCAGGCCGAAACCGTGCACCAGAATCGCCAGCGCAATGGAAGCCACCGCGCCGCCAGCCGTGGCCACGTGGGTGTTGGCGATGTATTTATCGCGAGCCACCACATGGTGCAGATCGACCATGTAGCGTTTGGGCATGGCCAGCAGGCCGCCGAGCAGATCGACTGCCGAGGCTCGGCCGTTGCGCCAGAGCATCATCCGCCGCACAGCGCCGAGGACAGCAAGGCCCAAGGCAGCGAATAGCAGGATGGGAAGAAGGGTGTTTAGCATTGAGGTGCCCTCAAGCTACAAGCTTCTAGCTTCAAGCCACAAGAAAGACCAGCTACAACGGCTGTGCTTTAACTTGCAGCTTGAGGCTTGTAGCTTGTAGCTGCCGTTAGAAATCCTTGCAGAGACGCAAGCCGTCATAGATCGCGGCATGGGTATTACGCTGCGCCACGCAATCGCCGATGCGGAACAACAAGTACCCGTCACCCGGCTCGCTCAGACATGGCTGCGGCTGGATGGCGAACAAGGCTTCGATGTCGATCTGGCCCTTGTTGCGCGAGGCTTCCTTGAGGGCGTAGTAGATTTCTTCATCCGGGCGCACGCCGTTTTCGACGACCACCTGATCCACCACCCGCTCCTCTTTGGCACCGGTGTATTCGTTCTCCAGCACCGCCACCAGCTTGTCGCCTTCGCGGTAGACCTTTTCCAGCATCATGTCGCCGGTCATGATCACTTCCTTGGGGTACATGCTGCGGTAATACGTCGGGAACGACGTGCCGCCAACGGCAACGCCCGGCTTGATATCGTCGGTGACGATCTCGACCTGGCAACCCTTGTCCGCGAGGAAGTCGGCGGTAGACATGCCGGTGAATTCGCAAATGGTGTCGTAGACCAGCACGTTCTTGCCCGGCGCAACCTTGCCGTCGAGGATGTCCCAGCTGCTGACCACCAAACCTTCAGCCGCACCCCAGTGTTCGTTCTGTTCCAGGAACGGATGACCGCCCACCGCCAGCACCACGATATCCGGGCGCAGATCGAGGATGGTCGCCGCGTCGGCAGCCGTGCCCAGACGCAAATCGACTTTCAGGCGTGCCAGTTCCAGCTGGAACCAGCGGGTGATACCGGCGATCTGGTCACGCTGCGGCGCTTTCGAAGCCGTGGTGATTTGCCCGCCGATGAATTCCTTCTTCTCGAACAGCGTCACGTCATGGCCACGCTCGGCCGAAACCCGGGCCGCTTCCATGCCTGCAGGACCGGCACCGACCACCACAACCTTGCGCTTCACGCCGGTGGATTTCTCGATAATGTGCGGCACGCCCATGTATTCACGGGATGTCGCGGCGTTCTGGATGCACAGCACGTCCAGGCCTTGATACTGGCGGTCGATGCAGTAGTTGGCGCCGACGCATTGTTTGATCTGGTCGATCTGGCCCATCTTGATCTTCGCGATCAGGTGCGGATCGGCGATGTGGGCGCGGGTCATGCCGACCATATCGACGTAACCGCCTTCGAGAATCCGCGTGGCCTGATTCGGGTCCTTGATGTTCTGCGCGTGCAGAACTGGCGCCTTGACCACTTCCTTGATGCCGGCCGCCAGATGCAGGAACGGCTCCGGTGGATAACTCATGTTCGGGATGACGTTGGCCAGGGTGTTGTGGGTGTCGCAACCCGAGCCCACGACGCCAATGAAGTCGATCATGCCGGTATCGTCGTAATACTTGGCGATTTGCTTCATGTCTTCATGGCTCAAGCCATCGGGATGGAACTCGTCGCCGCACAGACGCAGGCCAACGCAGAAATCAGGACCGACTTCCTTGCGCACGGCCTTGATCACTTCCAGACCAAAACGCATGCGATTTTCGAAACTGCCGCCCCACTCGTCGGTACGCTTGTTGACGCGCGGACTCCAGAACTGGTCGATCATATGCTGGTGCACGGCGGACAACTCGACGCCATCCAGGCCACCGGCCTTGGCCCGCGCGGCTGCGCTGGCGTAGTTGCCGATTACGCGCCAGATTTCTTCCGGCTCGATGGTCTTGCAGGTCGCGCGGTGTACCGGCTCGCGGATGCCCGACGGCGACAGCAAGGTCGGCCAGTGATCGCCATCCCAGCGGGAACGACGGCCCATGTGGGTAATCTGGATCATGATCTTGGCGCCGTGCTTGTGCATGGCGTCAGCGAGATTCTGGAAGTGCGGGATGATCTTGTCGGTCGCCAGGTTGACCGATTTCCACCAGCCTTGCGGGCTATCGATAGCGACGCTTGACGAGCCGCCGCAGATCGCCAGGCCGATGCCGCCCTTGGCTTTCTCTTCGTAGTACTTCACGTAGCGGTCGGTGGTCATGCCGCCATCGGTCGCGTAGACCTCGGCATGGGCCGTGCTCAATACGCGGTTGCGGATAGTGAGCTTGCCGATTTGAATCGGCTGGAACATCGCTTCGAAAGCCATTTTGCGTACCTCGACTTACAACGGCTTGACGATAAACAGGCCGTCGTCGTGACCTTCTTCCGAACCGCCGTAAACCTGCTCGGCCACGGTGCGGATCGAACTGCCCTTGGCGGCGAGAATCTGGTCCATGGCACCGGCGAACCAGCCGGTGAACATGTAATCGACCTTGCGACCGACCTTGCCGTAGACGTACACGAAGCACGAGTGTTCAAGCTTGATGCTGGCGGTGCCTTTTTCCAGGTCGATGTCCTGGATCTTGAACAGGCCCCAGCCGCGCTGCGACAGACGTTTCATGTAGTGTTCGAACACCGCAACGCCTTCCAGGCCGTGGCATTCGGCTTCTTTTTCACACCAGTGCCAGGCGGATTTGTAGCCAGCCTTGTAGAGAATTTCGGCGTAGGCATCAGCGCCCAACACTTCTTCGATGCCCATGTGGTTATTGACGAAAAAGTGGCGCGGCACGTAGAGCATCGGCAATGCATCGGAGGTCCAGACACCGGTTTCGCTGTCGACTTCGATAGGCAGTTGCGGGGCGATTTTAGCCATGGGGTCAAACTCCAGAAATTCGGGGGTAGCCCACTGCGAAACTGGCAGTGGGGTGTTCAATTCATCGAGGGTTGCGGTCTGGCGTCGGCGGGTTATTCGCCCCAGACGTCTTTTAAAACGTTAACCCAGTTTTCGCCCATGATCTTGCGCACCACGCGCTCCGGATGGCCGCGTCTGAGCAGGGTTTCGGTCAGGTTCGGGAACTCGCCCACGGTGCGGATCCCCAGCGGGTTGATGATCTTGCCGAAGCTGGTCAGGCGCCGCGCGTAGCCCTTGTCGTGGGTCAGGTATTCGAAGAAGTCCTGGCCGTGACCCTGGGTGAAGTCGGTGCCGATGCCGATGGAATCTTCACCGACGATGTTCATCACGTATTCGATGGCTTCCGCGTAGTCGTCGATGGTGGAGTCGATGCCTTTGGCGAGGAACGGCGCGAACATGGTCACGCCGACGAAACCGCCGTGATCGGCGATGAACTTCAGCTCTTCGTCAGACTTGTTGCGCGGATGCTCTTTGAGGCCGGACGGCAGGCAGTGCGAATAGCAGACCGGTTTTTTCGATTCGAGGATGACTTCTTCGGACGTCTTGGAACCCACGTGGGACAGGTCGCACATGACACCGACGCGGTTCATTTCGGCGACGATTTCGCGGCCGAAACCGGACAGTCCGCCATCTCGCTCGTAGCAACCGGTGCCGACCAGGTTCTGGGTGTTGTAGCACATCTGCACAATACCGACGCCCAGCTGCTTGAAGACCTCGACGTAGCCGATCTGGTCTTCATACGCATGAGCATTCTGGAAGCCGAAGAGGATGCCGGTCTTGCCCTGTTCCTTGGCCTTGCGGATGTCGGCAGTGGTGCGCACCGGCATGACCAGGTCGCTGTTCTCGCGCATCAGTTTCTGGCTGGTGCAGATGCTGTTGATGGTGGCCTGGAACCCTTCCCATACCGAGACTGTGCAGTTGGCCATGGTCAGGCCGCCCTTGCGCATGTCTTCAAACAGCTCACGGTTCCACTTGGCAATGATCAGCCCGTCAATAACGATGCTGTCGGCGTGCAGTTCGGCTGGGCTCATCAGGCTGTCCCCTTATAGGTGCTTGCGCGCCGAAACGTGTGTCGGCGCTATTGGGGCCAGCATATGCCGGAGGGTCAGGCGAGCCGGGTGCAAAAACGACAGGGGGCTTGCCGAAAGCGTCAAGAAACGACAAAGGGCGACAGGACGCCGCTGCCGTCTGTGCCGCAAACCTGTTCTTTGCCTCGCGCATGGGCCAGAATTCAACGCATCAATGGATCGGAGCGACTCGATGAAAACGGTTTTCCTGACTTTGGCTCTTCTGGCGACTGGCATTACTGGCGCTCACGCGGCTACAAACCCCGATGCAACGCCTTGCGATGGCGTAGACGAGGACAAGCAGACCCTTGAATGCTCGAAATACAGCCGCGAGACCGCCGAGCAGCTGCTCAACGAGAATTTCCAGAATCTGTTGCAGCGGGTGCAAACCCAATTTGGTGCCAACAAGGCGCAATTCGACTATTTCACCGGCAAGCTCAAGACCGCCCAGCAAGCCTGGCAAAAACTGCGCGACGCTGACTGCGCCGTGGAAGTCTTCCCGGCCGCCGCTGGCAGCAAGGCATTCACCATTGCCGAGAATGACTGCCTGGCGCGTATGAGCGATGAGCGCTCGGAATACCTGGAGTCGATTGCCCAGGAATGATGTTTTTCGACGGGCTATCGTGTCGGCCTTATAAATTTCGGACTTTGTAGTTAAGGCTTTCTCATGATTATTTGCGGCGTGGAAATCAAAGGCAGCGAGGCTATTTTCGCCCTCGCGACCCTGCAGCATGGCGGCATCGAACATTTGCCGCTGGCAATCAAGAAGATCGCCCTGGAAGACGACGACGAGTCAGCCAACGTCAAAGCCTTCGCGACGCAGATCGCCAGTTTTGTCCGGCAGAACGGCGTCAGCCATATCGTGATCAAAAAGCGCAGCAAGAAAGGTGAGTTCGCGGGTGGGCCCACGACATTCAAGATCGAAACGATTTTCCAGTTGTTGTCCGATTGCGAGGTGACGCTGATGTCGCCGCAAACCATCAACGCACAAAACAAGAAACACGACTTCGCCCTGCCCGCCTCACTGAACAAATATCAGCATGAGGCTTACAAGGCGGCGTGTTCGGGGCTGATGAAGAGATAGATCTGTTGGATGGTCAATGACTGACCTGCGAGCGCCGGTCTTCCCGTGGGCATTGCGCAAAACGCGCCCGGTAACTGCGGGTGAAATACGACGGCGACTCAAAGCCGCAGGCGATGCTGACTTCCAGCACGCTCAGGTCGCTTTGACGCAGCAACTGCCGGGCTTTTTCCAGGCGCAGGCCGAGGTAGAAATTGCTCGGCGTGTCGTTGAGGTGCAGACGGAACAGGCGCTCCAGCTGGCGTCGGGTGACCTGAATGCCTTCGGCCAGTTGCAGCGTGCTTAATGGCGGTTCGGTGTGTTGTTCCATTTCGCCGATCACTTGCACCAGTTTCTTGCTGCTGATGCCATAACGCGTGGCGATCTGCATGCGCTGGTGATCCTTGCGCGGGCGAATGCGCCCGAGCACGAATTGCTCCGACACCCTGATCGCCAGCTCCGGACCGTGGGCCTGGCCGATCAGGTCGAGCATCATGTCGATGGACGCCGTGCCGCCAGCGCAGGTGATGCGCCGCCGGTCGATCTCGAACAATTCCTGGGTAACCTGCAGCTTCGGCCACGACTCCTTGAACGCATCGATGGCTTCCCAATGCATGGTCAGCCGATGGTTATCCAGCAAGCCAGCTTGAGCGAGTACAAAACTCCCTGAATCAATTGCCCCCAAAGTCACGCCTTCGTTGTCGAGCCGCCGAAGCCAGTGTTCAAGCGCTGGCGTGCAGGACTTCAACGGCTCGAAACCCGCCACGACCCACAGCGTCGCGCCCTTCTTCAGTGGCTCCAGTGCGGCGTCAGCGTTGACCGACATGCCATTGCTGGCAACCACCGCGCCGCCATCCGCGCTCAATACATGCCAGCGATACAGCTCGCCGCCAAACCGATTGGCAACCCGCAACGGCTCCACCGCCGAAACAAAACCCATCACCGAAAAACCCGGCATAAGCAGAAAGTAGAAATCCTGGGGCATCGATGGTTTCCGTTGGAGATGACGGGCAAGGGATTTGTGAAGCCTTTGTGGGACCGGATTTTTCCGGGAAGGCGTCGGTTCAAGCCGCAGTAACTCCGGAGCTTGCACTGGCCCGTTCGGGAATAAATTCCCTCCCACAATAAATCACATCCAATCGAAACGTCTGAGATACGCGAGTGGTAACCAGCGCGCAATAGCACAGGTCGCTGCTGTGCAAGAGCGGGTCGCCGCTGTGCACTTTTGCGGGGCGCTGGCTGCGTAGTTTTGCACCATCAAAACAAATCACGCCAAGCCTGCAAGGAACCTGATCAATGAACCATGACGTCATCATCACCTGCGCACTCACCGGTGCTGGCGACACCACCGGACGAAGCCATCTTGTACCGGTCACGCCGAAACAGATCGCAGCGGCGGCCGTTGAAGCCGCCAAAGCTGGCGCGACGGTTGTCCACTGCCACGTTCGCGATCCGCAAACCGGCAAGTTCAGCCGCGACGTGGCGCTGTATCGCGAAGTGATGGAGCGTATTCGCGAGGCGGACATCGACATCATCGTCAACCTCACCGCTGGCATGGGCGGCGATCTGGAGATCGGACCCGGCGAGCGCCCACTGGAGTTCGGCCCGAACACTGATCTGGTCGGCCCGCTGACCCGCCTGGCGCATGTCGAAGAATTGCTGCCGGAAATCTGCACCCTGGATTGCGGCACCCTCAACTTCGGCGATGGCGACACTATTTATGTGTCCACGCCCGCCCAGTTGCGCGCTGGCGCCAAGCGTATCCAGGAGTTGGGCGTGAAAGCCGAGCTGGAAATTTTCGACACCGGTCACCTGTGGTTCGCCAAACAGATGATCAAGGAAGGCCTGCTCGACAACCCGCTGTTTCAGCTGTGCCTGGGCATTCCGTGGGGCGCACCGGCGGACACCACCACCATGAAAGCCATGGTCGACAATTTGCCCGCTGATGCGGTGTGGGCCGGTTTCGGCATCGGTCGCATGCAAATGCCCATGGCGGCGCAAGCGGTGCTGCTCGGCGGCAACGTGCGGGTCGGGCTGGAAGACAACATCTGGCTCGACCGCGGCGTGCTGGCCAGCAACGGCGCACTGGTGGAACGCGCCAGCGAAATCCTCAGCCGCCTCGGCGCCCGCGTCATGACCCCGGCTGAAGGCCGCGTGAAGATGGGTTTGACCAAGCGCGGTTGAGCCCGATTCCAGTATGGAATATGTACGTGTGGGAGCGAGCTTGCTCGCGAATGAGGTGTTCGAACGGCGCAAATGCATCGGCTGCAACGGCGCCTTCGCGAGCAAGCTCGCTCCCACAATAAATAGTGCGGAACAGAATTCTCAGGATTACCCATGACCTTCATCACCGACATCAAAACCTTCGCGGCTCTGGGCAGCGGCGTCATTGGCAGCGGCTGGGTGGCTCGCGCGCTGGCCCACGGCCTCGACGTCATCGCCTGGGACCCGGCGCCGGGCGCGGAAGCCGCCTTGCGCAAGCGGGTCGCCAATGCCTGGCCCGCGCTTGAACAGAAAGGCCTGGCGTCCGGCGCATCCCAGGATCGCTTGCGCTTTGTCGCTACGATTGAGGAATGCGTGCGCGATGCCGATTTCATTCAAGAGAGCGCTCCGGAACGACTGGACCTGAAACTTGAGCTGCACGGCAAGATCAGCGCGGCGGCCAAGCCCAATGCACTGATTGGCTCCAGCACTTCGGGCCTGTTGCCCAGCGAGTTCTACGAAGGCGCGACGCATCCGGAACGCTGCGTCGTCGGCCATCCATTCAATCCGGTTTACCTGCTGCCACTGGTGGAAGTGGTCGGCGGCCAACACACCGCGCCGGAAGCGGTGCAGGCGGCGATCAAGGTGTATGAGTCGCTGGGCATGCGCCCGCTGCACGTACGCAAGGAAGTCCCCGGTTTCATTGCCGACCGCTTGCTCGAAGCGCTGTGGCGCGAGGCGTTGCATCTGGTCAACGACGGCGTGGCAACGACCGGTGAGATCGACGATGCGATTCGCTTTGGCGCCGGTTTGCGCTGGTCGTTCATGGGCACTTTCCTGACCTATACGTTGGCGGGCGGTGATGCCGGAATGCGGCACTTCATGAACCAGTTCGGCCCGGCCCTGAAGCTGCCGTGGACTTACCTGCCTGCGCCGGAACTTACCGACAAGCTGATCGACGATGTGGTCGATGGCACCCGCGAGCAACTGGGCAGCCACAGCATCGCCGCGCTGGAACGTTATCGCGATGACTGCCTGCTCGCCGTGCTGGAAGCGGTGCGCGTGACCAAGGCCAAGCATGGCATGGCGTTCAACGACTAGCGCCAGGCCAGGATCAGGACCTAGTGGGAGCGAGCTTGCTCGCGAAGAGCCCGGTACATCCAATACATCTCCGGCGTTTGAAACATTGCTTTCGCGAGCAAGCTCGGCTCCCACAGATCAGCAATTCAGGGAACCTCTTTATGCCCAATCTCATCACCTACAAAACTCCGATCCTCGCCGATTGGGTCGACTACAACGGGCATCTGCGCGATGCCTTTTACATGCTGATTTTCAGTTACGCCACCGACGCGTTCATGGAGCGCATCGGTCTGACCTGCGACAACCGCGACGCCAGCGGCCATTCGCTGTTCACTCTGGAAGCGCATATCAACTACCTGAACGAGGTGAAAGTGCGCGAGCTGGTCGAAGTCCGCACGCAAATCGTCGCCCATGATCACAAGCGCGTGCATCTCTACCACAGCCTGCACAAGGTCGATATCGACGAACCGCTGGCGGCCAGTGAGCAAATGCTGCTGCATGTGGATCTGGCGGCGGGGCCGCGTTCGGCGCCGTTCGATGAAGAGGTGTTGAATGCGCTGCTGGGGATCGTGGAAAACCAGAGGGATTTGCCTGTACCGAGCTATGTCGGGCGGGTGATCGGGTTGCCTGATAAAAGCTAAATGCGGTTCGTTGGAGCATCGAAAACCCACAAAAAAGCCCGCATCGCTGCGGGCTTTTTCATTGCTGGATCAACCGGACTCAGTTGATCTTGGCATCCAGCTCGCCTCGGGCGTAACGCTCGAACATCACGTCCAGGGACACTGGCTTGATCTTCGATGCATTACCGGCGGTGCCGAATGCTTCATAGCGCGCGATACACACGTCACGCATGGCCGTTACGGTCTTGGCCAGGTATTTACGCGGATCGAATTCGCTTGGGTTTTTCGCCATGAACTCGCGGATTGCACCAGTGGACGCCAGACGCAGGTCGGTGTCGATGTTGATCTTGCGCACGCCGTGCTTGATGCCTTCAACGATCTCTTCAACCGGTACGCCGTAGGTTTCTTTGATGTCACCGCCGAACTCGTTGATGATCTTCAGCCACTCTTGCGGCACCGAAGACGAACCGTGCATGACCAGGTGCGTGTTCGGGATGCGCTTGTGGATTTCCTTGATGCGATCAATCGCCAGGATGTCACCGGTAGGTGGCTTGGTGAACTTGTATGCGCCGTGGCTGGTGCCGATGGCGATCGCCAGGGCGTCAACCTGAGTCTTCTTCACGAAGTCAGCGGCTTCTTCCGGATCGGTCAGCATCTGGCTGTGATCGAGCATGCCTTCAGCGCCAACGCCGTCTTCTTCGCCAGCCATGCCGGTTTCCAGCGAACCTAGAACACCCAGTTCACCTTCTACCGAAACACCGCAAGCGTGAGCGAAGGCAACAACCCGGCGCGTCACTTCAACGTTGTATTCGTAGGTGGTCGGCGTCTTGCCGTCCACACCCAGCGAGCCGTCCATCATCACCGAGCTGAAGCCCAGCTGGATCGAGCGCTGGCAGATATCAGGGCTGGTGCCGTGATCCTGGTGCATGACCACCGGGATGTGCGGAAATTCTTCGACAGCCGCAAGGATCAAGTGGCGCAGGAACGGGGCACCGGCGTATTTGCGAGCGCCGGCCGAAGCCTGAACGATCACCGGGGAATCGGTCTTGTCGGCCGCTTCCATAATGGCGCGCATTTGTTCCAGGTTGTTGACGTTGAAAGCTGGAACGCCGTAACCGAATTCGGCTGCGTGGTCCAACATCTGGCGCATGCTGATAAGTGCCATTGTATGTGTCTCTCCCGGTAGGGTCGTTAATCGTGCAAGCCTGCCGTAGCGGCGGCTGCTGTTCAAGTTCTGCGCATTGGCCCGAAGGCCGTGCGCTCGATCATCGGCGCAGGTGTATCCGGTGTTTATCGGGCCTTGCAGCCGCGACCGATCAAATCATTGGTGGCTTCCCAGTAAACCAGGCCTTCATCACCCTTGTCGTTGAATGCCAGCACGCCATTGCTGTACAGCGACGGCGTACCCGGCTCGGCCTTGAGCCTGAAAACCTGATCGCTCTCATTGAGCCGGACATCAACCTCGGCCTTGGCCTGACCCACAAAACGCCAGTGAACCTGGGCCTTGCTGTCACACACCCAATGAGTCCAGGTGTCGCCTTGTTCCGGTGCCTTCATGCTGGCGCAACCACCAAGCACTGCAAGTGTCGCAAGAGCAATCACGCCTTTCATTACTTCTCCTGGCCTGCCCCGTGAAGCACGGCACATGCCAGTTGCTTCGTTCTATCAGGGGCAGTTCTGTTCCTGATTCCGATCATCGGCCGGCTCACCCGTTGCCTGCGCTTCGACCCGTTGTTCGTTCTGGGTCGTCGGCACATTCACGGCCGCCGGAGTAAATACTTCACAGGCCCTGGAGTGAGCTCCAGACCCGCTGCAACCGGCCAATACCACACAACTGACCAAGGCCAGAGCGGAGATTTTCATGGTGAAGTTCCTTATTCAGAAAAGTTATCCACCTGTTAATGACCACTTTTGTACCCGGTTGTTGCCAAATCAATTGCCTGAACGGCTTTTAACGACAGGCCACCGGCCCGACATTCGGCATGAATTCGTACTTATCGAGCGCCGTATCGCCGCCCCTTTTGTAGAGGATAGGCACGGTTTCAGCCTGCCAGTGAGCCTGATAGCAGCTGACTTTCAGCACATCAGGCGCACGATCCACCTCGCCGGCTTCCGGCTCGCTGGCGCATCCGCTGAGCAAACCCGCGACAATCAACAGCGGTAACGGCTTAAGCATGTGAATTCCCTTTGTCCAAGGCCGCTACTCAAGCCTTGGCGCGTTGTTCCAGTATTTCCACGGCTGGCAGGACTTTGCCTTCGACAAACTCCAGAAACGCACCGCCACCGGTTGAAATGTAGGAGATTTGATCGGCTATGCCATATTTGTCGATTGCCGCCAGGGTGTCGCCGCCGCCCGCAATGGAGAACGCCGAGCTTTCCGCGATGGCCTTGGCGAGGGTCTTGGTGCCTTCGCCAAACTGATCGAACTCAAACACCCCAACCGGACCGTTCCACAGAATAGTCTTGGAAGATTTCAGTAGTTCGGCGAAGTGCGCTGCAGTTTGCGGGCCGATGTCGAGAATCATGTCGTCATCGGCAACGTCGCCGACCAGTTTGACGGTCGCTGCGGCGCTTTCGGCGAATTGCTTGGCAACTACGACGTCCGTCGGCAAAGGCACGCTGACCTTGGCGGCGATTTCCCGGGCGGTGTCCAGCAGATCAGGTTCGTACAGCGATTTGCCGACGTTGTGACCGGCCGCTGCCAGGAAAGTGTTGGCGATGCCGCCGCCGACGATCAGCTGATTGCAGATGGCGCTCAGGCTGTTGAGCACATCGAGTTTGGTGGAGACTTTGGAGCCGGCAACAATGGCCGCCATCGGCTGGGCCGGAGCGCCAAGGGCTTTGCCCAACGCATCCAGTTCGGCAGCCAGCAGCGGGCCTGCCGCAGCGATTTTGGCGAACTTGGCCACGCCGTGGGTCGAACCTTCAGCGCGGTGCGCGGTGCCGAAAGCGTCCATCACGAAGACGTCGCACAAGGCCGCGTATTTCTGCGCCAGCTCGTCAGCGTTCTTTTTCTCGCCCTTGTTGAAGCGCACGTTCTCGAACAACACGATATCACCGGGCTTGACCTCAACGCCGTCCAGGTAATCAGCAACCAGCGGCACGTCGCGGCCCAAGGCCTTGCTCAGGTATTCGGCAACCGGCTTGAGGCTGTTTTCAGCGGAGAACTCGCCTTCGGTCGGACGCCCCAGGTGTGAGCAAACCATCACGGCCGCGCCCTTTTCCAGCGCCAGCTTGATGGTCGGCAACGAGGCGAGAATACGTGCATCACTGCTGACTGCGCCGTCCTTGATCGGGACGTTGAGGTCTTCGCGGATCAACACGCGCTTACCTTGCAGGTCGAGGTCGGTCATCTTCAACACGGTCATGAGTGAATCCCTGTTTTTAATGTTGTTGGTCTGCGACGCGCAAAAAATGATCAGCGACGTCAAGCATTCGATTGGCAAAACCCCATTCGTTATCGAACCAGGCCAGCAGATTGACCAGCCGTGGGCCGGATACGCGGGTCTGACTCGCATCGACGATGGCCGAATGAGGGTCATGGTTGAAATCGCAACTGGCATGCGGCAGTTCGGTATAGGCCAGCAACCCTTTCAGCGGACCGCCTGTGGCGGCCTCGCGAAGAATTCGGTTGATTTCAACGGCGTCGGTATCGCGCGCGCTTTGCAGCGTGATATCGAGGCAGGACACATTGACGGTCGGCACGCGCACTGCTTTGGCCTGAATTCGGCCGGCAAGTTCCGGAAGCAGGCGTTCAATGCCTCGCGCCAGACCAGTGGACACTGGAATGATCGACTGGAAGGCCGAGCGCGTGCGGCGCAGGTCTTCATGATGATAGGCATCAATCACCGGCTGGTCGTTCATCGCCGAGTGGATCGTGGTGATGGTCACGTATTCCAGACCGATGGCCTGATCCAGCAAGCGCAGCAACGGCACGCTGCAATTGGTGGTGCAGGACGCCGCCGATACCAGCAGCTCATTGCCGGTCAGATTCTGTTGATTGATACCGAACACGATGGTGGCGTCGACATCGGCTTCACTGGCCATGGGCTGGGAAAACAGCACACGCGGCGCGCCGGCATCAAGAAAGCGCTGACCGTCTTCGCGGGTGTTGTAGACCCCGGAACACTCCAGCACCAGATCGATGTCCAGCGCGGCCCAGTCAATGCCTTCAGGAGTAGCACTGCGCAGCACTTTGATCTTGTGATCATTGATGTGCAGGTATTGCCCTTCGACCCGCACTTCGCCGGGGAACCGGCCATGTGTGGAGTCAAAGCGCGTGAGGTATTCGAGACTGGCCATGTCGGCCAGATCGTTGATGGCAACCACTTCGAACCCGGCCTTCGCCCCCCGCTCGCAAAGCGCGCGAACGACGCAACGACCGATACGGCCGTAGCCGTTGAGTGCAACTTTATAAGGACGGTGTTGGGGCATGGGGTTCTCGTGGTGATAAATCAGATTGCGCAAACCTTGTGGGAGCGAGCTTGCTCGCGAAGAAAGCAGCACGGTGATTCAGACACTCCGCGTCGCATCATTCGCGAGCAAGCTCGCTCCCACAGGGGCCAATCATTTCATCAATCAGTCTTCCAGCAACTCTTCAGCCGTACCCAGGATGTTTTCCAGGGTGAAGCCGAACTCTTCGAACAAGGCCGGCGCAGGCGCCGATTCGCCGAAAGTGGTCATGCCGATGACGCGACCTTCCAGACCGACGTACTTGTACCAGAAGTCCGCATGCGCGGCTTCGATGGCGATACGCGCACTGACTTGCAACGGCAGAACGGTTTGCTTGTACATCGCGTCCTGGGCATCGAACACGCTGGTGCATGGCATGGAAACCACGCGCACGTTGCGACCTTGCGCGCTGAGGGCGTCGAACGCCTGCACAGCCAGGCCGACTTCCGAACCGGTAGCGATCAGGATCAGCTCAGGCTCGCCGACGCAATCACGCAGCACGTAACCACCACGGGCGACATCCGCCAGCTGGATTGCGTTGCGCGATTGGTGAGTCAGGTTCTGACGCGAGAAGATCAGCGCCGATGGGCCGTCGTCACGCTCAAGCGCGTATTTCCAGGCAATCGCCGATTCCACCGCATCCGCAGGACGCCAGGTATCAAGGTTCGGCGTGGTGCGCAGGCTGGTCAGTTGCTCGATTGGCTGGTGCGTCGGGCCGTCTTCGCCCAGACCGATGGAGTCGTGAGTGAATACGTAGATCACACGTTTCTTCATCAACGAGGACATGCGTACGGCGTTACGGGCGTATTCCATGAAGATCAGGAAGGTCGCGCCGTAAGGCACGAAGCCGCCGTGCAGGGCGATGCCGTTCATCATGGCGCCCATGCCGAACTCACGTACACCGTAATGCAGGTAGTTGCCGCTGGCGTCTTCGCCGGTGATGCTCTTGCAGCCTTTCCAGATGGTCAGGTTGGAACCGGCCAGGTCAGCCGAACCGCCGAGGATTTCCGGCAGCAGCGGGCCAAAAGCGCTCAAGGCATTCTGGCTGGCTTTACGGCTGGCGATGGTTTCGCCCTTGGCGTTGACTTCAGCGACATAAGCTGCGGATTTCTCGGCGAAGTCAGCAGGCAATTCGCCGCTCATGCGTCGGATCAGCTCGTTGGCCAGCTCAGGGTGCTCGGCAGAGTAAGCAGCGAAACGCTGATCCCACTCGGATTCAACCGCCAGGCCTTTTTCTTTCGCGTTCCACTCGGCATAGATGTCAGCCGGGATTTCGAACGGACCGTGGGTCCATTTCAGGGCTGCGCGGGTCAGGGCGATTTCGTCGGCACCCAGTGGCGCGCCGTGGGATTCTTCCTTGCCTTGCTTGTTCGGCGAACCAAAACCGATAGTGGTCTTGCAGCAGATCAGCGTCGGCTGGTCGCTTTTGCGAGCGGTGTCGATGGCGGTCTTGATTTCGTCGGCGTCATGGCCGTCGACGTTGCGGATCACCAGCCAGCCGTAGGCTTCGAAACGCTTTGGCGTGTCGTCGGTGAACCAGCCTTCCACTTCGCCGTCGATGGAGATGCCGTTGTCGTCATAGAAGGCGATCAGCTTGTCCAGGTTCAACGTGCCGGCCAAAGAGCCGACTTCGTGGGAAATGCCTTCCATCATGCAGCCATCACCCAGGAAAACGTAGGTGTGGTGGTCAACGATGTTATGGCCAGGGCGGTTGAACTGCGCCGCCAGGGTTTTCTCGGCGATGGCAAAACCGACAGCGTTAGCCAGGCCTTGGCCCAATGGACCGGTGGTGGTCTCGACGCCAGGCGTGTAGCCGTATTCCGGGTGACCCGGCGTGCGGCTGTGCAGCTGGCGGAAGTTTTTCAGGTCGTCGATAGACAGGTCGTAGCCGGTCAGGTGCAACAACGAGTAAACCAGCATCGAGCCGTGACCGTTGGACATGATGAAGCGGTCGCGGTCGGCGAATGCCGGATTGGCAGGGTTGTGTTTCAGATAGTCGCGCCAAAGTACTTCGGCGATATCCGCCATGCCCATAGGGGCACCGGGATGGCCGCTGTTGGCTTTTTGCACGGCATCCATGCTGAGTGCACGAATGGCGTTGGCACGCTCACGACGGCTGGGCATCGCTGATCTCCTGGGAACTGGGAAAAGAATGGATCTGAAAAAGGCGAGCATTTTCCCTCAGGCACTGGCTGGGGGCAATGAAAGATAGCGGCTTGTGGTTGTTTTTCCTGCTGGCTGTTCGTTATTTGTTCACCTATGGCTTTCTGCTAGTGCCAATCGCGGGATCGTGGCGCCTGAGAACTGCCACCCATCACCCAATATCAAAACTTTTTGATATTGCTCTTGCGACAACCGGGGTCGCTAACTAGACTGCCAGCCTTATGAACCTACGCGTACCAGCCATTCGGCACGACGATTGCGACGACCTTTCTGCCTTGTGCAAGGCTGGCGGCGATCCACTGCGGCTGAATGTCTTGCGCGCCCTGGCCAACGATTCGTTCGGCGTGCTGGAGCTGGCGCAGATCTTCGCCATCGGCCAATCCGGTATGAGTCATCACCTCAAGGTGCTGGCCCAGGCCGATCTGGTGGCGACTCGTCGCGAAGGCAATGCGATTTTCTACCGCCGCGCCCTGCCCCACACCGGGCAAACCGGCGGTCGGCTGCACGCGGCGCTGCTCGATGAAGTGGACTCGCTGGCGCTGCCGGACGATGTACAGGCGCGTATCGGTCTGGTGCATCGGCAACGGGCCAGCGCCAGCCAGGATTTTTTCGCTCGCACCGCCGAGAAATTTCGTGCCCAGCAGGATTTGATCGCCAGTCTGGCGCAGTACCGTGACAGCTTGCTGTCGCTGCTCGACAAACTGAGCTTCGGCCCTGATGCGACAGCGCTGGAAGTCGGCCCCGGCGATGGCGGTTTCCTGCCGGAACTGGCGCGCCGCTTCAAGCATGTGACCGCGCTGGACAACAGCCCGGCAATGCTCGAACTGGCCCGTCAGGTCTGCTCGCGCGAGCAACTGGCTAATGTCGAGCTGAAACTGGCCGATGCACTGGGCGCCGCCAATGTGTGCGCCGATTGCGTAGTCTTGAACATGGTGCTTCACCATTTCGCCGCACCGGCTGAAGCACTCAGACAACTGGCCCACCTGGTGCAACCAGGCGGTAGCCTGTTGGTGACAGAGTTATGTAGCCACGACCAGAGCTGGGCAAAGGAAGCCTGTGGCGATCTCTGGTTGGGTTTTGAACAGGATGATCTGGCCCGTTGGGCCATCGCTGCGGGGCTAGTTCCCGGGGAAAGCCTCTATGTAGGCTTACGTAATGGTTTCCAGATCCAGGTTCGCCACTTTCAGCGACCGGCTGGCAACACTCACCATCGGTAAAATTCAGGAAACCCGTAGAGATGAGCGAATACTCCCTTTTCACCTCCGAGTCCGTGTCCGAAGGACATCCAGACAAAATCGCCGACCAGATTTCCGACGCGGTTCTGGACGCCATCATCGCGGAAGACAAATTCGCCCGTGTAGCTTGCGAAACGCTGGTCAAGACCGGCGTGGCGATCATTGCTGGCGAAGTGTCCACATCGGCTTGGGTCGATCTGGAAGACATCGTTCGTAAAGTCATTCTCGACATCGGCTACAACAGCTCCGACGTCGGCTTCGACGGCGCGACCTGCGGCGTGATGAACATCATCGGCAAGCAGTCCGTGGACATCGCCCAGGGCGTTGACCGCACCAAGCCTGAAGATCAGGGTGCTGGCGACCAGGGCCTGATGTTCGGCTACGCCAGCAACGAAACCGACGTGCTGATGCCTGCGCCGATCACTTTCGCGCACCAACTGGTGCATCGTCAGGCCGAAGCCCGTAAATCCGGCCTGCTGCCTTGGCTGCGTCCGGACGCTAAATCCCAGGTCACTTGCCGTTACGAAAATGGCAAGGTTGTCGGCATCGACGCAATCGTTCTGTCGACCCAGCACAATCCGGAAGTGTCCTACAAAGACCTGCGCGAAGGCGTGATGGAGCTGATCGTCAAGCACGTGCTGCCAGCTGAACTGCTGCACAAAGACACTCAGTTCCACATCAACCCGACTGGCAACTTCATCATCGGTGGCCCGGTTGGCGACTGCGGCCTGACCGGTCGCAAGATCATCGTCGACACCTACGGCGGCATGGCCCGTCACGGCGGCGGCGCATTCTCCGGCAAGGATCCATCCAAGGTTGACCGTTCGGCGGCTTACGCCGGTCGTTACGTTGCCAAGAACATCGTCGCTGCCGGCCTGGCCGAGCGTTGCGAGATCCAGGTTTCCTACGCAATCGGCGTCGCGCAACCGACTTCGATCTCGTTGAACACCTTCGGCACCGGCAAGCTGTCCGATGACAAGATCATCAAGCTGGTTCGCGACAACTTCGACCTGCGTCCATACGCGATCACCACCATGCTCGACCTGCTGCACCCGATGTACCAGGCCACTGCGGCCTACGGCCACTTCGGTCGTACCCCGGTTGAAATGACGGTTGGCGATGACACCTTCACCGCCTTCACCTGGGAAAAAACCGACCGCGCCGACGCCCTGCGCGCCGCTGCCGGTCTGTAATACGCCCTACGCTTGAGGCGTAAGAAAAGCCCCTGGCGACTGTGGTCGTCAGGGGCTTTTTGGTTTGCGCGTCCCATCCTTTGTGGGAGAGGACTTGTCCTCGATGAGTCAGACCGACCGACCTCAATCTACCTGACAGCACTTCATTGCCTGCCAATCTCTTCGAGGACAAGTCCTCTCCCACCAAAGCAACGCAAACTCCTGGCTTCTTTACGCCCTTCTCGCCACCAACAGCACTGAAGCGGCACTCGCCAGCAACCCGGCGCAGATCCGGTTGAACAACCGTTTGCCGCTCGGCCGGGCGAACAGGCGTCGGGCATGAATGCCCATGCACGCGTAAAGCGCGATGGCGATGCATTCCATGGCAAGAAACAATCCGCCCAACACTGCGAATTGATCGGTTACCACGCCCGCCTGATCGACGAACTGCGGCAGGAACGCGGTAAATAGCAAGATCGCCTTGGGATTACCGATAGCCACCAGAAACTCCTGCCGCGCGAGGCTGCCCGTGCCCTTGGCGGGCGCGCCCGATTCGCCAGCCTCGTCCGCCCTGGCCCGCCATAACTGAAACGCGAGATAAAAAAGGTAGGCCGCACCCACAATCTTGATCGCATGAAACAACCATTCGGAAGTGTGCAGCACTGCCGTCAGCCCCACCGCTGCCAGCGCAATCATGATCGCGAATGCCAATAAGCGTCCCAGCCCGCCCAGGCACGACTTGGCAAAGCCGTAGCGAGTGGCGTTGCTGATCGATAGCAGGTTGTTCGGCCCCGGCGCCATGTTCAGCGCGAAGCAGGCCGGAAGGAAAACCGCCAAGGTCGAGATATCCATGATGCACCTCTCAAGCGCGTCGCTATTGAAGGGCAATCTTGCATGGCCCTCGTCGAGGTTCAAAGACACAGTCGCCGAGCAAAACCCGGCGAACTGTACCGGCAGAAAAACCCGGTAACCACGCCACGCACCCGCCTTGAAGCGCAGCAGCTAGCCTGTCAGCCACCTCTTCAAGCAAGGATGCTTCGATGCTGCCTTTCCTGCGTGCCGCCATTTGCGCGGTTTTTGCCCTGTTCGCCGTCAACGCCCAGGCAATCAAATGCCCCGACTGGACGCCCGCCAAGGCGCGAAGCCAGATCGCCGACCTGCAAGGGCAAATCGAGGGATGGGACGACAGTTACCATCGCCAGGGCGTTGCGCTGATCAAGGACGAGCTGTACGACCAGTCCCGCCAGCGCCTGGACTTCTTGCGCGTCTGTTTCGCGCAACCGGTTGCAGTCGATGACAACCCGCTCAAGACCGCCAGCGGCCCGATCCTCCATCCGATACCACACACCGGCTTGAATAAACTGGCTGACGAAAACGCCGTGCGTGCCTGGCTCAAAGGGCGCAGCGATCTGTGGATTCAGCCGAAAGTCGACGGCGTCGCTGTGACGCTGGTGTACGAGCGAGGCGTGCTGGCGCGGATGATCAGTCGCGGCGATGGTGTTCGCGGCCAGGACTGGACGGTTCATGCGCGACTGATTCCGGCGATACCCGCGCATTTGCCATGGGAAGAAACCCTGGTGTTGCAGGGCGAGTTGTACTGGCGACTGGAGAATCATGTGCAGGCCACACAAGGCAGCCTGAATGCCCGCAGCAAAGTGGCCGGGCTGTTGGCGCGTAATGTCGTCAGCGCCGACGAAGCCGGGGCAATCGGCCTGTTCGTCTGGGACTGGCCAGATGGCCCCGCAGGCATGTCCGAGCGTATGGCAGGCCTCAAAGCGTTGGGGCTCGATTCCAGCGCGCACTACAGCGAACCGCTGACAAATTTTGCCCAGGCGCAACAATGGCGTGATCACTGGTACCGCCAACCGCTGCCGTTCGCTACCGACGGCGTGGTCATCCGCCAGGGTCAACGCCCGCCGGCGCAGCGCTGGCAGGCCAAGGCACCGTATTGGATCGCGGCCTGGAAATATCCTTATGCCCAGGCTTTGGCTGAGGTGCGCAAGGTCAATTTCAAAATAGGCCGAAGCGGTCGAATCACGCCGGTGCTGGAATTGAAACCGGTGCAACTGGATGACCGCAAGATCAGTCGCGTCAGCGTCGGCTCCCTGCAACGCTGGCAGGAACTGGATATTCGTCCCGGCGATCAGATCGCAGTAAGCCTGGCGGGCCTGACCATTCCACGCCTGGACGGTGTCGTTTCGCGCAACCTCGAACGCGCGCAACTGACTATTCCCGACCCCGATGCGTATCACGGCCTCAGTTGCTTTCAACCCACGACGGGCTGCGAAAGCCAGTTCCGGGCGCGGCTGGTCTGGCTTAGTGGCAAAAAAGGCCTGGCCCTGAGTGGCGTCGGGCCCGGAAATTGGGACAAGCTGATAAATGCCGGCCAGATCAACGGCCTGCTCGACTGGATGGCCCTTGATCGCGACCAGCTTGTTAACATTCCCGGTCTCGGCGAGCGCAGCAGCGCTAAACTGCTCGACAGTCTGGGCAGCGCGCGACAACGACCGTTCGCAACATGGCTCACTGCGATAGGTCTGCCGCCCGCAGGTACCGCGCAATTGGGGCCGGACTGGCAAGCGCTGGCGACGCGCAGCGCTGAGCGGTGGCAAGCTGAGCCGGGCGTCGGTCCGGGACGCGCACTGCAACTGGTGGCATTTTTCCAGCATCCAGAAGTGCAGGCGCTGAGCGAACAGCTTCGGGTTTATGGCGTCGAAGGGTTTTAGATTCAACCAACTTAGTGCAGCGCCGGGCATTTCATCGTCACGCTCGGCCGCCATCATTTTTTTCAAAAGGAGTTCATATGAAGTTTTTGTCACCCCGGGCCCTGCTGGCGTTGCTCGGCCTGTTCGCCACGCCAGTTTTTGCAGCTGAACTGCCACCACAGGACACGGGATGTGTGGTCAAGAGCCAGGAAATCAGCATCAGGCTCGAAGAGGCCAAGGCCGAAGGCAACAAACAGCAGCAAGCTGGACTGGAAAAAGCGCTGAGCGAAGTGAACGCCAACTGCAGCGAGGCGACGCTGGTCAAACAGCATGAACAGAAAGTGCTGGATGCCAAGCGCGAAGTCAGCCGTCGCCAGGCCGACCTGAATAAGGCCATGACCAAGGGTGACCCGGAGAAGATCAACAAACGCAAAGACAAACTCGCCGAATCCCGCAAGGAATTACAGGACGCCCAGACCGAGCTGGAAACGGTGCAGCCGGAGGATTGAAGGCATCTGTTGGAGATTCTATGTCCGGGGGCAACCGCCAGGCGCCAGACGTATTGTCTGAACCGACGCCTTCCCGGCTAAAGCCGGTCCCACTGTGGGACCGGCTTTAGCCGGGAAGACGGCATTCCAGTAGACGCAAATGCATCGGCTGTACGTCCAGATCCGTTGGAGCGAGGCTTGCCCGCGAATCGATTTCAAAGCTATGCCACTTCACTGTGGGAGAGGACTTGTCCTCGATAGCTTTAATTTCAGCAATGCATGTGTGCCAGGTGGATCAAGGTCGTCTGGGCTGGCTATCGAGGACAAGTCCTCTCCCACAAAGGCCCCTCTCACACAACCAGGTATTGCGACCATCGAATTTCCAACGATTATCTATCAATGATCGCGAAACTCCTTGTGGCAAGCCTCGCAGACACCTTCCACCTTGCTCATCGCCGGCGTCAGGTTGCTGGACTTGAAAGGCCTTTCATTGCTGGCGATCACCAATGCGCCGGTAGCTGACTCCAGCGAACGGGCCAATTCCTGGAAACGTGCCTGTTTTTGCCAGACATCATCCTTGGCGCTTGTGTGCTCTTCTTCTTTGACTTGTGGGAAGTGTTTCCAGGGTTCGTGGGACAAGCTATCGAGCTTGACCGCGCCCTCGGTGAAACGCTGCCCGTCAAACGCCACGCGACCCCGCAACATGCCACCCAGATCTTCACTGGTCTTGAGCATCTGCTTGAAGATCGCCTTGCGCTGACCCAAGGGTGAATTCGGGTCCACACCACCGCAGGCGCTCAAAGTCGCGCAGGCCAGCACTACAACGCACAGTCTTTTCAAAGTCATGATCAACACAGGCCGAGAGAAACGGCGGCCAGTATCCTCGGCCATCCGGCAAAGACCAAGCGCTGTATTGCCGCAGTGACTGCGCCAGGGTTACGCAGGCATTGGCGTCGCCGAAGCCACGAACAGGCTGACGATCAGAGCCATGCCGATGGTCCAGGCCAGCGAGCGCAGTGCGGCCAGGTCAGCCAGGTAGAAGATGATGTAAAGCAGGCGGCTGGTAATGAACAGCACCGCGACCACGTCGATGGTCACCAACTGCGCGTTGCCCGCGATGTGCGCAATGACCACCGCAGCAATGAAACCCGGCAGGATCTCGAAACTGTTGAGCTGCGCGGCATGCGCACGAGCGGGCAGTCCTTCGAGGTTATTCAGGAAGTTGCGCGGATTGTGATTGTGTTTGGAATTGAACTTGCCACTGGAAAACTTGGCGATACTTGCACACACGACCGGCAGAAAAATCGCGATCAATACGCACCAGAAAGCAACCGTCATAACGAAATCCTTAGAGTTTGAGCTTCATCAGAAGCATGCCGAGCAAGACCAGTCCACAAGCTAAGAGCCAAAGCTGGCCGAAAGGTTCTTTCAGACAAGGCATCCTTCTGCAACGTCCGCGTCCTGTCGGGGTCAATGCCTGACTGGTTTTACCGGGAAAGCAATGTGCCTGCATCCGCCGCAGGTCCATCAAACCCTTGCCTGCTGACTTTTTAACGTCATCCGGGCGCGCTTTGAATCGTAATGACGGGAATACCGATGCTTGAACTCGCTGCTGGTTTTATCTGCCTCACCTCGCTGCTCACCTATGTGAACTTTCGATTTATCGGCCTGCCGCCCACCATTGGCGTCATGGTCACCGCGCTGCTTTTCTCGCTGATCCTGCAAGGCCTGAGTTTCATGGGCTATCCGGGTCTGGAAGACCGCGTGCAACAGTTGATCGGCCAGATTGATTTTGGCGATCTGCTGATGAACTGGATGCTGTCGTTTCTGCTGTTCGCCGGCGCGCTGCACGTCAATCTAGGCGACCTGAAACACTACCGCTGGCCCATCGGCCTGCTGGCGACGTTCGGCGTATTGATCGCCACCACCGTGATCGGTGCGCTGGCGTACTCGATCTTCGGCTGGTTCGGCTGGCACGTCAGCTTCCTGTATTGCCTGCTGTTCGGTGCGCTGATTTCGCCTACCGACCCCATCGCGGTGCTCGGCGTGTTGCGTACCGCCAATGCGTCCAAGCCGCTGAAAACCACGATTGTCGGCGAATCGCTGTTCAATGACGGCACCGCTGTGGTGGTGTTCACGGTATTGCTGGGCATCGCGCAACTGGGCGAAACCCCGACCGTCGGCGAAACCGCCATGTTGTTCGTGCATGAAGCGCTGGGCGGCGTGCTGTTCGGCGGCGTGATCGGCTATGCGGTGTACTTGATGATCAAGAGCATCGAGCAGTACCAGATCGAAGTCATGCTGACCCTGGCGCTGGTGATCGGCGGCTCGGCAATGTCCACCGAACTGCATGTGTCCGGCCCGATTGCGATGGTCGTTGCCGGTTTGATCATCGGCAACCTTGGCCGCAATCTGGCGATGAACGACATGACCCGCCGCTACATGGACGGTTTCTGGGAACTGCTCGATGACATGCTCAACGCCTTGCTGTTTGCGCTGATCGGCATGGAGCTGCTGCTGTTGCCGTTCTCGTGGTCGCACTTGCTCGCGGCCGGGCTGCTGGCGGTGGCGATTCTGCTGTCGCGCTTCGTCACCGTGG
This sequence comes from Pseudomonas sp. DSP3-2-3, assembly GCF_049898225.1. Taxonomy (NCBI): domain Bacteria; kingdom Pseudomonadati; phylum Pseudomonadota; class Gammaproteobacteria; order Pseudomonadales; family Pseudomonadaceae; genus Pseudomonas; species Pseudomonas sp. DSP3-2-3. The sequence goes on along the minus strand of NZ_JAFCXH010000013.1, from coordinate 105,962 downwards.
CGCCGGCCATCCTGTTGTTGCGTCGCTGGAAAACCGTGCCCAAAGGCACGATCCGCATCCTGACCTGGGGCGGCCTGCGCGGCGGGGTTTCCGTGGCACTGGCGTTGGCCCTGCCGCTGGGCCCGGAGCGCGACTTGCTGCTGAGCATCACTTATATCGTGGTGCTGTCGTCGATCCTGCTGCAAGGTTTGACGATTGGCAAACTGGTCAAGGCCGTGACCCGCGACCAGCCGCAGGAGCAAAACGTCGGGCACTGACTCTGCGATTGCTGTCATGCCCCTTGCGATTGGCTAAGATGCGACGACCGCCAGCCCGATCTGGCGGTTTCAATGATGCTCAGGAGCACCCATGTCCCGCGAAGAGGAGACCGCCGTTGTTGGCGGCGCACCGATGATTCCCGCCCAGCGCCGGGAGTTGATGCTGCGCCAGTTGCGCAAGCAGCAGGTGCTCAGCGTGCATCAACTGGTGGAAATGTTCGATTGCTCGCACATGACCATCCGCCGGGATATCGCGCTGCTGGAACAGGAAGGCCGCGCCTACTCGGTCACCGGTGGGGTGCGCATTGCCAGTCAGTTGCACAGCGAACCCAGCCATCAGTCCAAAGCCGTGGTCGAGCTACCGCAAAAGCAAGGCATGGCGCGTCTCGCTGCAGGGTTGCTGCACGCGGACATGACGATCTACCTCGATGCGGGCACCAGCACGCTGGAGATTGTCCCGCACATCGTCGCGTTGTCCGGCATGACCGTGGTGACCAACGACTTCGGTATCGTCAACGCGCTGGCTGACGCCGGCCATGTCGACGTGATCCATACCGGCGGCTTGCTCGACCACCCGAACCGCTCCTGCGTCGGCGGCCTTGCTGCGGCCACTTTGCGCCAACTGGCCACCGACATCGCCTTCATGTCTACCAGTTCCTGGGACCTGCAGCGTGGCACTACCACGCCGTCAGCGCTCAAGGTCGAGGTCAAGCAAGCGGCCATGCAGTCAGCGTCGCAAACCGTCCTGGTCGCCACCAGCTCCAAATACGGCACCTTCGGCATGTACAAAATCTCCGCGCTGGAACAATTCGACATCATCATCAGCGACGCCGCCCTGGCGGAAGCTGCTGCGGATGGCATTCGCAAACAGCGGGTGGAGTTGTTGTTGGCGGCGGTTGATTAGGTCGCCCTGAGCCGAAAAATAACTTCGCTGGAGCGAGGCCTGTTCGCGAATCGGTTTACCCATCGACACCTTATCGCCTGACCTGACGCCTTCGCAGATTGACCGCACTCCAACTGTGGGAGCGAGCTTGCTCGCGAATCGGTTTACCCATTGACACCTTATCGCCTGACCTGACGCCTTCGCAGATTGACCGCACTCCAACTGTGGGAGCGAGCTTGCTCGCGAATCGGTTTACCTATCCATATACCCATCGCCTGACCCACCGCCTTCCCGGATAAATCCGGTCCCACAGGGACGGCGCTGGTCTGCGCGATATATTTTTCCGTGATCCAAAAAACCTATCGATGTGAATCTATGTGAACAATAAAAAATACTTCACATTATTTGCTCACTGATTCACTATCGGTTCACAGCAGAGAACAATCCTGACCGATTGCTGGCATCACGAGCATCGGCACACACCGAGGAATACAGCATGAATAACAAGAATGTCGGCGTTATTGGCCTGGGTGCGATGGGTTTGGGCATTGCCCGCTCGTTGCTGCGCAGTGGCTTCAACGTGCATGCCTGTGACGTGCGTGCCAGCGTGACCGAGCAGTTCGCCAGCGAGGGCGGCGTCGCTTGCGCTTCCCCGGCGGCGATGGCGGCGGATTGCGATGTGATCATCACCGTGGTGGTCAACGCAGAGCAGACTGAAACCGTCCTGTTCGGTGAGAACGGCGCCATTGCTGCGCTGCGTCCCGGCAGTCTGGTGATTGGTTGCGCCACCGTCGCGCCGACCTTTGCCATCGAGCTGGGCGAACGCCTGGCCGCGCAAAATCTGCTGTATCTCGACGCGCCAATCTCCGGCGGCGCAGCCAAGGCTGCTGCTGGTCAGATGACCATGATGACCTCCGGTCCGGCCGAATCCTACGCCAAAGCACAGACCATTCTTGATGGCATGGCGGGCAAGGTTTATCGCCTGGGCGATGTGCACGGTCTGGGCTCGAAAGTGAAAATCATCAATCAGCTGTTGGCTGGCGTACACATTGCCGCCAGCGCCGAAGCCATGGCGTTGGGTCTGCGTGAAGGCGTCGACGCCGACGCGCTTTACGAAGTGATCACCAACAGCGCCGGTAACTCGTGGATGTTCGAAAACCGCGTGCCGCACATTCTCAAGGCGGATTACACCCCGCTGTCGGCAGTGGACATTTTCGTCAAGGATCTGGGCCTCGTCCTGGATACCGCCCGCGCCAGCAAATTCCCGCTGCCGCTGTCCGCTACTGCGCACCAGATGTTCATGCAGGCTTCCAGCGCCGGTTTCGGTCGCGAAGACGATTCCGCCGTGATCAAGATTTTCCCGGGTATCGAACTGCCTAAAGCCAAGCCAGACCAAGCTTAAGGAGCACCCGATGAGCCTTTCCCCTTCGCGCCCTTTGCTGGGCTGCATTGCCGATGACTTCACCGGCGCCACTGACCTGGCCAACATGCTGGTGCGCGGCGGCATGCGTACGGTGCAAAGCATCGGCATTCCTGCAGCCGAAATGGCTGCTGGCCTGGACGCCGACGCCATTGTCATCGCCCTGAAATCCCGCACCACGCCCACCGCCGAAGCTGTTGCAGAATCGCTGGCCGCGCTGGAATGGCTGCGCGAGCGCGGTTGCGAGCAGATTTTCTTCAAGTATTGCTCGACCTTCGATTCCACTGCCGCTGGCAATATCGGCCAGGTCAGCGAGGCGTTGCTTGAACAACTCGGCAGCGACTTCACCCTGGCTTGCCCGGCATTCCCGGAAAACGGCCGGACGATCTTTCGCGGGCATCTGTTCGTGCAGGATCAACTGCTCAATGAATGCGGCATGCAGCATCACCCGCTGACGCCGATGACCGACGCCAATCTGGTGCGCGTGCTGCAATCGCAAACTGCTCTGAAAGTCGGCCTGCTGCGCTACGACAGCATCGCCAAGGGCGTTGAAGGCGTGCGCAGCAAGATTGCCGAGTTGCGCGCCGATGGCGTGAGCATGGCGATTGCCGACGCGCTGTCCGATGCTGATTTGTACACGCTGGGCGAAGCCTGTGCTGACCTGCCGCTGCTGACCGGCGGCTCGGGCCTGGCTTTGGGGCTGCCGGGGAATTTCCGCAAGGCTGGCAAATTGCGCGACATCGACGCGTCGAAGCTCGAATCAGTCAGCGGCGGCGAAGTGGTTCTGGCGGGCAGCGCTTCAGTCGCTACCAACGGTCAGGTTGCGGCCTGGCTGGAAGCCAAACGCCCTGCCCTGCGCATTGATCCGCTGGAATTGGCGGCCGGTCATCCCGTCGTCGAGCAAGCGCTGGAGTTCGCCCGCAAATCAGCCGAAACCGTGCTGATCTACGCGACCAGTACACCAGATGAAGTCAAGGCCGTGCAGCAGCAATTGGGCGTCGAACGCGCCGGAGCCATGGTCGAGGATGCCTTGGGGCAGATCGCCAAAGGTCTGCTCAACGCTGGCGTGCGTCGCTTTGTGGTTGCCGGTGGTGAAACTTCCGGCGCTGTGGTGCAGGCCCTCGGCGTGCAATTGCTGCACATCGGCGCGCAGATCGATCCGGGTGTGCCGGCCACGGTAAGCAGCGGCGCGCAACCGCTGGCACTGGCGCTCAAATCCGGCAACTTCGGTGGTCGCGACTTCTTCAGCAAGGCGCTCAAGCAACTGGCGGGGGAAGCGCCATGAGTGCGGAAAACGCCCTGCGCGACGAAATCTGTGACATCGGCCGCCTGCTTTATGGTCGCGGTTACACCGTCGGCAGCGCTGGAAATATCAGCGCGCGCCTGGATGACGGCTGGTTGATTACCCCGACGGATGCGTGTCTCGGCCGCCTGGACCCGACGCAAATCGCCAAGGTCAATCTGGCCGGCGAGTGGGTTTCCGGCGCCAAGCCTTCCAAGACCCTCGCACTGCATCGCGAAGTCTATGACCGCAATCCCGGTGTTGGCGGCGTGGTGCATACCCATTCGACCCATCTGGTGGCGTTGACCCTGGCGGGCGTCTGGCAGCAGGACAACATCCTGCCGCCGCTGACTCCGTATCAGGTCATGAAAGTCGGAAAGATTCCGCTGATCGACTACGAACGTCCCGGCTCGCCAAAAGTCGCCGAGCAAGTCGCGCAACTGGCCAACAGCGTGCGTGGCGTGATGCTCGAACGCCTCGGCCCGGTGATCTGGGAAAGCTCGGTGGCCAAGGCCGCCTATGCCCTGGAAGAACTGGAAGAGACCGCGCGCCTCTGGCTGATGACCAATCCCAAGCCTGCGCCGCTGGATGCAGCAGCGCTGGAAGAGTTGCGTCAGGTGTTCGGGGCGCAATGGTAATTCGCAACAACTGATCGAGCGTCGCCCGACGACGCTTGGCAACAACAATAACAACAGGACCCTAGAGCATGACTTACCCACACCGCGTCACTTTCAGGATTTGCTTGCGCCACGCCTCGCCCACCCTGCGCGGGAGTGCTCTGGCATGAGTCCATTAGTGCTGATGTTGATTGCCGGAGCCGGCATCGCAGTGCTGTTGTTTCTGGTCCTCAAATACAAGTTCCAGCCCTTCGTGGCCTTGATGCTGGTGAGCATCATCGTTGCGCTGGTGGCGGGTGTGAAACCGGCCGATCTGGTTGCCACTATCGAAGGCGGCATGGGCAAGACCCTTGGCCACATCGCGATCATCATTGCCCTGGGCGCGATGATCGGCCGGATCATCGAGCTGTCCGGCGGTGCTGAAGCGCTGGCCAAGACCTTGATCAATCGATTCGGCAACAAGCGCACGCCACTGGCGCTGACCATTGCCGGTTTCATTGTCGGGATTCCGGTGTTCTTCGAAGTCGGCGTGATCATTCTCATGCCGCTGGCCTATGGCGTGGCCCGTGCTGCGCGCAAACCCTTGCTGATCTTCGCCTTGCCGATGTGTGCGGCGTTGCTGTCGGTGCATGCTTTCCTGCCACCGCATCCGGGCGCCGTTGCTGCGGCCGGTCAATTGGGTGCGGACCTGGGTCGCGTGCTGATGTTCGGCATTCCGATGGTCGCGGTGCTGAGCCTGATCGGTTATTTCATCGCCGGGCGAATGACACGCACGACCTACCCGATGACCGACGACATTCGTGCCGAAGTCTACGGCCCGCACATCACCAATCAGGACCTGCAAGCCTGGGCACGTGATGACTATTCCAACACCAGCGAGGCGGCACACGCCCAGACGCTAGGCCTGGAAGAAAGCGCCAGCAGCCTGGCCGCAAGCCTGCCGCCAGCGCCTGCGCCGGGTTTCGGGCTGATCGTTGCCTTGATTCTGCTGCCAATCGTACTGATTCTGCTCGGCACACTGGCCACCACTATGCTGCCGATTGAATCGACAGTACGCAGCATTCTGACCGTGCTGGGCGCGCCGCTGGTGGCGCTGTTGCTCGACACATTGCTGTGCGCCTGGCTGCTGGGTTCGCGTCGCGGCTGGAGTCGCACGCAGGTTTCCGACGTGATCGGCTCGGCGCTGCCGGGTGTCGCCATGGTGATTCTGATCGCTGGTGCGGGCGGCGTGTTCGGCAAGGTGCTGGTCGATACCGGGATCGGCGCGGTGGTCTCCGAAGCGCTGCGCAATACCGGCTTGCCGGTGCTGGCCCTGGGCTTTCTGCTGACCCTGTTGCTGCGTGCGGTGCAAGGTTCCACCACCGTTGCGCTGGTGACGACCGCTGGTATTCTCAGCCCATTGATTGCCACCCTGAACCTGACACCGAACCACCTGGCGCTGCTGTGTCTGGCCATGGGCGGTGGCGGTCTGGCGATGTCGCACATCAACGATGCCGGTTACTGGATGTTCACTAAACTGGCCGGGCTCAATGTCGGTGACGGCCTGCGCACCTGGACTGTTCTGGTGACGGTGCTGGGCACGCTGGGTTTCCTGACCACCCTGGTGATCTGGCCATTTGTCTGATCTGAAAAGACTGGAGTTCACATGCCTCGTTTCGCTGCCAACCTCAGCATGCTTTACCCGCAACACGATTTTCTCGCACGTTTCGCGGCGGCCGCCGCAGATGGTTTCGAAGCGGTCGAGTATCTGTTTCCTTATGACTTCAGCCCGCAGGAACTCAAGCAGCAATTGAGCGACAACGGTCTGGTCCAGGCGCTGTTCAATGCGCCGCCGGGTGACTGGGCGGCGGGCGAACGCGGCATTGCGTCGTTGCCGGGGCGTGAAAGTGAATTCCGTATCGGCATCGAGCGCGCTCTGAATTACGCCAGCGTGCTGGGCAATGACCGGATTCACGTCATGGCCGGCCTGCTGCCAAGCGAAGCGCTGCGCGAGCGTCACCAGGCGGTGTATCTGGAGAACCTCGGCTACGCCGCAGAGCAAGCGGCCAAGGCCGGAGTCACAGTGTTGATCGAGCCAATCAACACCCGCGACATGCCGGGTTTCTTTCTTAATCGTCAGGATCAGGCGCAGGCCATCTGCAAGGAAGTCGGCGCGGCCAACCTCAAGGTGCAGTTCGACTTCTATCACTGCCAGATTGTTGAAGGTGACGTGATCTCCAAGCTGCGCCGGGATTTCGCCGGTGTCGGTCATATCCAGATCGCAGGTGTGCCGGATCGCCACGAACCGGACATGGGCGAACTCAACTATGCATGGCTGTTCGAGGAAATCGACCGGCTGGGCTACACCGGCTGGATCGGCTGCGAATACCGGCCCAAGGGTGATACCAGCGAAGGTTTGCAGTGGTTGCGGGATTGGCGGGCAGTTTAAATTTGCATTTCTGTTGGAGATTCTATGTCCGGGGGCAATCGCCAGGCGCCAGACGTATTGTCTGAACCGACGCCTTCCCGGCTAAAGCCGGTCCCACTGTGGGACCGGCTTTAGCCGGGAAGACGGCATTCCAGTAGACGCAAATGCATCGGCTGTACGTCCAGAACCGTTGGAACGAGGCTTGCCCGCGAAGGCTCTTTTCAGGCATCCAGACATCTGTTGGATGTACTGATCTCTTCGCGGGCAAGCCTCGCTCCAACGGATTGGACATCACTCGTTAATCGCTTCTTCCTTGAACTGATCCTTCACGTACAGAATTTCAGTGCGACCATGGGGTGCGGGCAAGCCGTCCTCGCCCAGGTTGACGAACACCATCTTCTCCACCGTCAGAATGCTCTTGCGGGTGATTTTGTTGCGCACTTCGCAGGTCAGGGTGATGGAGGTACGGCCGAACTCGGTGGCGGTGATGCCCAGTTCGATGATGTCGCCCTGCCGCGAAGCGCTGACGAAGTTGATCTCGGAAATGTACTTGGTCACCACACGCTGATTACCCAGCTGCACGATGGCGTAGATCGCCGCTTCTTCATCGATCCAGCGCAGCAGGCTGCCGCCGAACAAGGTGCCGTTGGGATTGAGGTCTTCGGGTTTAACCCACTTGCGGGTGTGGAAATTCATGGGGGCTCTGGCTCCGAGGTGATTGGGCTATAGGGTTACAGCCCCCAGCTCCAAGTTTCAAGCCACAAGTTAAAAGCACGCCGCTTCTTCTTGTCGCTTGCCGCTTGCAACTTGTAGCTCAAGAAAAGCTATAATCCCACCCGCTTCACAACGGTCATCTTCCCTTGATACCGTTTTCCCGCCACCTGTCCGAGGGGCGCTGCAGCAGGTTTTCCTGTCAGGCTCGGATGGGGCGTTGTTCGACCGGATTGTTCCGTCGGGCCTTAAACGCACAACGGCGCCCATTCGCACACTACGAATGGAGACTCTCAATGAGTGCTGGACTTACGCCTACAGAAAATACGCCCGCAGATTTTTCCGACTACAAAGTAGCCGACATGTCCCTGGCAGCCTGGGGCCGTCGCGAAACCATCATCGCTGAATCCGAAATGCCTGCCCTGATGGGTCTGCGCCGCAAATATTCCGGCGAACAGCCGCTTAAAGGCGCGAAGATCCTCGGCTGCATCCACATGACCATCCAGACTGCCGTGCTGATCGAAACCCTGGTTGCCCTGGGTGCCGAAGTTCGCTGGTCGTCGTGCAACATTTTCTCCACTCAGGACCAGGCTGCTGCGGCCATCGCTGCTGCCGGTATCGCGGTTTATGCCTGGAAAGGCGAAACCGAAGAAGAATACGAGTGGTGCCTTGAGCAAACCATCCTGAAAGATGGCGCGCCTTGGGATGCCAACATGATCCTCGACGACGGCGGCGACCTGACCGAGCTGCTGCACAAGAAATACCCGGCAATCCTGGACCGCGTCCACGGCGTTACCGAAGAGACCACCACCGGCGTTCACCGCCTGCTGGACATGCTGGCCAAGGGCGAGCTGAAAATCCCGGCCATCAACGTCAATGACTCGGTGACCAAGAGCAAGAACGACAACAAGTACGGCTGCCGTCACAGCCTGAACGACGCCATCAAGCGCGGCACCGACCACTTGCTGTCCGGCAAGCAGGCTCTGGTAATCGGCTACGGTGACGTGGGCAAGGGTTCGGCTCAGTCGCTGCGTCAGGAAGGCATGATCGTCAAGGTTTCCGAAGTCGATCCGATCTGCGCCATGCAAGCCTGCATGGACGGTTTCGAGCTGGTTTCGCCATTCATCGACGGCATCAACGATGGCAGCGAAGCAAGCATCGACAAAGCCCTGCTGGGCAAGATCGACCTGATCGTGACCACCACCGGTAACGTCAACGTTTGTGATTCGAACATGCTCAAGGCGCTGAAAAAACGCGCTGTGGTATGCAACATCGGTCACTTCGACAACGAAATCGACACGGCTTTCATGCGCAAGAACTGGGCATGGGAAGAAGTGAAGCCGCAGGTGCACAAGATTCACCGTACCGGCGCTGGCTCTTTCGACCCACAGAACGACGACTACCTGATCCTCCTGGCCGAAGGCCGTCTGGTAAACCTGGGCAACGCCACAGGTCACCCAAGCCGCATCATGGACGGTTCGTTTGCCAACCAGGTTCTGGCGCAAATCTTCCTGTTCGGTCAGAAGTACGCCGATCTGTCGCCCGCCCAGAAAGCCGAGCGCCTGACCGTTGAAGTACTGCCGAAGAAACTCGACGAAGAAGTGGCCCTGGAAATGGTCCGCGGCTTCGGCGGCGTTGTGACTCAACTGACCAAGACCCAGGCCGACTACATCGGCGTGACCGTCGAAGGTCCGTTCAAGCCGCACGCGTATCGTTACTAAGTAGCCGTAAGCTGCAAGCTTCAAGCTGCAAGTAAAAGCACAGCGCTTCTCTTGTAGCTTGGGCCTGGAGCTTACCGCTTTATCGCTATCAAGCAGCACCAAGCTGCAAGCCTGACGTTGCAAGTAAGAGCACAGCCGCTCCTCTTGCAGCTTGCAGCTTGCAGTTTGTAGCTGGGAGGCACTCCCTTGTCCCACGACCGTCGCTACAGCTTCGAATTCTTCCCGACGAAGACCGATGCTGGCCATGAAAAGCTGCTGAACGTTGCTCGTCAGCTAGCCAGCTACAACCCCGATTTTTTCTCCTGCACCTACGGTGCCGGTGGCTCGACCCGCGACCGCACGATCAATACCGTGCTGCAGCTGGAGAGTGAAGTAAAGATTCCTGCGGCCCCGCATTTGTCCTGCGTTGGCGACAGCAAGGCCGATCTGCGCGCCTTGCTGACCCAATACAAGGAAGCCGGCATCAAACGCATCGTTGCCCTGCGCGGTGACCTGCCGTCCGGTATGGGCATGGCCAGCGGTGAGCTGCGCTACGCCAGCGACCTGGTGTCGTTCATTCGTGAAGAAACCGGTAGCCACTTCCACATCGAAGTCGCCGCTTACCCGGAGATGCACCCGCAAGCGCGCAATTTCGAAGACGACATCAAGAACTTCGTGCACAAGGCCCAGGCCGGTGCTGACAGCGCGATCACCCAGTATTTCTTCAACGCCGACAGTTATTTCTACTTCGTCGAGCGCGTGCGCAAACTGGGCGTGAACATCCCCATCGTGCCGGGCATCATGCCGATCACCAACTACAGTAAGCTCGCGCGTTTTTCCGACGCTTGCGGTGCAGAAATCCCACGCTGGATCCGCAAGCAGCTCGAAGCCTACGGCGACGACGTGCAGAGCATTCAGGCGTTCGGCGAGCAGGTCATCACACAGATGTGTGAGCAGCTGTTACAAGGCGGCGCACCCGGTTTGCACTTCTACACCTTGAACCAGGCGGATCCTAGCCTGGCCATCTGGAATAACCTCCAGCTGCCCAGATAAACACGGGGTTTATTTGTAGAAGCGGGTCTGTCACATTCGGGCAACGTTCATCCGGTAGGTTTTCTTCACCCGAAGACCTGCCATTGCCCTGATAACGGTGTAGATTTTTGACTTCACGCACTACATTCACTTCGACCCCCCAACTCGTCTATCTGGTCTTCGGCGCTCCGACCTATCATCAGGAAGCTGTCTTCAGCATCGCCAGCGCCCTGGCCGGCATGCGCAAGACTCCCGATCAAGCCCTCGACATCCAGGTCTTCAGCGACAACCCCAAGCCTTACGAGCATCTGCCGGTTCGCGTGCGCGCGCTGGACGAACAGACCCGCAAAGCCTGGAGCGCTCCGCACGGCTATCACTTCCGCACCAAACACGTCGCGTTGCGCACCGTGCTGGAGGACTGCGAGCGCGCCTTGCTGATCGATACCGATACGTTCTTCCACGGTTCGCCGCTGGAGCTGTTCGAGCGCATCAAGCCCGGCACGTTGCTGTGTAATGCGTTCAACCTGCGCTACGGCATGTATCAGGAGTCCGAGCTGTACACCAAACTCGCGCCGATCCTCAAGGAACGCGGGCTGGCGGATGACGACATGCCGCTGATAAATTCCGGCGTCATCGGCCTGGAACGCCAGGATGCAGATCTGCTCGACCAGTCGATTGCGCTGATGGACGAGCTGTATCCGCTGGCAAAAGGTGCGTACACCCTTGAAGAGTTCTGTCTTGGCGTGGCGGCCTATCGCAGCAAAAACGTCAGTCAGTGCCCCGACCTGATTCACCATTACTGGAGCCGCAAGGCGCTGTTTCGGGCCAAGGTCCGCGCCTGGTTGTGCAAGCACGGCGACGATCCAACAAGCGAACATGCGCTGGATGACACCCAACAGGTCACCACTCGCCTGCCGCGACCGCCGAGCTGGCAACGCATGCTATACAAGGGCGCAACCCTGGGTGTGCCGGCCCATCAGCGGCAGTTCGTGCGCGAAATCCTCTATGGCTGCTGCCGGCACAGCAATGAATTCGACCGCGCCTGCGCGACTGTGTGGTGGGAAAAAGCCCAGGATAACGCCGAGCAACGCTTGAATCAGACCCTGGAACCGCATCAGTTGGAACACTGGCTGGATCATTGGGTAGTGCGGCAGATTCTGGGCCGCCGACGCCGGGCCATCTACGAGCATTTGCTGCAGCGCAAAGCCGGCTGATTCTTGTCTTGGGCCGCGCTGAAACGCGGCCCTGACACCGTTGAGCAGCAGGAACGCGGCGCAGGGCGATTGCTCTGTTATACTCCGCGTTCCCGTCAGGCTTACGCCCGGATGCTCGGTCTTGCAGAAGGCACCTCGATCACGTCAGCAGCGCACTTCTTTTTTCCCGCGCCCATGTCACGAGATGCACTAAAGACCAGCAGGACCGGACGGGATTGCGTTCCCAAACGCCATTCGCGCCAGGCAAGATCATCCCTTTGAGCTAAAGCTCTAACCAGAACAGGATTACTCATGTCCTTTGCTTCCCTCGGTCTCTCCGAGGCTTTAGTCCGCGCCATCGAGGCAGCGGGCTACACCGAGCCTACTCCGGTGCAACAGCGGGCAATTCCCGCCGTGTTGCAAGGTCGTGACCTGATGGTCGCGGCTCAGACAGGTACTGGTAAAACCGGCGGTTTCGCCCTTCCGATTCTGGAGCGGCTGTTTCCCGGTGGTCATCCGGACAAATCCCAGCGTCACGGCCCGCGTCAACCACGCGTACTGGTCTTGACCCCTACCCGCGAACTCGCCGCCCAGGTGCATGACAGCTTCAAGGTCTACGCCCGCGACTTGAAGTTCGTCAGCGCCTGCATCTTTGGCGGCGTCGGTACCAATCCGCAGATCCAGGCCATGGCCAGAGGCGTTGACGTGCTGGTGGCCTGCCCTGGCCGTCTGCTCGATCTGGCCGGTTCAGGCAACGTCGATCTGTCCCACGTTGAAATCCTCGTGCTCGATGAAGCCGACCGGATGCTCGACATGGGCTTCGTCCACGACGTGAAGAAAGTCCTCGCGCGCCTGCCTGCCAAGCGTCAGAACCTGCTGTTCTCGGCAACGTTCTCCAACGACATCACGGCTTTGGCCGGCAAGCTGCTGCACAACCCCGAGCGCATCGAAGTCACGCCGCCGAACACCACGGTCGAGCGTATCGAGCAACGGGTGTTCCGCCTGGCCTCGAACCACAAGCGTTCGCTGCTCGCGCACCTGATTACCGCTGGCGCCTGGGAACAGGTTCTGGTCTTCACCCGCACCAAGCACGGCGCCAACCGTCTGGCTGAATACCTGGACAAACACGGCCTCAGCGCTGTGGCGATCCACGGTAACAAGAGCCAGAACGCCCGAACCAAAGCCCTGGCCGACTTCAAGGCTGGCGACGTTCGTATCATGGTTGCTACCGATATCGCCGCACGCGGCCTGGATATCGACCAGCTGCCGCACGTGGTCAACTTCGAGCTGCCTAACGTCGACGAAGACTACGTGCACCGTATCGGCCGGACTGGTCGTGCGGGCCGCAGCGGCGAAGCGATCTCGCTGGTTGCCCCGGATGAAGAAAAACTGCTGAAAAGCATCGAGCGCATGACCCGGCAGAAACTTGCCGACGGCGATCTGATGGGTTTTGACATCACTGCAGTCGAAGCCGAGAAGCCTGAAGTTCGCGAGCGTCCGGACGTGCGTAACCCACGCAATCCGCGCGGTCCGCGTGGTGATGGTCCGAACGGTAGTGGCGGTGGTGGCGGTCGCAAGGACAAAGGCAAAGACAAGGGCAAGGAAAAATCGGCGACGGCGACTACCGGCGAACGTCCGGCGCGTCAGCCGCGTGAGCAGAAGCCTCGCGAAGCTGGCCCGGCCCGCGAACCGCGTCAGCCGTCCACACCCCGCGTAGCGCAGCCGCAGTCTGCCAATCGCGCTCCGGATGAGTTCCTGGATGACGAAGTGGATAACTTCGGCAACCGTGCTGACTACGTCAGTCCGTACCAGGGCAAAAACCAGGGTCGCGGTCGTCGTCCGGGTGCTCCGGCATCCGCTCCGGCTGCAACTACGCCCGGCGCAGCACCTGCCGCACGTGGCCCACGCCCAAGCGGTCCGCGTACCGGCGCTGGCGCAAGCACCGGCACTCCGCCGGCCAAGCGCAACGGCCCGCGCAGTGGCGCACCCCGTGACGGCCAGGCCCGTCGCGAGGAGCAACCCCGCAACCGCCGCCCGGCTCGTGATGACCAGCCAGCGCGCCAGGAACCTGCTGTAACGGGTCCTCGCGATGGCCAGCCAGCACCGAAGATCATGCACAAAGAGTCGAAAACCGATCGGTTCCCGTCTGCTGAACAGCTTGATCAATTGCCAAGCCGCCCACGCGGTGAAAAACCGGCCTTGCTGACGCGCAACCGCGAAGGTTAGGCCAAGCAGGCAGCAAACAAAACGCCCCGGACTGGTTTCAGTTCGGGGCGTTTTTGCATCCAGATATCACCCCGCGTTACGCGTCACCAGCTCCACAAACGCCTTGGCCATGGGCGATTGCTGGTCTTTGCGTTGCACCAGCCATACGGCGCTGGTGGCGGCGGGATCGAGCAGGGTTCGGTAGACCACGCCGTCGATGCGCATGCGACGGTAGGAGGCGGGCAGCACAGTGACGCCCAGACCTGCGGCAACCAGGCCAATGATGGTCATGGCTTCGCCCGCTTCCTGGGTGATCAGCGGGCTGAAACCTGCGGCGCGCGCCAGATCCAGCAGCTGGGCGTATAAACCGCTGCCATAGGAACGCGGGAAGAACACAAAAGGCTCGGCCGCCAGTTCTGCCAGGTGCAAACCGTTTTCGCTGCCCTGGGCCAACGGATGATCGGCGCGAATGATTGCCACCAAGGGTTCGCGCAGCAGCTCGACGGCAATCAGCGATTCCGGCAAGGGCAGCGGGCGCATGATGCCGACCTGCATGGATTGATCCTCAAGCCCGGCCGCCACTTCCTTGCTACTCATTTCCTGCAATGCCAGATGCACCGCCGGGAAAGCCTGGCGAAAAGCGAAGATCGCCTGCGGTATGCTCGATGTAAATGGCGCCGAAGCGGTAAAGCCGATCTTCAGTTCGCCCAGCTCACCCAGTTGCGCACGCCGCGCCACGTCGGCCGCCTTGCCCACCTGCGCCAGCACCACACGCGCTTCATCAAGGAACAGGCGGCCCGCTTCACTGAGTTCGACGCGCCGGTTGGTGCGGTCAAACAATCGCGCGCCCAGTTCCTGCTCCAGCGCTTGAATCTGCTGGCTCAACGGCGGTTGCGAGATTCCCAGCAATTGCGCGGCGCGACCGAAATGCAGCTCTTCGGCAACCGCGATGAAGTAGCGCAAATGGCGTAATTCCATGAGCCTTCCATTAGGTCGTTTTAGATATCAAACAGGTCGAACAATATATTGGAAAGAATCATTAGCGAGCTATATTCTTTTTCTTCATCGCCTGCTCAAACGCCCCAAGAGGTCCATTGTGAATCCTGCTGTTGCGCCATCCGACACTGCCTCCACGCCTATGCAAGCGGCTATTCCGCTGGGCGATAGCTACATCGAAAAAGACACGCCGATGTTCATGCGCACAGTGCTGGCGCTGTTTTCCGGCGGCTTCGCGACTTTTGCGCTGCTGTACTGCGTGCAACCGATGATGCCGGTGTTGTCCCGCGAGTTTTCCATCAATGCGGCGCAGAGCAGCCTGATTCTTTCCGTATCAACAGCGATGCTCGCCCTTGGCCTGCTGATCACCGGGCCGATTTCCGACCGCCTCGGGCGCAAGCCGGTGATGGTGATGTCGCTGTTTTCCGCGGCGATCTTCACCCTGGCCAGCGGCATGGTGCCGAGCTGGGAAGGTGTGCTGATTACCCGGGCGCTGGTGGGTTTGTCCCTGAGCGGGCTGGCAGCGGTAGCCATGACTTACCTCAGCGAAGAGATTCACCCCAATCACATTGGCCTGGCGATGGGCCTGTATATCGGCGGCAATGCCATCGGTGGCATGAGCGGTCGGGTGATTACCGGCGTGTTGATCGATTACGTCAGCTGGCACGCGGCAATCATGGTGGTCGGCGGGTTGGCGTTGATTGCGGCGGCGGTGTTCTGGAGGATCCTTCCGGAATCGCGCAACTTCCGCGCCCGCTCACTGCATCCGCGCAGCCTGCTGGAAGGCTTCGTCGTGCAGTTCCGCGACGCCGGTCTGCCGCTGCTGTTTCTCGAAGCTTTCCTGCTGATGGGCAGCTTCGTGACCATGTTCAACTACATCGGCTATCGCCTGCTGGCCGAGCCTTACCACTTGAGTCAGGCGGTGGTCGGGCTGTTTTCGGTGGTGTACCTGTCGGGGATCTACAGCTCGGCGAAAATCGGTTCACTGGCGGACAAGCTGGGCCGTCGCCAAGTGCTGTGGGCGGTGATCGTGATGATGCTGGTCGGCGTCAGTCTGACCATGTTCACCCCGCTACCGGTGGTGATTGTTGGCGTGTTGCTGTTCACGTTCGGCTTCTTCGGCGCGCATTCGGTGGCCAGCAGCTGGATCGGCCGCCGTGCGATCACCGCCAAGGGGCAGGCATCGTCGCTGTATCTGTTCAGCTATTACGTGGGATCGAGCATCGCCGGGACCGGCGGTGGCGTGTTCTGGCATTACGCGGGCTGGAACGGCATCGGCTTGTTCATCGGCGCATTGCTGCTGGTGGCATTGGCCGTGGCATTGCGCCTGGCCAAGTTGCCGCCGTTGGTGGTTAAAGCGCAGATATGAGGTGGTCCTCGGCAAAAAATGGTCGGTGGGAGCGAGCTTGCTCGCGAAGGAGCAGTTACTTCCAGCGCATTCTCGGCGCCTGAAATATTGCCTTCGCGAGCAAGCTCGCTCCCACCGGTTCGGAACAGTCAGCCGTGATACTGCGCCGAAAGCTCGTGCACTGCTTCGATGAACGCGCCAGCGCGGGCCGGGTCGACTTCCGGGGTGATGCCGTGGCCCAGGTTGAAAACGTGACCGTTGCCGCTGCCGTAGCTTTCGAGGATACGTGACACTTCGGCACGAATCGCTTGCGGGCTGGCGTACAGCACGGAAGGGTCCATATTGCCTTGCAGCGCGACTTTGCCACCCACGCGACGACGGGCGTCGCCGATGTTGGTGGTCCAGTCCAGACCCAGCGCGTCGGCACCGGTGTCAGCCATGCTTTCCAGCCACTGACCGCCACCTTTGGTGAACAGGATCACCGGCACTTTGCGGCCGTCGTTCTCGCGGATCAGGCCGTTGACGATCTTCTGCATGTAAGCCAGCGAGAATTCCTGATACGCCGCGTCGGAAAGACTGCCGCCCCAGCTGTCGAAAATCTGCACCGCTTGCGCGCCGGCCAGGATCTGGCCGTTGAGGTACGAGGTCACCGACTGCGCCAGTTTGTCCAGCAACAGGTGCATGGCCTGCGGATTTTCGTAGAGCATGGCTTTGGACTTGCGATGGTCTTTCGACGAGCCGCCTTCGACCATATAGGTAGCCAGCGTCCACGGGCTGCCGGAAAAACCGATCAACGGTACACGACCGTTAAGCTCGCGGCGGATGGTGCTGACTGCATCCATCACATAGCCGAGGTCTTTTTGCGGGTCAGGGATCGGCAAGGCTTCGATTTCAGCCAGGGTGTTGACGGTTTTCTTGAAGCGCGGACCTTCGCCGGTCTCGAAATACAGGCCCAGACCCATGGCATCCGGGATGGTCAGGATGTCGGAAAACAGAATCGCGGCGTCCAGCGGATAGCGATCCAGCGGCTGCAGCGTGACTTCGCAAGCGAACTCCGGGTTCATGCACAGGCTCATGAAATCGCCCGCTTTGGCGCGGCTGGCCCGGTATTCAGGCAAGTAGCGGCCGGCCTGGCGCATCATCCAGACAGGTGTAACGTCCACGGGTTGCTTGAGCAGGGCACGAAGGAAACGGTCGTTCTTCAAGGCAGTCATGTCGGCATCCGCAAAAAAAGTGCGGGCATTTTCTCAGACACAGACGCAAAAGGCACGGCAAGAGCCGTGCCTTTTATCAATAAAACAGCTGATAGCTGCAAGCTGCAAGCTGCAAGCAGAAGCGAACCGAGTCAGCTTGAAGCTTGTAGCTTGCCGCTGGCGACGTCAGACGCCCAGATAATCCAGAATCCCTTCCGCCGCGTTGCGGCCTTCGAAGATTGCGGTCACGACCAGGTCGGAGCCGCGCACCATGTCGCCACCGGCGAAGATTTTCGGGTTGCTGGTCTGGTGCTTGAACTGCGCCTGTTCCGGGGCGATGACGCGGCCCTGGCTGTCGGTCTGGATACTGAACTGCTCGAACCATGGCGCCGGACTTGGGCGGAAGCCGAACGCGATGACCACGGCGTCAGCCGGGATGATCTCTTCGGAACCCGGAATCGGCTCAGGGCTGCGACGGCCCCGCGCATCCGGCTCGCCGAGACGCGTCTCGACGACTTTCACGCCTTCGACCCGATCTTCACCGACGATGGCGATTGGCTGGCGGTTGTAGAGGAACTTCACACCCTCTTCCTTGGCGTTCTTCACTTCCTTGCGCGAGCCGGGCATGTTCGCTTCGTCGCGACGATAAGCGCAGGTCACCGACTTGGCGCCCTGGCGGATCGAAGTCCGGTTGCAGTCCATGGCCGTGTCACCACCGCCGAGCACCACAATCTTCTTGCCCTTCATGTCGACGAAATCTTCCGGCGACTTTTCGAAGCCCAGATTGCGATTGACGTTGGCGATGAGGAAGTCGAGTGCGTCATGTACGCCCGGCAGGTCTTCACCGGCAAAACCGCCTTTCATGTAGGTGTAGGTGCCCATGCCCATGAATACAGCATCGTATTCTTCGAGCAGCTGCTCGATGGTGACGTCCTTGCCGACTTCGGTATTGAGACGGAACTCGATACCCATGCCGGTAAACACTTCACGACGATGGCTCAGCACGGTTTTTTCCAGCTTGAACTCGGGAATACCGAAGGTCAGCAGACCACCGATTTCCGGGTTCTTGTCGAAAACCACTGGCGTCACGCCGCCGCGCACCAATACATCGGCGCAGCCCAGGCCCGCAGGACCGGCACCGATAATGGCAACGCGCTTGCCGTTGCGTACGACTTTGGACATGTCCGGACGCCAGCCCATGGCGAACGCCGTGTCAGTGATGTATTTCTCCACCGAACCGATGGTCACCGCGCCGAAACCGTCGTTCAGGGTGCAGGCACCCTCGCACAGACGATCCTGCGGACACACCCGGCCGCAGACTTCCGGCAAGGTATTGGTCTGGTGCGACAGCTCGGCGGCCGCAAGAATATTGCCTTCGGCAACCAGCTTGAGCCAGTTGGGAATGAAGTTGTGTACCGGGCACTTCCATTCGCAGTACGGGTTACCGCAACCCAGGCAGCGGTGGGCCTGATCGGCCGACTGCTGGGGTTTGAAAGGTTCGTAGATTTCCACAAATTCTTTCTTGCGCTGCCGCAACAGTTTCTTCTTCGGATCTTTGCGCCCGACATCGAGGAATTGAAAGTCGTTACTGAGACGTTCAGCCATTTTGTGCCTCTTCGGCAGCTTCAAGCGACACGCTTCAAGCTGCAAGAAATCAAATTCTGTTCAACCCACAGAGCTGCAAGCTTGTAGCTTCAAGCTTGCAGCTTGTGGCTGCAGTTACTGTGGATTGGCGCGAGTGCTGGAGAGCAGCGATTTGAGCGTCGCAGCCTTGGGCTTGACCATCCAGAAGCGGCGCAGGTAATCGTCAAGGTTTTCCCAGACGTTACGGCCCCACTCGCTATCGGTTTCCTCGACATACTCGGCCAGAACCCGCTCCAGATGGCTGCGATAGGCTTCCATCGACTCGCCGCTGATGCGCTGGATTTCCACCAGTTCGTGGTTGACCCGGTCAACGAAGGTGTTGTCCAGGTCCAGCACGTAGGCGAAACCACCGGTCATCCCGGAGCCGAAGTTGTAGCCGGTCTTGCCCAATACACAGACGAAACCGCCGGTCATGTATTCGCAGCAGTGATCGCCCGTGCCTTCCACGATGGTGTGGGCACCGGAGTTACGCACGGCGAAACGCTCGCCTGCCGTACCGGCCGCGAACAGCTTGCCGCCCGTGGCACCGTAGAGACAGGTGTTGCCGATGATGGCGCTGTCCTGGGTCTTGAACGGGCTGCCTTTAGGCGGAACGATGACCAGTTTGCCAGCGGTCATACCTTTGCCGACGTAATCGTTGGCGTCGCCTTCCAGATACATGTTCAGGCCGCCTGCGTTCCACACGCCGAAGCTCTGCCCGGCCGTGCCTTTGAAGCGGAACGTGATCGGGGCCTTGTTCATGCCCTGGTTGCCGTGCAGCTTGGCGATTTCGCCGGAGATCCGCGCGCCGATGGACCGGTCGCAGTTGCAGATGTCCATGGCGTACTCGCCGCCGCTCATGCTTTCGATGGCCGGTTTGGCCAGCTCCACCATGCGCTCGGCCATCAAGCCTTTGTCGAACGGCGGGTTGCGATCCACGAGGCTGAACTGCGGCTTGTCTGCCGGAATGTGATCGCTGCCCAACAGCGGCGTCAGATCCAGGTGCTGCTGCTTGGCGGTTTCGCCCGGCAGGATATCAAGCAGATCCGTACGCCCGATCAGCTCTTCCAGGGAACGCACGCCCAGTTTGGCCAGCCATTCGCGAGTTTCTTCAGCCACGTAGGTGAAGAAGTTGATCACCATTTCGACGGTGCCGATGTAGTGATCCTTGCGCAGCTTTTCGTTCTGGGTCGCAACACCGGTGGCGCAGTTGTTCAGGTGGCAGATACGCAGGTATTTGCAACCCAGAGCAATCATCGGCGCGGTACCGAAACCGAAGCTTTCGGCGCCGAGAATCGCTGCTTTGATCACGTCGAGGCCGGTTTTCAGGCCGCCGTCGGTCTGGACCCGAACCTTGCCGCGCAGGTCGTTGCCGCGCAGGGTCTGGTGGGTTTCGGCCAGGCCGAGTTCCCACGGTGCGCCCGCGTATTTGATCGACGACAATGGCGATGCGCCGGTGCCGCCGTCATAACCGGAAATGGTGATCAGGTCGGCATACGCCTTGGCGACGCCTGCGGCAATCGTACCAACGCCCGCTTCAGCAACCAGCTTGACCGAAACCAGCGCCGCCGGGTTGACCTGCTTGAGGTCGAAAATCAGCTGCGACAAGTCTTCGATGGAATAGATGTCGTGGTGCGGCGGCGGCGAAATCAGCGTCACGCCCGGTACTGCATAACGCAGCTTGGCGATCAGACCGTTCACTTTACCGCCCGGCAGTTGCCCGCCCTCACCCGGCTTGGCGCCTTGCGCAACCTTGATCTGCAACACATCGGCGTTGACCAGATATTCAGGCGTAACGCCAAAGCGGCCGGTGGCGATCTGCTTGATCTTGGAGCTGCGAATCGTGCCGTAACGGGCTGGATCTTCACCGCCTTCACCGGAGTTGGAGCGTGCGCCCAAGCGGTTCATGGCTTCGGCCAGCGCTTCGTGAGCTTCCGGCGACAGTGCGCCCAGGGAAATACCGGCCGAGTCGAAGCGCTTGAGAATTTCGCTCAACGGCTCGATGTCGTCGATGGACAGCGGGGTTTCGAGGGTCTTGACCTGGAACAGGTCGCGAATCATCGAAACCGGACGGTTGTCGACCAGCGCGGTGTATTCCTTGAACTTGCTGTAGTCGCCTTGTTGCACGGCAGCTTGCAGGGTGCTGACCACATCCGGATTGTAGGCGTGGTATTCGCCACCGAACACGAACTTGAGCAGACCGCCTTGCTGGATTGGCTTGCGCGGGCTCCAGGCTTCGGCGGCCAGGGCTTTCTGCTCGGCTTCCAGATCGACGAAACGTGCGCCCTTGATGCGGCTCGGTACGCCACGGAAGCTCAGGTCGCAGACCGCTTCGGACAGACCGATGGCTTCGAACAGCTGCGCGCCACGGTACGACGTGATGGTCGAGATACCCATCTTCGACAGGATTTTGAGCAGGCCTTTGGTGATGCCTTTGCGGTAGTTCTTGAAGACTTCGTAGAGGTCGCCCAGCACTTCACCGGTACGGATCAGGTCGCCCAGCACTTCGTAGGCCAGGAACGGATAGACCGCCGAGGCGCCGAAGCCGATCAACACCGCGAAATGGTGCGGGTCGCGGGCCGTTGCGGTTTCAACCAGGATGTTGCTGTCGCAGCGCAGGCCTTTTTCAGTCAGGCGGTGGTGAACAGCGCCTACAGCCAGCGAAGCGTGAGCCGGCAATTTGCCCGGCGCGATATGACGGTCGGTCAGGACGATCTGGGTCCGACCGGCGCGCACGGCTTCTTCAGCCTGATCGGCGATGTTGCGCACCGCCGCTTCCAGGCCGATGTGCTCGTCGTAGTTGAGGTCGATGATTTGCCGCTCGAAACCCGGACGCTCCAGGGTCATCAGCGAACGCCACTTGGCCGGGGAAATGACCGGCGAACTGAGGATCACGCGGGAAGCGTGCTCTGGCGATTCCTGGAAAATGTTGCGCTCGGCACCGAGGCAGATTTCCAGCGACATGACGATGGCTTCACGCAGCGGGTCAATCGGCGGGTTGGTGACCTGCGCGAACTGCTGGCGGAAATAGTCGTAAGGCGAGCGCACACGATGGGACAGCACGGCCATTGGCGTGTCATCGCCCATGGAACCGACCGCTTCCTGGCCTTGTTCGCCGAGTGGACGCAATACCTGGTCGCGCTCTTCGAAGGTGACCTGGTACATCTTCATGTACTGCTTGAGCTGGTCGGCATTGTAGAAAGCCGAACCGTGGTCGTTATCTTCGATGGTTGCCTGGATGCGCAAAGCGTTCTTGCGCAACCACTGTTTGTACGGATGACGCGACTTCAAGCGGTTGTCGATGGCATCGGTGTCGAGGATCTGGCCGGTTTCGGTGTCCACGGCAAAGATCTGACCCGGACCGACACGGCCCTTGGCGATGACGTCTTCCGGCTTGTAGTCCCACACGCCGATTTCCGACGCCAGGGTGATGTAACCGTTTTTGGTGGTCACCCAGCGCGCCGGGCGCAGACCGTTACGGTCGAGCAGGCAGACCGCGTGGCGACCTTCGGTCATCACCACGCCAGCCGGGCCGTCCCACGGCTCCATGTGCATGGAGTTGTACTCATAGAACGCCCGCAGATCGGGGTCCATGGTCTCAACGTTCTGCCACGCAGGCGGAATGATCATGCGCACGCCACGGAACAGGTCGATGCCGCCGGTGACCATCAGTTCGAGCATGTTGTCCATGCTCGACGAGTCGGAGCCGACGCGGTTGACCAGCGGGCCCAATTCGTCGAGGTCCGGCATCAGTTCGTTGGCGAACTTGGTGCGACGGGCCTGCGCCCAGTTGCGGTTACCAGTGATGGTGTTGATCTCGCCGTTGTGGGCGAGGAAGCGGAACGGCTGCGCCAACGGCCATTTCGGCAGGGTGTTGGTCGAGAAGCGCTGGTGGAACACGCAGATCGCGGTTTGCAGGCGCTCGTCGCTCAGGTCCGGGAAAAATGCCGTCAGGTCGCGCGGCATCATCAGACCTTTATAGATGATGGTCTTGTGGGAAAAGCTGCAGATGTAGTGATCGGTATCTTCAGCGTTGGCCACCGACGAACGGCGACGGGCGCTGAACAGCTTGATAGCCATTTCCTGATCGCTCAGGCCTTCACCACCGATGAACACCTGCTCGATTTTCGGCAGACGCTCCAGGGCCAGACGACCCAGCACGCTGGTGTCGATTGGCACCTGACGCCAGCCGATCAAGGTCAGGCCAGCGGCGAGGATTTCGCGATTCATGTTCTCGCGGGCAGCTTCAGCCTTGGCGTCGTCCTGATTGAGGAACACCATGCCCACGCAATATTGACCCGGCAGCTCGTTACCAAAGTGCTCTTTGGCAATAGCGCGCAGGAATGCGTCTGGCTTCTGAATCAACAGCCCGCAGCCGTCGCCGGTCTTGCCGTCAGCGTTGATCCCACCACGGTGGGTCATGCAGGTCAGGGCTTGGATAGCCGTCTGCAACAGGTGATGACTGGGCTCGCCTTGCATATGGGCGATCAGGCCAAAACCACAGTTATCCTTGAATTCATCTGGATGGTACAGACCTGCTTTCATAGACACTTTCTCACCAGGCTGCCTCTATTCGAGGCAAATTTCTTTTCAATTCAACCAGTTACCTCTCGCGCTGAACGTACGCCAGCTTGGCGGGAGCAAAAGGGAGGTCATTGTACACACCGACACAAGGCGTCACAAATTTAACGACGAACAGGCGTAAATTCGTGTCGCATTTATGAAGGTTTATAGCGAGATGTTGTGCTAGTCAAAATCTTTTTTGTGAGATTGACCGAAGCACCCTGAAAACACGATGCGCCTGCAACGCAGACAGCACAAGGCGCGCTACCGTTTGGTAGCACGCTCAAGCGTTAAAACAGGGTTGCTGGGTGAGCGGCCTGGATAAAGCCGCTGCGACTTCAGCGAGTTGCGCCGAGCTCCTGTTGGATGCTGGCGACAGTACGAGGCCAAGGTTTACCAGCCTGAACCTTGGCTGGCAATACCTTGATGGCTGCCAGGGCGGCAGCACGGTCAGAAAAGTTGCCGTAGGTGATCACATACAGCGGCTTGCCTTGCAGCGTTTTCTTGAAGTAGCGGTACTCGCCGCCTTGCTCGGCTACGAAAGCCTGGGCAGTGGCTTCGGAGCTGGTACCCAGAATCTGCACGACATAATGGCCTGGCGCCTGACCGCTATACCAGCTGCCGCCGGCTGCCGGTTTTGCAGCCGCAGCGGCTGGCGCTGGTGCTGCAGGTTTGACCGCTGGCTTGGCCGTGGCGACCTGTACAGGCGGCGGCGTTGGCACCGCAGCAGGCTTGGCTACCGGGGCCGCGGGTTTTGGCACAGCAGCCGCGGCTGCCGGAGGCGGCGCGATGGAAGAGCGCGGTGTCGCGCCCGCTGCGACGCCAGCAGGTGGCGCGGTGGTAGTGACGGTCGGTGGTTGAGCGGCAGACGAAACCGGCACGCCGTCATCGTCGCCATCACCCGAGCCCGCCGCTTCGGCCAGAGGACCGCGCATGACTGGCTGCGAGTTTCCGCCCAGCGGTAAAGGCACGGGCTGCGAGTTACCGGCGAACTCGATGGCCGGAGCGCCATTGTTCGATTGCTGCGTTACTGGCTTGCCCTGCCCCAAAGGCAATTGTGCCTGGGCATTGGCAGGCGCGTTGGCTGGCGCTGTAGTGTTGTTGCCGCGGCCGGGAATCAGCACTGCTGCCAGAACCCCCACCACAACGACCGCACCCAGAGCCAATACGTGTTTCTTCGGCATTTTGAACCCCATACTTGGACGCTTGACCGCAGTACGACTGGCGATCATCGCTTCAATCATTGAATCTCGAGCAACCTGGTTGATAGCACCTGGCCAACCGTTGGAATGCTCGTGAATGTCGGTAATCTGCTCGGCCGTGAACAGCTGGATGCCTTGACCCGCACCGTCCAGCCGCTGCGCCAGGTATTCCCGGGTTTCGTCTTCGGTATACGGCTCAAGCTCGATGACGTGAAAGCGCTCACCCTCGACTTCAGACTCGGCACACAACTGTTCCAGGCGATCGATGAGCGATGCTTCACCGAACAGGAACACATGCGGACGACCTTCCGGCGTACCCGCCGCCAGACCCAGCAATGCTTCGAGTGCGGATTCGCCCAGTTGTTCGGCATCATCCACCAACAAATAGACTTCCTGGCCAGTCAGCGCCAATTGCACGACCTGGGCGAGGATGGCGCGCATCTCGGCCTGGGCAACGCTGAGCGCTTGCGCGACCTGACGCAAAACCCCGGCCGCATCGCTGGCGCCACGCGCCGAAACCACGACGCTCTGCACCGACTGCTTGTTGGTGCTCGCCACCAACGCCTGACGCAGCAAAGTCTTGCCGCTGCCTTGAGGACCGGTAACCGCCAGCAGCAACTGGCTGTAACGCGCCAGGTGATGGAGCTGACCCAGTACAGGCTTGCGCTGGGCAGGGAAAAACTTGAAGCCAGGCACCCGCGTTGCAAAGGGGTCATGACTCAACTGGTAATGGCCGAGGAAGGCCTCGTCCGCGTGCAAACTAGTCATGGATTTTTCGTTAACCTCTAAGCTGATCCACGAGAGCGCGGTAATCCGCAACCAGCGTGGCCTGTAATACTTCTTTCGGATATTCGTCGGTGATCACCGCTTCGCCAATCCGGCTCAGCAACACCAGACGCAGGCGACCGTCGATCACCTTTTTGTCGATTGCCATATGTTCGAGGAAATTGTCTTCAGTCATGTCTTGCGGCGGCACCACGGGTAAACCGGCGCGCTGGAATAGCCGGATACCACGATCACGCTCGTCGGTGCTGATCCAGCCCAGGCGCGAAGACATTTCCAGCGCCATGACCGTGCCCGCCGCAACCGCTTCACCATGCAGCCAGACGCCGTAACCCATATGGGTTTCAATCGCATGGCCGAAGGTATGCCCGAGATTAAGCGTAGCGCGCACACCCGACTCACGCTCATCAGCGCCGACGACCAAGGCCTTGGCGGCGCATGAGCGTTCGATGGCGATGGTCAGTGCGGCCTGATCCAGCCCGCGCAGGCGATCAACGTTTTCTTCAAGCCAGGTCAGAAACGGTTCGTCGCAGATCAAGCCGTATTTGATGACTTCCGCCAGACCCGCCGAAAGCTCGCGCTCCGGCAAGGTATTGAGCGTTGTGGTATCGATCAACACCACGCCCGGCTGATAAAACGCGCCGACCATGTTTTTGCCCAGCGGATGGTTGATGCCGGTCTTGCCGCCCACCGATGAGTCCACCTGAGACAAGAGCGTGGTCGGGATCTGGATGAAATTCACGCCGCGCTGATAGCACGCGGCAGCAAAGCCAGCCATGTCGCCGATCACCCCGCCGCCCAGCGCGATAACCGTCGTACGCCGGTCATGGCGGGCAGTGAGCAGCGCGTCAAAAATGGTTTGCAGGGTTTCCCAGTTCTTGAAGGCTTCGCCATCGGGAAGCACGACCGGCAGCACGTTATAACCGGCCAGGGTGCGCGTCAGTCGCTCAAGGTAAAGCGGCGCGACGGTGGCATTGGAAACAATCGCGACCTGTCTGCCAACGATATGCGGCGCAAGCAATTCAGGGCGATCCAGCAAGCCTTCGCCGATGTGAATCGGGTAGCTCCGATCGCCAAGCTCGACCTTAAGTGTCTGCATGTGTCCCCACAATGATTACCGAATGGGTGTTCGCGCACGCATCTTGGCGTCCGCGTAAAAAATGGCTTAATGCCATGTCACGACCCTGCTTTTTATGGTCGCCGAGGATAGCGCATTTCCGTCTGCGCTTTAACGGGGAGGAAGCTCTGCCAAGCGCGCCAGGATGTCAATCACCACCATCCGCGGCGGCCGCTCGTCGGTTTCAATCACCACATCGGCGATTTCCCGGTACAGCGGATCACGGATCGCCAACAGATCGCGCAGCACCTGGGCTGGATTGCCCGTGCGCAGCAATGGACGGTTACGATCACGCGCCGTACGCCCGACCTGTTGCTCAACCGACGCGTGCAGGTACACCACACGCCCACCGGCATGCAACGCCTCACGGTTTTCGCTGCGCATGACCGCGCCGCCGCCTGTCGCCAGCACGATACCGTCACTGTCGCAAAGTTCGGCAATCATCGCCTGCTCGCGGTCGCGAAAGCCGGGTTCGCCTTCCTTGTCGAAAATCCAGGGAATATTCGCACCCGTGCGCAGCTCAATTTCCTTGTCGGAATCCTTGAACGGCAACCGTAGCTCTTTGGCCAGCAAACGACCGATGGTGCTTTTGCCAGCCCCCATCGGTCCTACAAGAATTAAATTTCGCACAGAATCAACGACTCACCGCAATCGCCTGGTTGTTCATGATACGCGGAGTGAGAAACACCAACAGCTCGGTTTTATCCTCTGAAACCACATCGCGCCGGAAAAGGCGGCCAAGATACGGCACATCGCCAAGAAATGGCACCTTGTCGACCGTTTTACTTTGCGTATTGGAGAACACTCCGCCAATCACGATGGTCTCGCCATCGGACACCAACACCTTGGCGTTGACTTCGTTTTTCTTGATAGGCGGTACGCCATTGACCATGTTCAGATAATCCGGCTCATCCTTGGTGACCTTGACCTCCATGATGATGCGGTTATCCGGAGTGATCTGCGGGGTCACTTCAAGCGACAGGGAAGCCTCCTTGAAAGACACCGACGTCGCGCCGCTGG
The DNA here is from genome assembly GCF_049898225.1 of Pseudomonas sp. DSP3-2-3. Lineage (NCBI taxonomy): Bacteria > Pseudomonadati > Pseudomonadota > Gammaproteobacteria > Pseudomonadales > Pseudomonadaceae > Pseudomonas > Pseudomonas sp. DSP3-2-3. The sequence goes on along the minus strand of NZ_JAFCXH010000013.1, from coordinate 78,410 downwards.
AGCTGGATTCCTGATACGGGATTTCCGTACCTTTGAGAATTTTCGCGGTTTCCTTGTCGGACGTGACCACCTTCGGCTGAGAGACGATCTCACCGTTGCCGGTCTTTTCCATGGCGCTCAGTTCCAGGTCAAGCGTGGTGTTGTCGGTCAGGAACGAGATGCCGATCCCGGAAGTGGCACCGGAAGCGCCGAGGTCAACGTACGGCGCGCTGGTGCTTTGCCCGGTTGTCGTAGATGACGTGGCCGTGCCGCCGTTGGCCGTGAAGTTACCGTTGGTGCTCGAACCGCCCCATCGCACGCCCAGCGCCTTGTCGTAGCCGACCGTCGCCTCGACGATGCGCGCCTCGATCATCACCTGACGCACCGGGATGTCCAGCTGCGAAACAATCCGGCGCAGCTCGTCGAGACGATCCTGCGTCTGGTAGGCAATGATGTTGTTGGTCCGGTCATCGACAGTGATCGAGCCGCGCTCGTCGGCCTTGGCCTCCGCGCTGGTCACGGACTGGAACAGCTTGGCGATGTCAGCGGCCTTGGCGTAGTTCACCTGCAGCAATTCGCGACGCAGCGGAGCCAGTTCGGCGATTTGCTTGAGCGATTCCATTTCCTGGCGTTCCCGCGCGGCAATTTCATCAGCGGGCGCAACCAGCAGTACATTGCCGATCTTGCGCTTGTCCAGGCCTTTGGTTTTCAGCACCAGATCCAGCGCCTGATCCCAGGGCACGTTTTGCAGACGCAGAGTAATCCCGCCTTGAACCGTGTCGCTGGCCACCAGATTGAGACTGGTGAAATCCGCGATCAGTTGCAGCACCGAGCGCACGTCAATGTCCTGGAAATTCAGCGACAGCTTTTCGCCGGTGTAGACCGGCTTCTCCGCGTTGCGCCGATCTATATCCTCATGGGTCAGTGGCCGCACGCTGATGGTCAGCTTGTTTTCGGTCTGGTACGCCGAATAGTCGAAAGCGCCGGAAGGCTCGATGCTGATGCTGGCCTTGTCACCGGAAGCACTGGCATTGACGAACTGTACCGGGGTCGCGAAATCTTTGACGTCCAGGCGAACACGGAGTCGTTCCGGCAGCTGGGTCTTGGGGAAATCGACGCGAATCTTGCCGCCTTGCTCCTGAATATCCGGGGCGATGCTGGCATCCGTCAGTTCGATGACCACGTTGCCTTCACCCAGCTCGCCGCGCTGGAAATCGACATTCTTGACCGCCCGGCCCATCGGCACGTAAGGCCTGGCAGGTGCAGGAGTCGGGACCGCTACACGCGGCGCGCCCTGGGCGGTCGAAGGCTGCGATGCCTGGGCAGCCGCCGCGCCCTGACCAATGACGACGAACAGCTTGTTGCCTTCGACCCGAGAACTGTAAGGGGCCAGCGCCGTCAGGTTGATGATGACGCGAGTGCGATCCTTGGCTTCAATGACCACCACGCTGCGCGCGTTGCCAGTACCCAGATCGTGGGTCTTGTTTACCAGCTGGCTGGTCACGCCCGGCAGATCCAGGGCGATACGCGCTGGCTGCTCGGTGGTGTAGCCGCGCGGGGCAGGAACAGGCGCATCGAACGTCAGCTTGAGCTCGACCCGGTCACCCGGCAGCGCAGCAACGTCCAGCGTCTTGAGATTGGCAGCCTGGACAATCGGCGACGTCATCGCAATCCATAGCGACACGCCGATAATCGAGAGAATCCTAGTCATGTTCAATTTCCGTCCTGCTGACACGAGGGTCTGTTGCGTGCTTGGCTTGGCCCATTTCATGAGCGTTCTTTCAGGGAAATACTGCGCGGCCTTTCCAACCATGCCCCCTCTCCATCAGGAACTATTTCAATGACATCGACTTGCGCTTCGTTGATCGAAATGATCCGCCCATTGTTGCGTCCCAGATAATCCCCGACTTTCACGCGGTGAACACCGCCCGCACCCTTGAGCAGGGCAAAGGTCCCGGAATCGTTGGCCATGGTACCGACCATATCGAACGACTCGATATTAAATCCTTCGAGAAACTGCCGAGGACGCGCGTCATCCGGCTTGACCAGACGCGAGCCTTTCGGGCGGTTGATCATATCGATCTTGATTGGCGGCTGAAACGGACTGCGCAGGTTCGCCGCGTTATAGGTGAAGGCTTCGTAGGGACGAAACTTGGGCAACGGCTCGATAGTGCCCGAAGGTCGCGCGCGCGCTTCGTCCATGAAAGCGCTGAGGTCGGTAAAGGCACTGTCCCCCTCACAACCCGCCAGGCTCAGCAGCACGATGCCGATGAACAACAGTCGCGGCGCCCTCATTTCTTCAACCCTTGATCGTTATAGCGGTAGGTCTTGGCCAGAATACTCATGCGCAACATGGTCGGGCTCTTGGGATCCATCGGCTTGATGTCGAAATCATGCAAGGTGACGATCCGCGGCAGGCTGGCCACGCCGCTGACGAAAGTCGCCAGATCGTGGTACGCGCCGACAACGGTGATTTGTATCGGCAGCTCGATGTAGAACTGCTGGGCCTCTTCGGGCAGCAACTTGATTTCTTCGAACTCCAGCCCGCTGCCCAATCCGGTACGGGTGATGTCTTCGAGCAGCCCCGGCACCTCGGTATCGCTTGGCAGCTGACGCAGCAAGGCGCCGAAGGTGTTTTCCATTTCGGTCATCTGGGTCTTGTAAGGTCCCAGGTTTGCAGCCTGGAACGCCTTGGTGGTGAACTGTTCCTTGAGCGCGACCTCCTGGGCCCGCGCGCTATCGAGCTGGATTTCCAGGTCCTGGATGAAAAAGAAGTAACCGAGGGCCAGTACCAGGACCAGCAGCAACATGCCCGCAATGCCCTTGACCGCGGCAGGCCACGATCCCAGGTTTTCCAGCGTCAGGTCGCCGAAATCAATGCGCCGCAGCCCTTCCAGGGATTCCGAAAGATTCATGGCTTGGCCCCTTCAATCGCCGGCTGGGTCTGGCGTACCGTCAACTGGAAGGAATTGGCCCGATCCGTCGCGGTGTCGGCGCTCGCCTTGACCTCGTTGAGGACCGGCGCTTCCAGCCAGTCGGACGCATCGAGATTACGCATCAGGTCCGAGACCCGATTGTTGGACTCGGCCGCGCCATTGATGCTGATCAACTTGTCGGTCATTTTCACTTCGGAGAAATACACGCCATCGGGCAGCGTGCGCGCCATCTGATCGAAAATTCGACCGATGATCGGGCGGTTGCCCTGCAAGTCCTGAATGATTTTCATGCGTTCCAGCAACTGCTTGCGACGCGCGCGCAGCTCGCTGATTTCCTTGATGCGCTCGTCCAGCTGGACGATTTCCTTCTGAATAAATGCATTGCGCGCGAGCTGGTGAGTCACGGCGCTGCTGACGTACTGATCGAACAGCAGCAGTGCGCCGACCGCCGCGACCAGCACGCCGGTCAACGCGGTCAGGAAGCGCTTCTTGCGTTCTTCGCGAAGCTGTTCGCGCCAGGGGAGAAGGTTGATCCGGGCCATTAGTCGAAACTCCTCAAGGCCAGACCGCAGGCAATCATCAAGGCGGGTGCATCGCTGGCCAGGGCGCCCGCGTTGACCTTGGCGCTGAGGGCCATGTCCGCGAACGGGTTGGCGACCAGCGTTGGGGTGCCTATTCGCTGCTGAATCAGATGGTCGAGGCCGGAAATCGACGCCGTGCCGCCCGCGAGCATGATGTAGTCGACGGAGTTGTATTGCCCGGCAGCAAAGAAGAATTGCAACGAACGTGTCACCTGTTGAACCACGGCATCCTTGAACGGTTGCAACACCTCGGCGTTGTAATCGTCGGGCAGGCCGCCCTGCTTCTTCGCCAACCCGGCCTCTTCCATAGAGAGGCCATAGCGACGCTGAATTTCCTCAGTGAGCTGGCGTCCGCCGAACAGCTGTTCGCGGGTATAGATGATGCGGCCGTTGTGCAGCACGCTCAGGGTGGTCATGGTTGCGCCGATATCGACGACGGCGACGGTCAGTTGATCGTGACCGTTGCCCAGTTGCGCGGACAGCAGGCCGAAGGCGCGCTCCAGCGCGTAGGCTTCGACATCGACGACTTTGGCATTCAGCCCGGCGAGTGCCAGCGCGGCTTCGCGGACTTCGACGTTTTCCTTGCGGCAGGCTGCGAGCAGCACTTCGACACGCTCGGGATTGCGCACCGAATAGCCCTGGACCTCAAAATCGATGGCGACTTCTTCAAGCGGATAAGGAATGTACTGATCAGCTTCGAGCTTGAGCTGATTTTCCATGTCGTCGTCGGACAGACCGGCGTCCATCTCGATGGTCTTGGTAATGACCGCCGATCCGGCCACCGCAACGGCGACGCCTTTGACGTTGGTCTTGGCCTTGGCGAGCACGCGTGACAACGCATTGCCGACGCCTTCGAGTTCGGCAATATTCTTCTCGACCACGGCGTTGGCCGGGAGCGGTTCAACCGCGTAAGACTCGACCTTGTACCGGGTGCCGGAACGACTCAACTCAAGGAGTTTTACCGAGGTGGAGCTTATATCGATCCCTAGAAGGGTATTGGCCTTCTTACTGAAGAGTTCGAACACAACCTAATTCCTATGAGTTTCCGTCACTTACGGATATTTTTCTGTCCAAAGCCACTGTCGGCAGTCTTGACAGTAGCGCAAATAACGCTCGGGGACGAAAAATGCTTATAATGCCCAGCGTTTTTTTCGTTTAACCAAGCTTCAAGGCGTGTTCAATTGTAACGGCCTACGCTTAACCCATTCTTTTATCTGGAAATCCAAAAGCCTTGATACGCCTGCTGAAGTTTTTCTGGTGGTCTCTCGTCGCTATATTCTGCGGGCTGTTGCTCGGTTTGAGCGGTGCATTCCTTTATCTGAGCCCAAGCCTGCCCTCGGTAGACGCGCTGCGCAGTATCCAACTGCAAATCCCGCTACGTGTATACAGCAGCGACGGGAAATTGATTGCTGAATTTGGCGAGATGCGCCGCACTCCAATCCGTTTCGCCGAAATACCACCCAACTTCATCAACGCCCTGCTGTCCGCCGAAGACGATAACTTCGCCAATCACTACGGCGTTGACCCTGGCAGCCTGATGCGTGCTGCTTCCCAACTGGTGAAGAGCGGCCACATCCAATCAGGTGGCAGTACTATCACCATGCAAGTGGCGAAAAACTATTTCCTGACCAGCGAACGCAGTTTCTCGCGCAAAACCACCGAGATTCTTCTGGCCCTGCAAATTGAGCGCCAACTTACCAAGGACGAAATCCTTGAGCTCTACGTCAACAAAATCTACCTGGGCAACCGCGCCTACGGGATCGAGGCGGCAGCGCAGGTGTATTACGGCAAATCCATCCGCGACGTAACTCTGGCGCAGATGGCAATGATCGCAGGGCTGCCCAAGGCGCCTTCGCGCTTCAACCCGCTGGCCAACCCGGTTCGCGCCAAAGAACGTCGCGACTGGATCCTGGGCCGTATGTTCAAGCTCGGCAAGATCGATCAAAGCGCTTATCAGGCCGCACTCAGCGAGCCGATCAACGCCAGCTACCATGTTCCGACGCCTGAAGTTAACGCGCCCTACATCGCCGAAATGGCCCGCGCCGAGATGGTCGGCCGTTACGGCAGCGAAGCCTATACCGAAGGCTTCCGCGTCACCACTACAGTGCCAAGCGATCTTCAGGAACACGCCAACAATGCGGTTCAGGAAGGCTTGATCGAGTACGACCAGCGCCACGGCTATCGCGGCCCTGAAAGCCGCTTCCCGGCCATGACTCGCGAGGCCTGGGCACAGGAGCTGACCAAACAACGCACAATCAGCACACTTGAGCCGGCCATCGTCACTCAGGTCGACAAGACCGGCCTGCGCGTCCTGACCCGCAACGGCGAAAAAGAAGAAACCGTCGAATGGGCCACCATGAAATGGGCGCGGCCTTATCTGAACACCAACAGTCTGGGGGCAAATCCCAAGCAACCAGCTGACGTAGCTCATGTTGGCGATCTGGTTCGCCTGCAACGCCAGGAGAATGGCTCGCTTAAATTCAGCCAGATTCCGGTAGCGCAGAGCGCGCTGGTTTCCCTTGATCCACAAAACGGCGCAATTCGCGCACTGGTGGGCGGTTTCGCTTTCGAGCAGAGCAACTACAACCGCGCCCTGCAGGCCAAGCGTCAGCCTGGGTCGAGCTTCAAGCCCTTCCTTTATAGCGCGGCGCTAGACAACGGCTACACCGCGTCGAGCCTGGTGAACGACGCACCTATCGTGTTCGTCGACGAATACCTGGATAAAGTCTGGCGTCCGAAGAACGACACCGGCACCTTCCTCGGCCCGATCCGTCTGCGCGAAGCGTTGTACAAGTCACGCAACCTGGTCTCGATTCGCCTGCTGCAACAGCTGGGCATCGACACCGCGATCAACTACATCACCCGTTTCGGCTTCAACAAGGACGACTTGCCGCGCAACCTGTCCCTGGCGCTGGGTACCGCAACGCTGACGCCGATGGAAATCGTCAGCGGCTGGAGTGCTTTCGCCAACGGCGGCTACAAAGTCAGCCCCTACCTGATCCAGAAAATCGAAAGCCGCGACGGCGCTACGTTGTTCGACGCCAACCCGCCAACCGTACCGGCCGTCGACAGCAAGATCGCCCCGGATACCAAAGTGGTTGCCGTCGCCAACGGCCCGGCGCTGATTACCACGTCGACTGAAGGCCCGCCCCCGGCCACGCCGCCGGTCGATCCGAAAGCACCGGCCGTAGCCGAACGCATTGTCGATGGTCGCACCACGTACATCCTCAACAGCATGTTGCAGGACGTGATCAAGCGCGGCACCGGCCGTCGCGCCCTGGCGATGAATCGTCCGGACATCGCAGGCAAGACCGGTACCACCAACGAGTCCAAGGATGCATGGTTCACCGGCTACAACGCCGATTACGTGACCACCGTCTGGACCGGCTTCGACCAACCGGAAAGCCTGGGACGCCATGAATTTGGCGGTACCGTCGCGCTGCCGATCTGGATGACGTACATGAGCGCCGCGTTGAAAGACAAGCCGCCGCATGTTCAGGCCGAGCCGGATGGCATTCTCAGCCTGCGCGTCGATCCGATCAGCGGCCGCGCGGCTTCGCCAAGCACGCCGAATGCGTTCTTCGAGCTGTTCAAGAGCGAAGACACGCCACCAAGCGTCAACGAACTGGGCGGCGGCAGCGCACCGGGCAGCCCGCTGCCAGCGGATGAGTCAGCGCCGATTGATTTGTTCTAGAGGCGCAGCGGCAAGCTTCAAGCTTCAAGCGGCAAGAAAAAGCAGCGGAGAACCGGATTGCCGTGCTCTATCAGCTTGTAGCTTGTAGCTTGAAACTTCCCCATAAAAAAAACCCGGCTAATGGCCGGGGTTTTTTATGGGGCTACTAACAACGTTAGCCGTTAAACACGTCATCAACGCTGGTCAGCGGGTAGTGCTTTGGATACGGCAGGGTCGCAACGCCGCTTTCGATGGCAGCCTTGGCCACCGCGTCGGCGATCAGGCCCAGCAGGCGGGTATCCATTGGTTTCGGGATGATGTATTCACGACCGAATTCCAGCTTGATACCACCGTAGGCGTCGCACACTTCCTGTGGAACAGGCAGCTTGGCCAGCTCACGCAGGGCGTTGGCGGCGGCGATTTTCATTTCTTCGTTGATGCGCTTGGCGCGAACGTCCAGGGCTCCACGGAAGATGAAGGGGAAGCCCAGCACGTTGTTGACCTGGTTCGGGTAGTCCGAACGGCCGGTCGCCATGATCACGTCATCGCGGGTGGCGTGCGCCAGCTCCGGGGATATTTCCGGATCCGGGTTCGAGCAGGCGAACACGATTGGATCCTTGGCCATCAGCTTGAGGTTTTCAGCGCTCAGCAGATTCGGGCCGGACAGACCGACGAACACATCGGCGCCGTCGAGAGCGTCGGACAGCGTGCGTTTTTCAGTGGCGTGAGCAAACACCGCCTTGTACTGGTTCAGGTCGCTGCGCTCGGCGTGGATCACACCGGTGCGGTCAACCATGAAGATGTTTTCGATTTTCGCACCCATGCTCACCAGCAACTTCATGCAGGAGATGGCCGCAGCACCAGCGCCCAGGCAGACGATTTTCGCGTCTTCCAGGCGCTTGCCGACGATTTCCAGCGCGTTGATCATGCCGGCCGCCGTCACGATCGCGGTGCCGTGCTGGTCATCGTGGAAAACAGGGATATCGCATTGCTCGATCAGCGCTTTCTCGATCTCAAAGCATTCTGGCGCCTTGATGTCTTCGAGATTGATGCCGCCGAAGGTGATGGAGATACGTTTAACGGTATCGATGAAAGCTTGCGGGCTTTCCGAGTCGACTTCGATGTCGAACACGTCAATGCCGGCGAAACGCTTGAACAGAACGCCCTTGCCTTCCATCACTGGCTTGGAAGCCAATGGGCCCAGGTTACCCAGGCCAAGAATGGCGGTGCCATCGGAAATGACTGCTACCAGGTTGCCCTTGCCGGTGTATTTGTAGGCCAGCTCGGGATCACGGGCGATTTCACGCACCGGCTCAGCGACGCCAGGGCTGTAAGCCAGGGCCAGGTCACGAGCGGTTGCGGTTGGCTTGGTGAGTTCGACGCTCAGTTTCCCTGGACGCGGGTTGGCGTGATATTCGAGCGCGGCAGTTTTCAAATCAGACATGTGGGCATTCCGCTTTTTTACTGTGGGACAGACGGACCGCCGAGGATACGCAAGATGCAAAGCCCTAACAAGACTGACCAGTCACTACTGTCAAGGGGCGGGAGCTACGACTTTACGCTTAAATAGGCGCCAACTTGGAGGTTGGACATTCGTTGGCGAGGCTTGCCCGCGAACATAGAATCTCCAACGGATCTACGCAACATTCACGATAGGACGTACAGCCGCTGTATTTGCGTCTACTGGAATGCCGTCTTCCCGGATAAATCCGGTCCCACACAATCAGCGCGATCCAGTGGGACCGGCTTTAGCCGGGAAGGCGTCGGTTCAGACAATACATCTGCGGCACCTGGCGGTTGCCCCCAGACATAGAATCTCCAACGGGCTGTGAACCGGGCGGATTTTAAAGGCCCAGCATCGCCGGGTGGGTAATCGGCATCATCCAGCGCGACTGCCCCGACGCCAGGCCGCCGCGCCTGGAGCGATCGACGATCCAGCCGCGAGCTTCAATCTGCCGGCCTTTCATGCGGCGAACTGCCGCAGCGTCGAATTGCTTCAAAAGTTCTGGCGCGATGCGCAGCACCAGCCCGCCCTGCAGCTCGATCCACAGGCCGCCGCCGTTTTGCTGCACCTCGACGACTTGCCCTGCGACCACAGCGAAACCGCCTCGATTGATCTGCTGCGTAGCCTGCACCGGAGAATTACGCCACAGCCCAAGCCGACCTTGCCGCGCAATGCGCTCGGCGGCCTGCTGACAACCCACCAACGCTACATTGGGCGCGACCGCCACCAGATAACCCAGGCCTTCGCTGAGCAGCTGCGCTTCAAGATTGGCGCCGTTGCGCCCGTAGACATTGGCCAGCGTCCGGCCGTAACGGTCCTTGTCCTGCTCGCCCACTTGCAGGCTGATCCGGCCATCACTTTGCGCAACCAGCGCTTGCAGCCGACGCTTTGCGATTTCGGCGAACGGCTCGGCGGACTGGCCTTGCTTGCCGGTCTCCGGCGTATTCAAGCCGATCATGCGTACGCTGCGGCCATCGGTGAGGCGCAGGGTGTCGCCATCAACCACGCGCTCGACCTGGAAAACCGGCAGTGAAGCAGGCGCCGGGCAAAAGGCCTGGGCCCCGGAAAGCCAAATCGCAGACATAAAAAAGGCGCCCACGAGGGACGCCTTTTTAAGCAGCCTGGAGAAATCCAATGGAGATCCCAGAACGGCCAACCTTACTCTGCAGCAGCAGGAGCTTTGGTTGCGCCGAAAGCACCGAAGCGCGACTTGAACTTGTCAACACGACCGCCGACGTCAAGAGTCTTCTGCTTACCGGTGTAGAACGGGTGGCATTCGTTGCACACGTCCAGGCTCAGCGGCTTGGCAAGTGTGGAGCGAGTTTTGATGACATTGCCGCAGCTGCAAGTAGCGTCAATGGCTTCGTAAACTGGATGGATATCAGCTTTCATCGGTACTTCCTCGGGCTAGCGTGCCGCCATCCAACACTATTGTCGAATACCGCACGTAATTAGGCTGCGGATACTACCAGAGAATCCGCAACACGCAAGCAGCCGTTTAAACCGGTCGTCTGCTAAGATCGCGCATCCGTCATACTCCGTAACAGGGAACCCCCCGCGTGCCCGACGCCATTTTGCGCCTCGCCCTGCCCTCGCCATTGCGTCGCCTGTTCGACTACCGCGCCCCCGCCGGAGTGTTGCGCAGTACGTTGATGCCCGGCATGCGCGTGCGGGTGCCGTTCGGGCGCCGGGAAATGATCGGCATCCTTATAGAAGTCGCCGATCACAGCGATGTCCCCGCCGAAAAACTCAAGCCAGCCATTGCCATCCTCGACCAGCATGCGCCGTTGCCGCCCGCGTTGTTCAAGCTGTGTCTGTGGACCTCTCAGTATTACCAGCACAGCCTCGGCGACACCCTGAGCTGGGCGTTGCCGGTGTTGCTGCGTCAGGGCGAACTTGCCGAATCACGTCAGGAACGCTTCTGGCAGGTGGCGTCCGGCGCCAGCGTCGACGACCCGCGCATCGCCCGCGCACCCAAGCAACGTGAAGCGCTGACCACACTCGCCCAGCATCCCCACGGCGTGGCGCATCAGTTGCTCAGCAAATTGATGCTCAATAAAGAAAGCCTGAATCTGCTGCTGGCCAAACAACTGGTTGAAGTCGAAGTGCGCAGCCACGCGCCAGCGCCACGCCATGAACACTGGCTGGCCCAGCCGGAACTGCCGCTCAATACCGAACAACGCGCCGCGTATGAAGCCATTCGCGCCGGCTTCGACAGTTTTCATGCATTCCTGCTGGCCGGGGTTACCGGCAGCGGCAAGACCGAAGTCTATCTGCAGCTGATTCGCGAAACCCTTGAGGCCGGCAAGCAGGCGCTGGTGTTGATCCCGGAGATCAATCTCGGTCCGCAAACCCTGGCGCGTTTCGAGCAGCGCTTCAACGCGCGCATCGCCCTGGTGCATTCGGCAGTCAATGATCGGGATCGCCTGGACGCCTGGCTCGCCGCCCGCGACGGCGATGCCGACATTATTATCGGCACCCGCTCGGCGCTGTTCACGCCGATGAAGAATCCCGGCCTGATCATCATCGATGAAGAACACGACGGCTCTTATAAACAGCAGGAAGGCCTGCGTTACCACGCGCGGGATCTGGCCCTGGTGCGCGCGCGGCAGGAAAACATTCCCATCGTGCTCGGTTCCGCGACGCCGTCACTGGAAAGCCTGCACAACGCCTACACCGGCCGCTACGGTTTGCTGCGCCTCAATCAGCGGGCGGGCGGCGCACAGCAGCCGAAGTTCCTGCGCCTGGATGTGAAAAGCCGTCCGCTGGACAGCGGTATTTCCGGGCCGATGCAGCAAGCCATTGGCCAGACACTAGCCGCCGGGCAACAAGTGCTGGTGTTCCTCAATCGACGCGGCTTTGCGCCGACCCTGCTATGCCACGACTGCGCGTGGATGTCCGGTTGCCCGCGCTGCGATGCGCGGATGACGGTGCATCAGCGTTCCGGCGAGTTGCGCTGTCACCACTGCGGACATGTCGAACCTGTGCCGCGCCAGTGTCCGTCGTGCGGCAAAGTCGATCTGCGCCCGGTCGGTGCCGGGACTGAACGCGCCGAAGAGCGCCTGGGAATCCTGTTCCCCGATTTCCCGGTGCTGCGCGTCGACCGCGACAGCACCTCGCGCAAGGACGCCATGAATCAGCTGTTCGCGACGATTCAGCGCGGCCAGCCGTGCATTCTGGTGGGCACACAGATGCTTGCCAAAGGACACCACTTTCCCCGGGTCACGCTGGTATCGATTCTCGATGCAGACGGCGGTTTGTTCTCCGGCGACTTCCGCGCCAGCGAGCGCATGGCGCAGCTGATCGTGCAGGTCGCTGGGCGTGCAGGTCGCGCCGAAGAGCCTGGGCGGGTGATCATTCAGACGCATCTGGCCGAGCATCCGCTGTTGATTCAGCTCACCGAGCAAGGTTATTTCGCCTTTGCCGAGCAAGCCTTGAGCGAACGCCGCGCCGCCGGTCTGCCGCCGTTTTCCCACCTGGCGCTGCTGCGCGCTGAAGCGCACAAGCCGGGCCAGGCCGAAGGTTTCCTCGACGAAGCGTGCGCCGAAGCCGAGCAACTGTTGATCGACCTGCAGCTGGGCGGCATTGAGCTGCTGGGCCCGGTGCCGGCGCCGATGGAACGCCGCGCCGGGCGCTATCGCGCGCAACTTCTGGTGCAGGCCAGCGCCCGCGCGCCGCTGCATCGGCTGTTGAGTTCCTGGCTGCTGGCGCTGGAGCAAATGCCCAGCGGACGCCAGGTCAGATGGTCGCTGGATGTGGATCCGGTAGATCTTTATTGAGGCCCCGCACAGTTCCGTGGGAGCGAGCTTGCTCGCGAAAAAGCCGGCACATGCGATACATCTGGAGCCTGAAAGACCGTATTCGCGAGCAAGCTCGCTCCCACACAGTCCGCACAAGTTGAGACCGCACATCCATCGCGGTTGGCAAGGTGGCTCCGGCAACGGATAATGCCCAGTTTTTCCACCCGCGCATCCAGGCGCTGCCGCGCTTGCGGTCGAAGAGAGCACCATGAAAGACACCATTCGCCAGCTGATCCAACAAGCACTGACCCGACTCGTCAACGAAGGCGTCTTGCCAGAAGGGCTGTCGCCGGCGATTCAGGTGGAAAACGCCAAGGACAAGACCCACGGCGATTTCGCCAGCAATATCGCGATGATGCTCGCCAAGCCGGCCGGCATGAAACCGCGTGATCTGGCGGAAAAACTCATTGCTGCGCTGCCTGCCGACGAGCAGGTCAGCAAAGTGGAGATTGCCGGCCCCGGCTTCCTCAACTTCTTCCAGAACACCCAGGCTTTGGCTGCGCGCCTGGATGCCGCGCTGGCCGATCCGAAGCTGTCGACGCACAAGGTCGGCGCAGCGCAGCGCACCGTGGTCGATCTTTCCGCGCCGAACCTGGCCAAGGAAATGCACGTCGGTCACTTGCGCTCGACGATCATTGGCGATGGCGTGGCCAACGTCCTTGAGTTCCTTGGCGACACTGTGATTCGTCAGAACCACGTCGGCGACTGGGGTACGCAATTCGGCATGCTGCTCGCGTATCTGCAGGAACAGCCAGCTGCCAGCGATGAATTGTCCGACCTGGAAGACTTCTACCGCGCCGCGAAAAAACGCTTCGACGAGTCCGAAGAGTTCGCCGAGCGCGCGCGCGCCCTGGTGGTCAAATTGCAGGCGGGCGACGCCGAATGCCTGAGCCTGTGGACAAAATTCAAGGACATCTCGCTTTCCCACTGCCAGAAAGTCTACGACCTGCTGAACGTCAAGCTGACCCCGGCCGACGTGATGGGCGAAAGCGCCTACAACGATGATCTGGCCAATGTAGTCGCGGACCTCAAGGCCGCTGGCCTGCTGGTGGAAAGCAACGGCGCGCAGTGCGTGTTCCTCGAAGAGTTCAAGACCGCCGAAGGCACGCCGCTGCCGGTGATCGTGCAAAAGGCCGGCGGTGGTTATCTTTACGCCACCACTGACCTCGCGGCCATTCGCTATCGCAGCAAGGTGTTGAAGGCGGATCGTGCGTTGTACTTCGTCGATCAGCGTCAGGCGCTGCACTTCCAGCAAGTGTTCGAAGTGGCGCGCAAGGCTGGCTTCGTCCACGACGGCATGCAGCTGGAACACATGGGTTTCGGCACCATGAACGGCGCCGATGGCCGTCCGTTCAAAACCCGCGACGGCGGCACTGTGAAGCTGATCGACCTGCTCGATGAAGCCAAGGAACGCGCCTACACATTGGTCAAGGAGAAGAACCCGGAACTGGCCGAGGACGAATTGCGCACCATCGCCAAAGCCGTGGGCATCAGCGCGGTGAAATACGCCGATCTGTCCAAGCACCGTGCCAGCGATTACAGCTTCAACTTCGAGCAGATGCTCAGCTTCGAAGGCAACACCGCGCCTTATCTGCTTTACGCCTACACCCGCGTCGCCGGTGTGTTCCGCAAGCTCGGCACGCCGTTCGACGCCAGCAAGGGCCAGATCGTGTTGCAGGCTCCACAGGAAACCGAACTGGCGGCGCGTCTGGCGCAGTTCGGCGAAATCCTGAATAACGTCGCCGAAAAAGGCACGCCTCACGTACTCTGTGCGTACATCTATGATTTGGCGGGCCTGTTCTCCAGTTTCTATGAGAACTGCCCGATCCTCGGCGCCGACAATGCGGATCAACAACAAAGCCGTCTGCGCCTTGCTGCCCTGACCGGCCGCACCCTCAAGCAAGGCCTGGATCTCTTGGGCCTGGAAACTCTGGAGCGTATGTAAGTTGGCAGTTGCGAAGAAGAAACCGGCTCCCAAGCGCGGCGCCAGCCGTTACCAGGCACCCGCGAAGAAACCGATTCCTGGATGGTTGTGGCTGGTAATTGGCCTGAGCGTTGGTGCGTTCGTGGTGTTCCTGATGAAGCTCGAACCCGGTGGCGAAGACGTCAAGCGGGTCAAGGCCGATGCCAAGGCGGCCAAGATCGCCGAAGCGAACAAAACGCCGCCGAGCCCGACTGCGCCGGTGAAGCCCAAGTACGACTTCTACACGCTGCTGCCGGAATCGGAAGTCATCGTGCCCAACGAAGCCGTGCCGGAAAAAACCCCGCCGGCGGTGGTTGCGCCAGTGGTTCCGGTTTCGCCTGAGCAAGCCGCGAAAATCGATACGGCACGCGCCCAGGCCGCGCTTAGCGGTCTGACTCCGCCACCGCCGCCACCGGTTGCGAAACCTGCGGCAGTTACCCAGTTCTTCCTGCAGGCGGGCTCGTTCCGCAAGAAAGAAGATGCGGACAAAGTGCGCGCGCAGATCATTTTGCTGGGCCAGACAGCTGGCGTTGAATCCGGCACGGTCAAGGAAGAAACCTGGTATCGCGTATTGGTCGGGCCGTTCAGCAACCGTGAACAGCTGACCGTTGCCCAGAAGCAACTGGCGGGCGGCGGGTTCAGTAACCTGTTGTTGCAGCAGCGCAGTAAGTAACGACTAACGCAAATCTCAGTGGGACCGGCTTCAGCCGGGAACAGGCCGGTACATCCGACGCATTTTCCGCGTCAGAAACACCGCCTTCCCGGCTAAAGCCGGTCCCACACAGACTGTGTGAAAACCCTCGACTGAAAACGAACTGCGCGCTCTCACGTGAATTCTCTAAAAGTTCGCGTGGTGTGCAGACCTAAAACTCACGTAGAAGCGCGGTTTTTAGTTCGTTTTTTAGCCAGCTAACTCGTCTCCGAGGTTTTCACACACTCTGCACAAGTACGTAACACCATTCATCCCCCGACCTTGCTCAAGGTTGAAATACCCTTCCCCACCCCCATATGAGTTTGCACAGGGCATTTTCGCCCCGCTGCGTGGAGACTCTCCCCTTGACCACCATCGTTTCAGTGCGCCGCCACGGCAAAGTCGTCATGGCTGGCGACGGCCAGGTTTCTCTGGGCAACACCGTCATGAAAGGCAACGCGAAAAAAGTGCGTCGTCTCTACCATGGTGAAGTGATCGCCGGTTTCGCCGGGGCCACAGCCGATGCGTTCACTCTTTTCGAACGCTTCGAAGGGCAACTTGAGAAGCACCAAGGTCATCTGGTGCGTGCCGCCGTCGAACTCGCCAAAGAATGGCGTACCGACCGCTCCCTCAGCCGTCTTGAGGCCATGCTCGCCGTCGCCAACAAAGACGCTTCGTTGATCATCACCGGTAACGGCGACGTCGTTGAGCCCGAAGATGGCTTGATCGCCATGGGTTCCGGCGGTCCTTATGCACAGGCCGCGGCGCGCGCCCTGCTGCTCAAGACGGAACTCTCGGCCCGTGAAATCGCCGAAACCGCACTGCATATCGCTGGCGATATCTGCGTGTTCACCAACCACAACATCACCATTGAGGAGCAGGACCTCGCTGAATGAGCCTGCTTTGGCCGCTCGCTTGAGCGGCCATGCAGCCCTTGATTCAGCTGGAGGACCGCCAACTACCATGTCAATGACCCCCCGCGAAATCGTCCACGAACTCAACCGCCATATCATCGGCCAGGACGATGCCAAGCGCGCCGTCGCCATCGCCTTGCGTAATCGCTGGCGCCGGATGCAGTTGCCGGAAGAGCTGCGCGTTGAAGTGACGCCCAAGAACATCCTGATGATCGGCCCGACCGGCGTCGGCAAGACCGAAATTGCCCGTCGTCTGGCCAAGCTGGCCAACGCGCCGTTCATCAAGGTCGAAGCGACCAAGTTCACCGAAGTCGGCTATGTCGGCCGCGACGTGGAGTCGATCATTCGCGACCTCGCCGACGCCGCCATCAAGCTGTTGCGCGAGCAGGAAATCGTCAAGGTGCGCCATCGCGCCGAAGACGCCGCCGAAGAACGCATTCTCGATGCCCTGTTGCCGCCAGCGCGTTCCGCCGGTTTCAACGAAGACGCCGCGCCAGCCAGCGATTCCAACACCCGTCAGCTGTTCCGCAAGCGCCTGCGCGAAGGCCAGCTGGACGACAAGGAAATCGAGATCGAGGTCAGCGAATCCGTGGGTGTCGATATTTCCGCGCCACCTGGCATGGAAGAGATGACCAATCAGCTGCAAAACCTGTTCGCCAACATGGGCAAGGGCAAGAAGAAGAGCCGCAAGCTGAAGGTCAAGGAAGCGCTGAAACTGGTGCGCGAAGAAGAGGCCGGTCGCCTCGTCAACGAAGAAGAACTCAAGGCCAAGGCGCTGGAAGCTGTCGAGCAGCACGGCATCGTGTTCATCGACGAAATCGACAAGGTTGCCAAGCGCGGTAACTCCGGCGGAGTCGACGTTTCCCGCGAAGGCGTGCAGCGCGATCTGCTGCCGCTGATCGAAGGCTGCACGGTCAATACCAAGCTGGGCATGGTCAAGACTGACCACATCCTGTTCATCGCGTCCGGCGCGTTCCACCTGAGCAAGCCGAGCGATCTGGTGCCCGAGCTGCAAGGTCGTCTGCCAATTCGCGTCGAGCTCAAGGCCCTGACGCCGCAGGATTTCGAACGCATCCTCAGCGAGCCGCATGCGTCGCTGACCGAGCAATACTGCGCGCTGCTCAAGACTGAAGGGCTGAACATCGAGTTCCAGCCGGACGGCATCAAGCGTATCGCCGAGATTGCCTGGCAAGTGAACGAAAAGACCGAGAACATCGGCGCCCGCCGACTGCACACCTTGCTTGAGCGACTGCTCGAAGAGGTGTCGTTCAGCGCCGGTGACCTGGCCAGCGCGCCGGGTGCCGAGCTGATCCGGATCGATGCCGACTACGTCAACAGTCACCTGGGTGAACTGGCGAACGACGAAGATCTGTCGCGGTATATTCTTTAAGCTTCGAACGGCAAGCTCCAAGCCACAAGCTGACCGGCTTGTGGCTCGGAGCCGTCGCCGCTCCCTCTTGCAGCTTGTGGCTTGTGGCTTTACGCTGCCTTCTATGCCCAAACTACCCACCGCCATCCAGCTCCACAAAGCCTCGAAAACCCTGACGCTCAAATACGGGGCCGATGAGGAATATCATTTGCCGGCTGAATTCCTGCGGGTGCATTCGCCTTCCGCCGAGGTTCAGGGCCATGGCAAACCGATCCTGCAATTCGGCAAGCTGGGTGTTGGCTTGACCAAGGTCGAACCGGCCGGTCAGTACGCACTGAAATTGACCTTCGATGACGGTCATGACAGCGGATTGTTCACCTGGGAATATCTCTATCAACTGGCGCAACGCCAGGAATCCCTGTGGGACGATTATTTGCTGGAGCTGAAAAACGCCGGCAAATCCCGCGATCCTTCCGAACAAATCATCAAGCTGATGTTGTAATCGCTCTAGCCCGCAGCTCCTGGCCGCTGGGCGTTTTAGGACGCGTTTTCTAATTTCTTTTGTTTCAATGTTCCGCGCAGCGGCCAATGACTGGCGCTGCTTGCGAATTTTTGAAATCTCGCGTAACCAATGACTCTGGCAAGTTCCCTGCATTGAAAAACATGCAGCACAAAGGGTGTGCATCGTAAACCGTCGCAGGGAGCGCAGCTGTTCAGACGCGCAAGACGGTGGCGTTGCCGGCCCCCTTGGAACACGTGTTTTTAGCCATCATCGGTAACCCGAGCAATAGTGCTGGCACTGGCCTGTGGCGCTGTTTTTTTCACAGGGAAGTCAGCGCTCGTCTCAGGACAATGGAGCGTCGTAGATGAGTAGCAAAAGTAACGATGACCTGCAAAAGCAAGCTTCTGAACACACTCTGGGACTCAATCCCGTGGTGGGCTTGCGCCGTAAGGATTTACTCACCACTGCGCGGACGGTGTTACGCCAGGCGCTGAAGCAGCCTTGGCACAGCGCCAAGCATGTCGCGCATTTTGGCCTCGAACTCAAGAATGTATTGCTGGGCAAATCGGCCCTGCAACCGGACAGCGACGACCGACGTTTTCTCGATCCTGCCTGGAGCCAGAACCCGCTGTATCGCCGTTATCTGCAGACCTACCTGGCCTGGCGCAAGGAACTGCATGAATGGGTCGGCTCCAGCAACCTGTCGCCGCAGGACATCAGCCGTGGTCACTTTGTGATCAATCTGCTGACCGAAGCCATGTCGCCCACCAACAGCGCGGCCAACCCCGCTGCGGTCAAGCGCTTCTTCGAGACAGGCGGCAAAAGCGTGCTTGATGGCCTGTCGCATCTGGCCAAGGATCTGGTGCATAACGGCGGCATGCCGAGCCAGGTCAACATGGATGCGTTCGAAGTCGGCAAGAGTCTGGGCACCACCGAAGGCGCCGTGGTGTATCGCAATGACGTGCTGGAACTGATCCAGTACAAGCCGATCACCGAACAAGTACATGAGCGGCCGCTGCTGGTCGTGCCGCCGCAAATCAACAAGTTCTACGTATTCGATCTGAGCCCGGAAAAAAGCCTGGCGCGCTTTTGCCTGCGCAGTCAGGTGCAGACGTTTATCGTCAGCTGGCGCAACCCGACCAAGGCCCAGCGCGAATGGGGCCTTTCGACCTATATCGACGCCCTCAAGGACGCGGTGGAAGTGGTCATGGCCATCACCGGAAGCAAAGACATCAACATGCTGGGCGCCTGTTCCGGCGGCATCACCTGCACCGCGCTGCTGGGGCATTACGCCGCGCTGGGCGAGCAGAAGGTCCATGCCCTGACGTTGCTGGTCAGCGTCCTCGATACTACGCTGGACAGCGATGTGGCGTTGTTCGTCGACGAGCAGACCCTGGAGTCGGCCAAGCGCCATTCCTATCAGGCGGGCGTGCTGGAAGGGCGCGACATGGCCAAGGTCTTTGCCTGGATGCGGCCCAACGATCTGATCTGGAATTACTGGGTCAACAATTACCTGCTGGGCAACGAGCCGCCGGTATTCGACATCCTTTTCTGGAACAACGACACCACGCGTCTGCCGGCGGCGTTTCATGGCGACCTGATCGAGATGTTCAAGAACAATCCGCTGATTCGACCCAACGCCCTGGAAGTCTGCGGCACGCCGATTGACCTCAAGCAGGTCACCAGCGACGTGTTCTGCCTGGCTGGCACCAACGATCACATCACGCCGTGGCTGTCCTGCTACAAGTCGGCGCAATTGTTTGGCGGCAAGACTGAATTCGTGCTGTCCAGCAGCGGTCACATACAGAGCATTCTCAACCCGCCGGGCAATCCCAAGTCGCGCTACATGACCAACCCGGAGATGCCCGTCGATCCCAAGGTCTGGCAAGAGAATGGCACCAAACACACTGATTCCTGGTGGCTGCACTGGCAAAGCTGGCAGGCTGAGCGTTCGGGCAAGCTTAAAAAGACCCCGACACAGTTGGGTAATAAAACCTGGCCAGCGGGCGAGGCATCGCCGGGGACTTATGTTCATGAGCGCTGAGAGCTAACGATCTGGCTGTCTGTGGGACCGGATTTATCCGGGAAGAGGCCCGTCTATCCGATGCATTTTCCGCGTCAGAAACACCGCCTTACCGGCTAAAGCCGGTCCCGCAAGCTCCTCAAAAATTCAAATGGGCTTTCGCGCATGCCGCAACCGTTTATTTTTCGCACCATTGATTTGAATGGTCACAGCATTCGCACCGCAGTGCGCCCCGGCAAACCTCATTTGACACCCTTGCTGATTTTCAATGGCATCGGTGCCAACCTGGAGCTGGTGTTTCCGTTCGTCGATGCGCTGGACCCGGATCTGGAAGTGATTGCCTTCGATGTGCCGGGCGTTGGTGGTTCTTCGACGCCCAGCCGGCCTTATCGCTTTCCCGGCCTGGCCAAGCTGGCGGCGCGGATGCTCGATTATCTGGATTACGGCCAGGTCAATGTCATCGGCGTTTCATGGGGCGGCGCGCTGGCCCAGCAGTTCGCCTACGATTATCCGGAGCGCTGCAAGAAGCTGGTACTGGCGGCCACGGCGGCGGGCGCGGTCATGGTGCCGGGCAAACCCCGCGTGCTGTGGTTGATGGCCAGCCCACGGCGGTATATCCAGCCGTCCCACGTGATTCGGATCGCACCGGAAATCTACGGCGGCGCTTTTCGGCGCGATCCGCATCTGGCGGCGAACCATGCGGCAAAGGTCCGCTCGTCCGGCAAGCTGGGTTATTACTGGCAGTTGTTCGCGGGCATGGGCTGGACCAGCATTCACTGGCTGCACAAGATCCATCAGCCCACGCTGGTGCTGGCCGGTGACGACGACCCGCTGATCCCGCTGATCAATATGCGACTTCTGGCCTGGCGGATACCCAATGCCCAGCTACACATAATCGATGACGGTCATTTGTTTTTGATCACCCGGGCTGAGGCCGTGGCGCCCATCATCATGAAATTTCTGGAGCAGGAACGGCAGCGCGCCGTCATGCATCCACACCCTGCGCCCAGCGCGCGCTGAATTCATCGTCTTTAATCCACCACTCAAGGTTCACGACTCAAGATAGGCAAGACGCTTCACTGACTGCGCGCGAAGATCGGAGTTTCGCACGGCGCAGAACGACGCAAGCCCGCTCGGACAGGGGCTTGCGTAGCTGTATTGGTTCGATGGCCCGACGAAGGAGTGTTGCCCCCATGCGAGATAAACCAGTCAAGAACACTGACATCACTGCGACTTACATCAACGCACAAAGTGCAATCACTGGCCTGCGTGGCCAGGATCTTTTTTCCACCCTGCGGACCATGGCCGCGCAGGGTTTGCGACATCCGCTGCGCAGCGCCCGGCATACGCTGGCGCTGGGCCGCCAGTTGAGCCGTATCCTGTTGCTTGGCGAAACGCCGTACACGCCGAGCCCGCGCGACACCCGCTTCAAGGACCCGACGTGGAGCCTCAACCCGCTTTACCGGCGCGGCGTGCAAGCCTATTTAAGCTGGCAGCATCAGGTCAGACACTGGATCGACGACAGCGATCTGTCGAAAGACGACCGGGCTCGCGCGCACTTCATTTTCTCTTTGATCAACGACGCGGTATCGCCGTCCAACACCCTGCTCAATCCGATGGCGATCAAGGAATTGTTCAACACTGGCGGCAGCAGTCTGTTCAAAGGGCTGAGCCATCTGTTCGATGATCTGCTGCACAATAATGGCCTGCCTCGCCAGACCACTAAAGACGCGTTCGAAGTGGGCCGCACCGTGGCGACGACGGCGGGCTCGGTGGTGTTTCGCAATGAAGTGCTGGAGCTGATCCAGTACAAACCCATGAGCGAAAAACAGTACGCACGGCCGATCCTGATCGTGCCGCCGCAGATCAACAAGTTCTACATTTTCGATCTCAGCCCGAATAACAGCTTCGTGCAGTACTGCCTCAAGAACGGCCTGCAAACTTTTGCCATCAGCTGGCGCAACCCGGATGTGCGCCATCGTGAGTGGGGGCTCTCCAGCTACGTTCAGGCGGCAGAAGAAGCCCTGAACATCTGCCGCGCCATAACCGGTGCGCGGGAGGTGAATCTGGTCGGCGCCTGCGCCGGAGGCTTGACCATCGCCGCGCTGCAAGGGCACTTGCAGGCCAAGCGTCAGCTACGCCGCGTCTCCAGCGCCACTTACATGGTCAGCCTGCTGGACAGCCAGATCGAAAGTCCGGCCACACTATTCGTCGACGAACAGACGCTGGAAGCGGCCAAGCGGCGCTCCTATCAGCAAGGCGTACTGGACGGCCGCGACATGGCCAAGGTCTTTGCCTGGATGCGCCCCAACGATTTGATCTGGACTTACTGGATCAACAATTACCTGCTGGGGAAATCGCCACCGGCGTTCGACATCCTCTACTGGAACAACGACAGCACGCGCTTGCCGGCGGCCATGCATGGCGACTTGCTGGACTTCTTCAAGCACAACCCGTTGACCCATCCAGGCGGCCTTGAAGTGTGCGGCACGCCCATCGACTTGCAGAAAGTGAACGTCGACAGTTTCAACGTCGCCGGCATCAACGATCACATCACGCCATGGGACGCGGTCTATCGCTCGACCTTATTGCTGGGCGGCGAACGGCGCTTCCTGCTATCCAACAGCGGCCATGTGCAAAGCATTCTGAACCCGCCGGGCAACCCCAAATCGACCTTTGTCGAACATGAAAAACTCAGCAGCGACCCGCGTGCCTGGTATTACGACGCGAAAAGCCATGACGGCAGCTGGTGGCCGACCTGGCTGGAGTGGGTTCAGGCGCGGTCCGGCGCACAGCGGGAAACCTTGACCACCCTGGGCAACGCCAATTACCCGCCCATGGAGGCAGCGCCGGGGACTTATGTGCATGTGCGATGACTCGGACCTCTGTGGGAGCGAGCTTGCTCGCGAAGAGGCCCGTAATTCTGAAAAAATCTCGGGGACTGAAACATCGCCTTCGCAAGCAAGCTTGCTCCTACAAGGTCGCCAAAAATTCTGTAAATCAAACAAGAAGACCGGATGAAAACCCGCGACCGCATACTTGAATGTGCCTTGACCCTGTTCAACGAGCAGGGCGAGCCGAACGTTTCAACGCTGGAAATTGCCAACGAACTGGGGATCAGTCCCGGCAATCTGTATTACCACTTTCATGGTAAGGAGCCGGTGATCCTTGAGCTGTTCGAACGCTTTCATGCTGAGCTGGCGCCGCTGCTTGATCCACCGGACAACGCGCGACTGGCGGCAGAGGATTACTGGCTGTTCCTGCACCTGATCGTCGAGCGCCTGGCGTATTACCGATTCCTGTTTCAGGACCTGTCCAACCTCGCCGGACGCCTGCCCAAGCTGGCGCGGGGGATTCGTAATTTGCTCAATGCCATCAAACGCACCCTCGCGTCGCTGTTGGCGCGTCTCAAAGCCGAAGGGCAGATCGTCAGCGATACGCAGGCGCTGGGGCAACTGGTGGAGCAGATCAGCATGACCCTGCTGTTTTCCCTGGATTACCAGCGCATTCTGGGCCGCGAAGGTCAGAGCGAGGTGGTGGTCTACCAAATCATGATGCTGGTCGCGCCGCACCTGATCCCCACCTCACGCGACGCCGCGCAGCAGTTGGCGATGCATTATCTGGAGGCGTGAAGATACCGTGGGACCGGCTTCAGCCGGGAAAGGGCCGGTACATCAGCCGGCCTTTTCGGCGTCATGAACGCAGCCTTCCCGGCTAAAGCCGGTCCCACAGGCTCGGACGTGACCGGATCTGTCGACAAAAAACCCGACCTGCTCACACAGGTCGGGTTTTTTGTTATCCAGCCTTGAATCAGGACTGGCTGGCTGGCGTCGACGATGTCGAGTTCGTGCTCGCTGCCGGGGAAGCTGCCGGAGTGCTGGCAGCCGGTGTAGCGCTTGCGGCCGGAGTGGTCGCAGGTTTTGCCGCAGGTTTCGCAGCGGCCGGTTTGGCGGCTGCGGTCTTCGGTGCAGCAGGTTTTTTTGGCGCTGCCGGTTTCTTCGGCGCAGAAGCCTTGGCCGCTACCGTTTTAGCCTTGCTGGCCGTGGCCGTCGCCGCTTTGTTGGCGGCTGCAACCGGTTTGGCGGCTGCCGCTTTCACAGCTGGTTTGGCCGCTGCGGTTTTGCTCGCGACTTTATCAGCGGTTTTGGCGACGGTCTTGGCGGCGGCCTTGACCAACGGCTTGGCCGTGGCTTTGGGCCGGGATGCCGACGCACGAGTAACCGGCGGTACCGATTCGCCGGTCAGCTTTTCGATCTGCCGGGTCAGCAGATCAACCTTGTTGTGCAGCGCCTTGACTTCATTGCGGCTCGGCACGCCCAGGCGGGAAATGGCACTGTTCAGACGCTTGTCGAAAGCCCCTTCCAGCTCGCTCCATTTACCCAGCGCAAGGTCCTTCACATCACCCACGCGCGACTTCGCCTTGCCTTTGACTTCATCGACCTGCTTGTCGATATCGGCTTTGGATTCTTTCTCAGCCTTCTCGCCATCTTTGACGAGGGTTTCAAACAGCTTACTGCCGTCATTGCTGACTTTAGAGTAAGCGCCCAGACCAGCCAGCCAGATTTGACGGGAGTATTTTTCGACTCCGCCGATCCAGGAGCTGCCTTCTTTCTCGAGTTTTTTCTTGCCAGCCATCCCGCTCTCCTTATTTTTTGTCTACGACACGTTCGAGCAATGCCGTCAGCCCATCGAGCTTAGCAGAGAGTGTCTCGACGTCATGTCTGGATGGGATGCCAATGCGATTCAGGGCACTGGCAACACGCCGATCAAAGGCGTTTTCGATCTTGTCCAACCGGCTTTCAACATTGTCTGCGACTTCGGCCACATCATCGGTGAAGGCCACGATTTCGCTGTTCGCCGCTTCGACTTTTTCGTCGATAACCCGTTTGGCTTTCTTTTCGGTTTCTTCGCCGGTACGGATCAGCTCTTTGATGTAATCGCTGCCTTCCTGCTCGGCCCAGGAATAAGCACCCAGCCCGGCGAGCCAGATTTTACGCGCATAGAGTCTGACTTCGGAAAGCGCCGTTTCCTGGTCGTCTTCGGCTTTTTTCTTCAACAACCTTACTTTGGCCATGCTGCACCTCGGGATCGAAATGTTGGAGGATCATCCCCGTGGGAATGGGGCATAGGCACAAAGTAGGCGGAAAAATTAGAATGCTCACCCTAGGTTGGTGATAGCCGGATTTGTTGGAGATTGCCATCTTGTTGATACGGCGTTGTCGCCCGGCGAACACCAAACATGTGGGACCGAATTTATCCGGGAAGGCGGCATTTCTAACCACGAAATGTAGTGAATGAACCGACCTCTTCCCGGCTAAAGCCGCTCCTACGGGATTGAAGCGACTTACGACACCAACGCCTTATCCAGCTGCTTCTCGACCTCAGCCTGGATCTGCCCGCTCATGGCCGACAAAAAGAAGTTCAGCTCAAGGTTGACCCGCACCAGTGCGTCTTCGACATCGACGCTGCCTTTGGCGCCCTTGCCGTTGAGTTCGACGCTGTCGCCGTTCCACTCATGGGCGATGCCATATTTTTCCGCCAGCTTTTCCACCAGCACTTCAGCCTTCTCGCGGGCCTTTTCTTTGCCCAGTGCATGCGGGCGTTCAACTGTAATTCGGGCCATCAAAGGACTCCTTCAGCGCAAGGTAAATCGTGGCGCAACTATAACAGCCGCTCTGAATGAAGAAACTGTTGTCGATGAGCCTTGTCAAGACAAAGCCAGCCACGACGATTAGAATGGCCGCACTTTATTCCGGTGACCGCGATATGAACGATCCGCGCAAAGGCAGCGATGCCGAACCCACGACTCACTTCGGTTACAAAAATGTGCCGGAAAGCCAGAAGGCCGAGAAAGTTGCGGAGGTGTTCCACTCCGTCGCGGCCAAATACGACTTGATGAACGACCTGCTGTCCGGTGGCATGCACCGCCTCTGGAAACGCTTTGCCATCGAGCTTTCGGGCGTACGCACGGGCAACCGTGTGCTGGACATCGCCGGCGGCACGGGCGACCTGACCAAAAAATTCTCGCACCTTGTCGGCCCGACCGGCGAAGTGGTGCTGGCCGACATCAACGCCTCCATGCTCAAGGTCGGTCGCGACCGCCTGCTGGATCTGGGCGTCGCCGGCAACGTCAAGTTCGTCCAGGCCGACGCTGAAAAGCTGCCGTTCCCGGACAACCATTTCGACTGCGTGACCATTGCCTTCGGCCTGCGCAACGTGACGCACAAGGAAGACGCGCTGCGCTCCATGCTGCGCGTGCTCAAGCCGGGCGGTCGTCTGTTGGTGCTGGAGTTCTCCAAGCCGACCAACAAGCTGATGTCCAAGGCCTATGACGCGTACTCGTTCGCCTTCATGCCGCTGATGGGCAAGCTGGTCACCAACGATTCGGAAAGCTACCGCTATCTGGCGGAGTCGATCCGCATGCACCCGAATCAGGAAACCCTGAAATCGATGATGGTCGAAGCCGGTTTTGACCGCGTGACCTATCACAACATGACAGCCGGTGTTGTTGCGCTGCATCGCGGCATCAAGCCCTGATGTTGCTGCGCGGCTTGCTCGCCAGTGTCGAGCACGGGCTGAACCGTGTGCTGCGCCTGGACAGCACGGCATTGCCGCGTCTGGAGCGTCTGGGCGGCAAGGTGATCGCAGTTGACTGCCGGAACCCGGCATTGCAGCTGTTCATCCTGCCCAGCGAAGAAGGCTTGATGCTCGCCGCGCACTGGGAAGTCGAGGCCGATTGCGCATTGCGTGCGCCGGCCGCGAGCCTGATGCGCCTGGCCTTGAGCCAGGACAAGAGCGCCGTGTTGCACGGCCCGGATGTCGAGCTGGATGGCGACAGTTCAGTGTTGCTGGAACTGTTCGGCATCCTGCAAGACCTGGAGCTGGACTGGGAATTCGAGCTGTCGCGCTGGCTTGGCCCGGTCGCCAGCACGCTGTTGGGCAATCATCTGCGCAGCCGCGCCCGCTGGAGCAGCGAAAGCTTCGCCAGCATGAGTCAGAATCTTGCGGATTACCTGAGCGAAGAATCGCGCACACTGGTAGGTACGCACGAAGCCGAAGCACGTTTCGCCGAACTCGATCAGATCAAACTCGATCTGGAACGCCTTGAGGCGCGCTTTGAGCGCCTCGCCCAATCCCTTAATTCCAGCGATAACGCATGAAGTTGCTTGCCGTCCGCCGTCTGTTCCGCATCCAGCGTGTCGTGATCCGCTACCGTCTCGATGACTTGCTGTTCGCCCTGCCGCTGCCGTGGTGGATGCTCGCCCTGCGTTTTGTCATGCCGTGGCGCTGGTTTCCGCGCAAGGTGTCAGAGCTGCCGCGCGGCGCTCGACTGCGCATGGCGTTGCAGGATCTGGGGCCGATCTTCATCAAGTTCGGCCAATTGCTGTCCACCCGCCGCGACCTGTTGCCGGAAGACATCGCCGATGAGCTGATGCTGCTGCAGGACCGCGTGCCGCCATTCGATCCGCAACTGGCAATCAAGCTGATCGAAGAGCAGCTGGGTGCGAAGATCAGCGAAGTGTTCAGCCGCTTTGATGTCACGCCGCTGGCCTCGGCGTCAGTTGCGCAAGTCCACTCCGCCAAGCTCAAGACCGGCGAAGAAGTCGTCGTCAAAGTGGTGCGTCCGGGCCTCAAACCGATCATCGGCCAGGATCTGGCGTGGTTGTTCATTCTGGCCCGCACCGCCGAGCGCATGTCCGCCGACGCGCGCCTGCTGCATCCGGTCGACGTGGTCGCCGATTACGAAAAAACCATTTACGACGAACTGGACCTGCTGCGCGAAGCGGCCAACTCCAGTCAGCTGCGCCGCAACTTCGAAGGCTCGCAGTTGCTGTATGTGCCGCAAGTCTATTGGGACTGGTGCCGGCCAAAAGTGCTGGTCATGGAGCGCATCTACGGCATTCAGGTCACCGATCTGGCGACCCTGGCCGATCAGCGCACCGACATGAAAATGCTCGCCGAACGTGGCGTGGAGATTTTCTTCACCCAGGTGTTCCGCGACAGTTTTTTCCACGCCGACATGCACCCCGGCAATATTTTCGTCAGCACGGTCAACCCGTGGAGCCCGCAATACATCGCCATCGACTGCGGAATCGTCGGCAGCCTGACTCCGGAAGACCAGGACTATCTGGCGCGTAACCTGTTTGCTTTCTTCAAGCGCGATTACCGCCGCGTGGCGCAGCTGCACATTGATTCGGGTTGGGTGCCGGCCGAAACCAAGCTCAACGAGTTCGAAGCGGCAATCCGCACCGTGTGCGAGCCGATCTTCGAGAAGCCGCTCAAGGATATTTCCTTCGGCCAGGTGCTGATGCGCCTGTTCCAGACCGCGCGACGCTTCAACATGGAAGTCCAGCCGCAACTGGTGCTGCTGCAGAAAACCCTGTTGAACATCGAAGGCCTGGGTCGCCAGTTGTACCCGGACCTGGACCTGTGGAGCACCGCCCAACCGTTCCTGGAACGCTGGATGCGCGAGCGCGTCAGCCCGAAAACCCTGTTCGGCAACCTGCAATCCCAGGTCGAGCAGATTCCGCATCTGGCCAACATGACCCGCGACCTGCTGGAGCGCATGTCCCAGCCCCACGCCAACGATCCGCCGCCACCCTGGCGCGAGCGCGGCGACGGCTGGGCCTTGCGTCTGCTGGGCGCCGGGTTGCTGGCTGGCGGCGCGGTGATGGCCTCGACGCTGGCGGCAGACGGTGGCGCACTGGTTGCGCCCACTGCCTGGCCGGCGTGGATCATGCTCGTTGCCGGTTTGTATCTGGTCGTGCGCCGATAGCCAGCGGCGCTGGCCGCTGGCACACTGTTCAACCCGCCGAGGCCCCAAGCCCGGCTGCCGGAGTAGATATGAAAGACTGGCTGGACGAAATCAAGTGGGACAGCGACGGTCTGGTGCCGGCGATTGCCCAGGATCACAAGACCGGGCGCGTGTTGATGATGGCGTGGATGAACCGTGAGGCGCTGAGCCTGACTGCCGCCGAAAATCGCGCCATCTATTGGTCGCGTTCACGTGGCAAACTCTGGCGCAAAGGCGAAGAATCGGGCCATGTGCAGAAACTGCATGAGCTGCGCCTGGACTGCGACGCCGACGTGATCATCATGATGGTCGAGCAAATCGGCGGTATTGCTTGCCATACCGGTCGCGAAAGCTGTTTCTACCGCGTCTATGACGATGCCGGCTGGAAGACCGTGGACCCGGTGCTGAAAGATCCGGACTCCATTTATCACGCAGGACACTGAAACATGACTGATACCTTGTCCCGCCTGGCCCAAGTGCTGGAATCACGCAAAGGCGCGGCTGCCGACAGCTCCTACGTCGCCAGCCTGTATCACAAGGGTCTGAACAAGATTCTGGAAAAGGTCGGCGAAGAGTCGGTCGAAACGATCATTGCTGCCAAGGATGCCGCCGTCAGCGGCGATTGCAGCGATGTCATCTATGAGACCGCTGACCTGTGGTTTCACAGCATGGTGATGCTTGCCGCGCTGGGTCAGCATCCACAAGCGGTGCTCGATGAACTGGACCGCCGTTTCGGCCTGTCGGGCCATGCGGAAAAAGCCGCGCGCCCGGCCGACTGATTGTCAATTTTCGAATTTGAAACTTCTACGAGGAATGCTTCATGGGTATTTTTGACTGGAAACACTGGATCGTCATCCTGGTTGTCGTGGTACTGATTTTCGGCACCAAGAAGCTCAAGGGCCTGGGTACTGATGTCGGCGAGTCGATCAAGGGCTTTCGCAAAGCCATGAGCGATGAAGAAAAAGCCGATCAGGCTCCGCCGCCGGTGCAGCCGCAGCAGCCACCGCAGGCCGCGCCACAGGGCTCGCCCCTGAACCAGCCGCACACGATCGACGCGCAAGCGCACAAAGTCGAAGAGCCAATCCGCAAAGACTAGGTCGTATCGAATGTTTGGTATCAGCTTCTCTGAACTGCTGCTCGTCGGTCTCGTCGCCTTGCTGGTGCTGGGGCCGGAGCGTCTGCCAGGTGCCGCGCGCACCGCCGGACTCTGGGTAGGCCGGTTGAAACGCAGCTTCAATGCGATCAAACAGGAAGTTGAACGCGAAATCGGCGCCGACGAAATCCGTCGGCAGCTGCATAACGAACACATTCTGTCGCTGGAGCAGGAAGCGCGCAAAATCATGTCGCCGCAACCGGCTGCCGCAGCACCTGCGGCTGCTGTTGAGGCAAGCACTGCACCGACCGAGCCGGTTGTCTCCACGGTGCCGGTTACCCCGCCCGCGCCGACACCTGCCGAACTTGGCCCTGCTGCACCTGCCGGGACTACGCCTGCCGATACAGTGCCGGTCGAGCCGGCAAAACCTGTCGAAGCGACGCCTGTTGAAGCATTGCCGCACGCCGAACCGACGCCAATTCCTAGCGCGCCTTCCGCCAACGATTCGTCACTGCCCCCGCGAGCCCCATGAGCGATATTCCGGAAAACGACCAGCAAATGCCGCTGGTCTCGCACCTCACAGAACTCCGCTCACGCCTGCTGCGCTGCGTTCTGGCGATCTTTGTAATCTTCGGCTGCCTGTTTTACTTCACCCAGAAGATCTACACCTTCGTCTCGGCGCCGCTGCGGGTGTTCCTGCCCGAAGGCGCGACGATGATCGCCACCGACGTGGCCTCGCCGTTCATCACGCCGTTCAAGCTGACCATGATGGTCGCGCTGTTTCTGGCCATGCCGGTCATCCTGCACCAGATCTGGGGCTTCATCGCACCGGGCCTGTACAAGCACGAAAAACGCGTCGCCGTGCCGCTTCTGGTGTCGAGCATCATCCTGTTTTATTCGGGTATGGCCTTCGCCTATTACCTGGTTTTCCCGCTGATTTTCCACTTCTTCGCCAGCGTGACGCCCGAAGGCGTGTCGATGATGACGGACATCGCCAGTTACCTGGACTTCGTCATGACGCTGTTCTTCGCCTTTGGCGTGGCGTTCGAGATTCCGGTGGCCGTGGTGTTGCTGGTGTGGATCGGCATCGTTGACGTGAAGTACCTGCGCAAGATCCGCCCTTACGTGGTCATCGGTTGCTTCGTGGTCGGCATGATCCTGACCCCGCCGGACATTTTCTCCCAGACCCTGCTCGCGGTGCCGATGTGGCTGCTGTTCGAAATCGGCGTGTTGTGCAGCTCGATGATCACCAAGCGTGGCGATCATCCTGAAGACCAGCCCGATGAAGACAAGCAAGATCAGCCGCCTGCGACTCAGCCGTGAATCTGCTGCTTCTCGAAGACGCCGACTTCATTGCGGCTGACCGGGTCATCCTGCGCGACCGGCGCCTCAAGCACATGCAAGAGGTGCATCGCGTCGTGGTGGGCGACAGCCTGCGCGTCGGCCGGATTGGCGGCTTGATGGGCAATGCCGAGTTGCTGCGTCTGGAAGATCACGAAGCGGAACTGCGCGTCAGCCTCGACAGCGCACCGCCCGCCAAACTGCCCTTGACCCTGCTGCTGGCCCTGCCTCGGCCGAAGATGCTGCGTCGGGTGTTCCAGACCGTGGCGACCATGGGCGTGCCGAAAGTCATCCTGCTCAACAGTTACCGGGTCGAGAAGAGCTTCTGGCAGACCCCGTTCCTGGAGCCTGCGGCCATTCGCGAGCAGTTGATCCTCGGCCTGGAGCAGGCCCGGGACAGCGTGCTGCCGGAAATCATCATCGAGAAGCGCTTCAAGCCCTTCGTCGAGGACTGTCTGCCGCAATTGGTCGAAGGCACGCTCGGGCTGGTGGGGCATCCCGGCCAATTCCCGGCCTGCCCGAGAGCGGCGCAACAACCTGTAACACTCGCGATAGGTCCCGAAGGCGGCTGGATTCCTTATGAAATCGACCTGCTGGCCAAGTCCGGCCTGCAGCCTGTGCAGCTCGGAGAGCGCATCCTGCGTGTCGAAACCGCCGTCACCGCCCTCCTCGCCCGCCTTTTCTAATCCCCTCATTCGAGGGCGCTGCGCCTTCAGTTTCCCTTCTGACAGCCGATGTAGGACTACGCCTACAATTATTCGCTACAAGGAGTTGCACCATGCCGCGCTGGTTCACCCAAGCCCTCGGAAACATGAGCGTCAGTCTCAAGCTGGCAGTGGGCTTCGGCCTGGTGTTGTTAATGACCGTGTTGATTACCATCACTGGCTGGCTGAGCGTGACGTCCTTGATTGAGCGCGGCGACAAGCTGGCGTCCATTGAGGAAGTCAGCGACCAGACGATGGAGCTGCGCGTCAAGCGCCTGGTCTACGAGCGGCAGTACGATGCCGAATCGGCAGCGGCTGTGGCCACCACTCTGGACAACCTGGACGGAGTGCTGAAAAAAGCCCGCAGCCAGGTTGCCAGCCCCGAAAGCCTGAAGTGGCTGGACGCGCAGCAACAATCGGCCAGTGAATACCGCCAGGCGTTTGTTGAAATGACCAAGGCCATTGCTTCCCGGGAAGCCAGCCGAGGCCTGATGGGCGACGCTGCAGACAAGGCCGTGGCCGAGATCAACAAGGTCGAAGCGTCGCTGTTGCAGGGCGACGACATGCTGCAATTCAATGGTGCGGTTGAGGTCAGCAAACTGATCCAGCAAGCGCGTTATCAGGTGCGCGGTTACACCTACAGCGGCAAGGCCGAGTTCGAAAAGAACGCCAACGCCGGAATCGATCAGGCGCTGGTCGGCATCAATGCACTGGCCGGCAGTATCCCACCGGTTTATCTGGGGCAGTTGCAGACTGCCATTGTCGGACTTAAAGCCTATCAGGCAGCCGTGGCGCAGTACCGCGATGGCCAACTGGCCGGTAAACAGGCCTTGGAAAAAATGACCAAGGCTGGCCAGGACCTGCTCGATGTCAGCGACAAGCTGAGCGCCGATCAGTACGCCAAACGGGGCACCGAGAGCCAGAACGCCCGGTCGATGTTGAGCATTGCTACTGCGCTGGCGTTGCTGTTCGGAGTGATCGCGGCCTGGATCATCACCCGTCAGATCGTCGTGCCGTTGCTGCAAACCTTGCAGATTGTCGAGCGCGTGGCGTCGGGTGATCTGAGCAACAACCTGACCATCGACCGTAAGGACGAGCTGGGCAAGTTGCAGGGCAGCATCCAGCGCATGACCGTCAGCCTGCGCGAGCTGATCGGCGGCATCCGTGATGGCGTCACACAAATTGCCAGCGCCGCCGAGCAACTGTCGGCGGTGACCGAGCAAACCAGCGCCGGGGTCAACAGCCAGAAGGTCGAGACCGATCAGGTCGCCACCGCCATGCACGAAATGACCGCCAC
Source organism: Pseudomonas sp. DSP3-2-3 (assembly GCF_049898225.1). Classification (NCBI taxonomy): domain Bacteria; kingdom Pseudomonadati; phylum Pseudomonadota; class Gammaproteobacteria; order Pseudomonadales; family Pseudomonadaceae; genus Pseudomonas; species Pseudomonas sp. DSP3-2-3. Next base: position 45,246 of record NZ_JAFCXH010000013.1, on the reverse strand, counting down.
CGTGCAGGAAGTGGCCCGCAACGCCGAGGAGGCTTCCGAGGCCGCCGTGGCTGCCGATCAGCAAGCGCGCGAAGGTGACCGCGTAGTCAACGAAGCCATCGCCCAGATCGAACGCCTGGCTGCCGAAGTGGGGAATTCCACCGAAGCCATGAGCGAACTCAAGCGCGAGAGCGACAAGATCGGCAGCGTCCTGGACGTGATCAAGTCGGTGGCGCAGCAAACCAACCTGCTGGCCTTGAACGCCGCCATCGAGGCCGCGCGCGCCGGTGAAGCGGGCCGCGGATTTGCCGTGGTGGCCGATGAGGTCCGCAGCCTGGCCCAGCGCACGCAAAAATCCACCGAAGAAATCGAGCAGCTGATTTCCGGCTTGCAGAGCGGTACGCAGCAAGTGGCGACCATCATGGACAACAGCCGCGAACTGACCGTCAGCAGCGTCGATCTGACCCGCCGTGCTGGCACCTCGCTGGAAAACATCACCCGCACCGTTTCGGCGATCCAGGCGATGAACCAGCAAATCGCCGCCGCAGCCGAAGAGCAAAGCGCGACCGCCGAGGAAATCAACCGCAGCATCCTCAACGTGCGCGACGTCTCCGAACAGACCTCCGCCGCCAGCGAAGAAACCGCCGCCTCCAGCGTCGAACTGGCGCGTCTGGGTAGTCATTTGCAAGTGCTGGTGAGCAAGTTTCGGGTGTAGTTGCGTAACCACTGTGGGAGCGAGCTTGCTCGCGAAGGCAACGTTCCAGGCGCTGAAAAATGTGCGCGCGGACCTATTCGCGAGCAAGCTCGCTCCCACAAGCTACAAAAACGTGACGCTGATCACCCCGTCCTTCTTCTCGGAAATCTCCTACGACCTGTTCAGGTCGCGCTTCTGATTCACCTGCCGATGCGCTGACAACGCAGGCCGGGGCTCGCCTCGGACCTGCCTGTCTGGCTCACTTGCAGGAGATTCCCCATGTTTCGATGGATCAACCATGCGCTCGGCAATACGAGCGTCAAACTCAAACTGGCGCTGGGCTTCGGGCTCGTGCTGTTACTTACCCTGGCAATCACCCTGACTGGCTGGCACGGCCTGGACAAGATGATCGATTGGTCGCAATCGCTGACCGCCACCGGTCAACTGAGCAACATGACCAAGGATCTGCGCGCCGAGCGGATCATGTTTCGCATAGATCACAGCGCGCAAAACGCCCAAAATGTTGTCGACCGCCTCAATGCGCTGGCAGCTCACCTGCAAGCGCTGGGCAAGGTGACCGACGATGACGCCAGCCTGCGGTTACTGACCGAGCAAAACCAGCTCGTCAGCAAGATGGAAGCAACCTTCACCGAGCTGAGTGCCGAGCGTCAAGCTCGTAAACAATCGCCCGACCTGCCGGAACAAAACTCGGAACAGGCGCAGATCAACATCAACGCGGCCCAGCAGCGGCTGGACGATCTGGGCGACCGAATGCTCGCCTCGGTGGCCGAGCTGATCAGCCTGCAAAACGCCCAGCGTAGCGCCGAAGCCGCCACCTCACGCACGACGCTGACCGGCGTCGCAAGCCTGGCGATGCTGCTGGGTCTGCTCGCAGCCTGGATAATCACCCGACAGATTATCACTCCGCTGCGCCAGACCCTGAACGCCGCCGAACGCATCGCCAAGGGTGATCTGAGCAAGGACATGGACGTCGAGCGCAGCGACGAAATGGGCCAGTTGCAAGCGAGCATCCAGGCCATGACGCTGAGCCTGCGGGATCTGATCGGCGGCATCGGCGACGGTGTCACGCAAATTGCCAGTGCCGCGGAGCAATTGTCGGCGGTGACCGAGCAAACCAGCGTCGGGATCAACAACCAGAAAGACGAGACCGATCAGGTTGCCACCGCCATGAATCAGATGACTGCATCGGTGCAGGAAGTGGCACGCAACGCCCAGCAAGCGTCCGAGGCCGCCGTCCATGCGGATCGGCAGGCGCGCGAGGGTGATCAGGTGGTAGGCGAAGCCATCGGCCAGATCGAGCAACTTGCGCAGGAGGTGGCCAATTCAACCCGGGCGATGAATCTGCTCAAACAAGAAAGCGACAAGATCGGCGGTGTCCTCGACGTGATCAAGTCGGTGGCGCAGCAAACCAATCTGCTGGCTCTGAACGCGGCCATCGAGGCGGCGCGGGCCGGTGAGGCCGGACGTGGCTTTGCGGTGGTTGCCGATGAGGTCAGAAGCCTGGCGCAGCGCACGCAGGAGTCCACCGAGGAAATCGAAGAGCTGATCGCCGCACTGCAGAATGGCACCCAGCAGGTCGCCACGACGCTGGACAGCAGCCGCAGCCTGACCGACAACAGCGTGCAATTGAGCCGCCGCGCTGGCAATGCACTGGAGCAGATCACCCGCACCGTGTCGAACATTCAGGACATGAACTTGCAGATCGCCACGGCCAGCGAGGAGCAAAGCGCCGTGGCCGAACAAATCAACCGGAACGTGCTGAGCGTGCGCGACGTATCCGAACAGACCGCCGCCGCCAGCGACGAAACCGCAGCGTCGAGCGTGGAACTGGCCAGATTGGGCACGCGTTTGCAGGGATTGGTAAGCAAATTTCAGGTTTGATTTGGGTAAACCCTTGTGGGAGCGAGCTTGCTCGCGAAGGCAATAATCCAAGCGCTGAAAATTGTGCTGGACGGACCGATTCGCGAGCAAGCTCGCTCCCACAAAAACGACCAACAACGTGACGCCGATCACCCGGGAATTTATTCCCTCCTACAGGTGATTCCCGCCGTCACCCCCATAAAAAACGGCGCCTTTTCGGGGCGCCGTTTTTGTTTCTACCGTTCAGCTATCAAGCATGAACCAACGTAGGTTCAGGCTCGTGCTCGACGGGCTTGAGAGGCAACAACGGAGCATGTGGATCAGCTTCGATGGAGGCTCTCCAGGCCGCCAGCCATTCCGGATGGCTTTCGTTCCAGACCTGTTCGTGCAAGCGCGCCAGGGCAACCGGGTCGCTCAACAGCATCAGTCGCTCATGGTTATCGAGCTTGTCGGGACCGGCTTTAAGCGCGTGACGCACACGCTCGGTACGCACGAACTCGATAGGCTCGACCACACGGTGACGTGAAGTCGCCAACGCACAGGCCAGGGCATTCTGCTGCGGATCGACCACTGCCCGGATGAAACCCTGCTTCAATGCATGCCAGCGGTTTTCATGGGTGTAGAGATCAGTGGAGATCAGCTCTTGCGGCGGCGCGTATTCCTCAGGAATCAGGAACAGCTTCTCGTCGCGCGCTTTCAGGCCCAGGTTGGTGCGGCTTGAGATCACCGATACCGGGATCGACAGCATCAACGAACCGACAATCGGCGCCAGCCACCACAGGAAGCTCGGGTTCAGCCAAGCCACCAGCAATGCCCAGCACGCGCCCAACAGGGTTTGCGGACCGTGCCGTTTGACCGCCTCAAGCCATGGCGTGGAGTCATCGTCGCGCTGCGGAGAGTTCCAGGTTGCAGCCCAGCCCAGGAAAGCAGCCAGTACGAAGCGGGTGTGGAACAGCATGCGTACCGGAGCCAGCAGCACCGAGAAAAGCATTTCCATCAACATCGAAGCGGTGACCTTGAACTTGCCGCCAAAACCGACTGCGCCCTTGGCCCAGATCAGAATCACGCTGAGCAGTTTAGGCAGGAACAGCAGGACAATCGTCGTTGAGAACAACGCAACGGCTTTTTCCGGGTGCCATTGTGGCCACAACGGATACAGCTGACGCGGTTCGAGGAAGTAGGTCGGCTCCATAAGTGTGTTCACCGCCAGCAAGGCCGTGGACAACACCAGGAAGAAGAACCACAACGGCGCCGACAGGTAGGACATCACACCGGTCAAGAACACCGCCCGGTGAACCGGGTGCATGCCTTTGACCAGGAACAACCGGAAGTTCATCAGGTTGCCGTGACACCAGCGACGGTCGCGCTTGAGTTCATCCAGCAGGTTCGGCGGCAATTCTTCGTAGCTGCCCGGCAGATCGTAGGCAATCCACACGCCCCAGCCGGCACGGCGCATCAGCGCAGCTTCGACGAAGTCGTGGGAGAGAATCGCACCGGCAAACGCGCCTTTACCAGGCAACGGCGCCAGGGCGCAGTGCTCGATGAACGGCTTCATGCGAATGATCGCGTTGTGACCCCAATAGTGGGATTCACCCAACTGCCAGAAGTGCAAGCCGGCGGTGAACAGCGGGCCATACACACGGGTCGCGAATTGCTGCATACGTGCATAAAGCGTGTCCATGCCCGATGCGCGTGGCGCGGTCTGGATGATACCGGCGTCCGGCGTGGCTTCCATCAAGCGCACCAGACTGGTCAGGCATTCACCGCTCATCACGCTGTCTGCGTCGAGCACGACCATGTACTTGTAGTCACCGCCCCAGCGACGGCAGAAGTCATCGAGGTTGCCGCTTTTGCGTTTTACGCGACGGCGACGACGACGATAGAAAATCTTGCCGAAACCTTTGGCCTCGCGACACACCTCAAGCCAGGCTTGCTGCTCGGCCACGGCGATGTCGGAATCATTGGTGTCGCTGAGCACGAAGAAATCGAAGCGATCCAGGTCACCGGTGGCGGCAACCGATTCGAACGTAGCGCGCAGACCGGCGAAAACCCGGGGCACATCTTCGTTGCAGATCGGCATGACCAGCGCGGTGCGAGCACCCTTTTCAATCGGCTCATTACCAGCGCTGGCGCCGGAGATGCGGTACTTATCGCGCCCGGTGAGCAACTCGAGGAAGCCCATCAGAGCAGTCCAGAAACCCGCCGAAACCCAACAGAACAGAATGCCGAACAGCAACAGAATACTGGTCTGCAATGCATACGGCAGCACTTGCATCGCCGTTTGCACGAACGTCTGGTGTGTGATTTCGTCCAGCGAAACCAGGGACCAGCCTTGGTACGGCATGATGCCTTTCATGTACCAGCTGGCGACGATGGTTTGACCCAGCATCAGGATCAGCAGGATATAGCGGCGCGTGGAACCGACCGTGCGCCAGCGTGCCTTGGGCAAGCGGTCCGGCTCGGGCTCGACCGGGTTGGAACGCCCGGTCAGTCGTCGCCAGCCGCGAACCAGAATATTGGTCCGCCATGGCTCGGGAACGACTTTGGTACGGCGAATAGGAGGCGTGGCTTTCAGGCACACCCGCCCGCTTGCATCGACGCCAAGCATCTCGGCTTCTTGCAGCTCGTCGGCAGTGGTCAGCGTCAGGCGACGACCCACCGATGCCTGGGCGGCATCGGCTGGATCGGCAATCGACTGTGCCGAAAGACGTTCATGCAGCTCCGTGAACGATTTACAGGAAGCCAGTTCGGCCCGCTGCTCGTCGCTCATCGGTAGATGTGCCAGATATTCGCTGAGCGACTCTGGCACCGGTAGAGAATTACTCATCGGCTGGCAACTGGTAGCTCCAGGTCTCGGTCATGACTTGCAGCGTCTTGGCCGGTTCCGGATGGGTGGGCGCAGCTTCGGCTACAGGCTGCTGGATCTCTTTGCCGTCTTTGTCTTTAGCGACGTCGGTCTTGGCTGCTTCGGTCTTCGCAGCATCCGCTTTGGCAGCGTCTGCAGGCGTACCCGCGGCGGCCTTGGCCAGGTCAGTCTGTGCATCTTTAGGGGCTTCTTTTACAGCCTCTTTAGGTGCAGCTTTTTTCTCTTCAACATGTGTTTTGTCAGCAACAAGTACCGCAGGTTCCTTGCCCGGTTCGGCTGGAATCTCGCGCAGCAGGTAAGCGCGCATCTCGATCGGCTTGTTGGTGTCCTTGACCTTCATGCGCAGCGTCAGGCGATAACCCTTGGTAACCGGGTTGTAGCGCAGGTTGTTCTCGACCAGATCCGTGTTGTCATCGGTAATAACCTGACTGCGAATGGTCTTGTCTTCCGGCAAGCGCGCCAGAACCGGACCGACGAAATCGACCTGGAAGGCAACACTGCCGTCTGGCTGACGAACCAGGTTGGACTGTTTCACGTCACCGAGCGAACGCAGGGTCTGCTTGACCCAACCCAGATCCGGCGAATGAATGGATTTTTCATCCATGGTCCAGTGAATGCGGTAGTTGAAGTTCACCGGCTCGCCAGGCGCTGGCAGAGTTTCCGGCTTCCAGAACGCAACGATATTGTCGTTGGTTTCGTCGGCAGTAGGGATCTCGACCAGATCGACGGTGCCTTTGCCCCAATCGCCTTTCGGTTCGATCCAGGCGCTTGGACGCTTGTCGTAACGGTCATCGAGGTCTTCGTAGCTGCTGAACTCACGGCCACGCTGCAACAGACCGAAGCCACGCGGGTTTTCTACCGAGAAGCTGCTGACCGACAGGTGTTTAGGGTTGTTCAGCGGACGCCAGATCCATTCGCCATTGGCTGCCTGAATCGACAGACCGCTGGAGTCATGCAGCTCGCGACGATAGTTGAGCACGCGCGAAGGCTGGTTGGCACCGAACAGGAACATGCTGGTCAATGGCGCAACGCCCAGCTTGGTGACCTTGTCACGCAGGAACATGCGCGACTCGACGTCCACCAGGGTGTTGGTGCCAGGACGCAGAGTCAGCTTGTAGGCGCCAGTCGCACGTGGCGAGTCCAGCAGCGCGAAGATCACCAGATGGTTGTCATCAGCGCCTGGCTTTTCAATCCAGAATTCAGTGAAACGCGGAAATTCTTCGCCCGATGGCAGAGCGGTATCGATTGCCATGCCACGCGCCGACAGGCCGTAGACCTGATCCTTGCCGATGACGCGGAAATAACTCGCGCCCAGCATGGTCATGATCTCGTCACGCTTGTCGTCTTTGTTGATCGGGTAAAGCACACGAAAGCCTGCATAACCGAGTTTCTCGGTGGATTTCGGGTCGACTTTCACGTCGCCAAAATCGAAACGACTGCTGTCGTACTTGATTTCTTCAACGGTGGTGGCCGTAACTTCGTTGATTTTGACCGGGGTGTCGAAATGCATGCCCTGATGGTAGAAGGACAATTTGAACGGCGTCTTGTCTGCCGCCCACTCTGCCTTGTCGTCACGGAAACGAATTTTTTGATAGTCCGCGAACTTCATGTCGCGGAACTCTGCAGGCAAATTGCTCTTCGGAGCTTCGTACTTTCGCCCGGACATTTCCTTTGCCTTGGCGGCTACGTCTTCCAGATCGAACGCCCACAGGGACGCGGAGCCGAACAGGCAGATCAGGGCCGAGCTTGCCAACAGCGCGCTACGCAACCGTTTGCCAGGTGTCTTTGCTGCATTACAGGGACTAACAATCACGAGCAACCCTCGCCGAAAACAGATGAAAAAACCAACGGCCAGCTATCAAGTGCCGGGTTGGCGAGCATTGTTCCGACTCCGAAAGGGCGTAATGATTCCCCAAACGATGTCGAACCAGACTACTGACCTTGCCGAACGGACCTACAAACGCCGATACCCGCAGCGCGCGATTATCTAGTAGCACGCGTTACAACGCATCAGGTGCAGCAAAGTATTTATCGCTTTATCGCCTAATAAATTCAGGGCACGCAGGCCAGATTGTCATTTATGACTCAAGCAAAAATGTCACTGGGCCATCATTGACCAAATGCACCTGCATATCCGCACCAAATTGGCCCGCTGAAACCTGCGCGTGCGAGCTTTTTGCCTGTGACAGTAAATAGTCGAACAATTGCGCGCCCAGTGCCGGAGGCGCGGCCCTGGAGAAGCTTGGGCGCATGCCACTTTTGGTGTCAGCGGCCAAAGTGAACTGTGAAACCAGCAGCAATCCGCCCGCGACATCACGCAGCGACAGATTCATCTTGCCCTCGGCATCGCTGAACACCCGGTAATTGAGCAACTTGTGCAACATCTTATCGGCACTGGCCTGCGTGTCTTGAGGCTCGACGCCGACCAGCACCAGCAGCCCTTGGTCGATGGACCCGACAATCTGCCCATCCACCTCGACACGGGCACCGCGCACGCGTTGTAGCAAGGCTTTCATTACCCTTTCCTTGATTCAGTCATGCAGATGACACACAGGCTTGCACCAATTGGTGTCACGCCTCTTCAGGCGGTAAATCCAGCAACCGGCGGGCCACTTGCGCGGCGGCGCGGACCAGTGCGTCGGTGATGCCCGGTTCAGAAGCTGCGTGACCGGCATCGCGAATCACTTGCAGCTCGCTGTTGGGCCACGCCTGATGCAATTCCCAGGCATTGTCCAACGGGCAGATCACGTCATAGCGACCATGCACGATGATGCCCGGCAGATGAGCGATCTTGGGCATGTCGCGAATCAGCTGGTTTTCTTCAAGGAACGACTGGTTGGTGAAGTAATGGCATTCGATGCGCGCAATGGACAGCGCCCGCTGCGGCTCCGAGAAGCGATCAACCACTTGCGGATTAGGGCGCAAGGTCGCAGCGCGGCCTTCCCAGGTCGACCAGGCCTTGGCCGCGTGCATCTGGGCGATCTGGTCGGAGCCGGTCAGGCGTTTATGGAAGGCGGCCAATAAATTGTCGCGCTCGTCCAGCGGGATCGGCGCCACGTAGTCCTGCCAGTAATCCGGGAACATGCGGCTCGCGCCACATTGGTAGAACCAGTCGATCTCTTGTTTGCGGGCCAGGAAAATGCCGCGCAGGATCATCGCATGGACGCGCTCTGGATGCTTCTGGGCATACGCCAGCGCCAGAGTCGAACCCCAGGAACCGCCGAACAGCACCCATTTGTCGATACCCAGATGCTCGCGAATCCGCTCCAGATCTTCGACCAGATGCCAGGTCGTATTGTTTTCGAGATTGGCGTGGGGCGTCGAACGGCCGCAGCCGCGCTGATCGAAAGTAATGATGCGATACATGTTAGGGTCAAAATAACGGCGGCTCTGCGCATCGCATCCTGCACCGGGACCACCATGAATGAAGACCACCGGCAGACCTTCCGGCGACCCGCTCTCGTCGACATACAACACATGCGGCTGCTCCACAGCCAGATCGTGCCGGGCGTAGGGTTTGATCTGCGGGTACAAGGTCTGCATAGGTGCTCCGTGATTGCGATTGGAGGGCTGCTATCTATCTGCCGTTGGGCATCATAAACCCGAAACGAGGAATGTTCATGCTGTCAAACGACAGCTTTCTTGCGACTGGAACGATCAATGCAAGCGTTTTGCCAATTACGTGGGTTCGCGAACCAGAGCGTCAAGCTTGTGTCGAAGCAGGGGATGTTCACCCGGTTAATTCGGATATTTCGGGAAATAACCGGAAACACGCCCTAAAGTCAAAAGAACCCATCCTTCATTCGTCTGACTACTTGAGGTCGCATTGATGTCTCAGGAACCACTCGTTCGTGACGCTGAGGTGGCTGCTTTCCGCGCCGCTGTTCTTGCCAAACTCACCTATGCGGTGGGCAAGGATCCCGACCATGCTTTTGAGCATGACTGGTTCGAAGCCGTGGCACTGGCCGCTCGCGACCACATGGTTGAGCACTGGATGGACCACACTCGGCAGATTTACCGCAAGGTTCAGAAACGCGTCTATTACCTGTCTCTGGAATTTCTCATCGGGCGTCTGCTGTACGACAGCCTGAGCAATCTCGGTTTGCTGGAAATCGCTCGCGAGGCCATGACCGAACTGGGCGTGGACATCGAGCGCATCCGTCTGCTCGAACCGGACGCAGCGCTGGGCAACGGCGGCCTAGGTCGTCTGGCCGCCTGCTTCATGGAAAGCATGTCGACCCTGGGCATTGCCGGGCATGGCTACGGTATTCGCTACGAACACGGCCTGTTCCGTCAGGCGATCGTCGATGGCTGGCAGCAGGAACAAACGGAAAACTGGCTGGACTTCGGTAACCCATGGGAATTTGAACGCCCTGAAGTGGTTTACCCCATCGGTTTCAGCGGCAGTGTCGAAACCGTCCTCAATGACGCGGGCGAACCGCATCAGGTCTGGCGTCCATCGGAAACCGTGCGGGCCATCGCCTATGACACGCCCGTGGTCGGCTGGCGCGGCAAGAGTGTGAACACCCTGCGCTTGTGGCGCGCCCGAGCCGTGGGCGATCTGCACCTTGAGCGTTTCAACGCCGGCGACCACTTCGGCGCGGTTGCCGAGGTCGTGCGTGCGGAAAGTATTTCCCGCGTGCTGTACCCCAACGACGCCACGGAAGCCGGCCAGGAACTGCGCCTGCGCCAGGAATACTTTTTCGTCTCCGCGTCCTTGCAGGACCTGCTGCGTCGTCACCTGAACATGCACGCCACGCTGCTGGATCTGGCCGATCATGCGGCGATCCAGATGAACGACACCCACCCGTCGATCGCCGTGGCCGAACTGATGCGTCAGTTGATCGACAATCACGGCATTGCGTGGGACACCGCGTGGAAAATCACCGTTGGCACCCTGGCCTACACCAACCACACCTTGCTGCCGGAGGCGCTGGAAACCTGGTCGGTGGGCCTGATGGAGCGGATGTTGCCGCGCCACATGCAGATCATCTACATGATCAACGCGCAACATATCGACACCCTGCGTGCCAAAGGCATTCATGATTTCGACGTGCTGCGCGCCGTATCGCTGATCGAAGAAGACAACGGCCGCCGCGTGCGCATGGGCAACCTCGCGTTCCTTGGCTCCCACAGCGTCAACGGCGTATCTGCGTTGCACACGCAACTGATGCGCAAGACGGTGTTCGCCGAGCTGCACAAGCTGTATCCGGAACGCATCAACAATAAAACCAACGGCATTACCTTCCGCCGCTGGCTGTTCCAGGCCAACCCGAAGTTGACCGAAATGCTCAAGGACGCCTTGGGCGACGAGGTGCTCGACAATGCCGAGACGCGCCTGATCGAGCTGGAACCCTTTGCTGACAAGAGCTCGTTCCGCAAGCAATTTGCCGATCAGCGACTGCACAGCAAGCGCGCCCTGGCGGCGATTATCCATGAACGCATGGGGATCGTGGTCAACCCGGCGGCGATGTTCGATGTGCAGGTCAAGCGGATCCATGAATACAAGCGCCAACTGCTGAACCTGTTCCACACCGTTGCGCTGTATCAGGCCATTCGCGCCGAGCCAGGCACCGATTGGGTGCCGCGCGTGAAGATCTTCGCCGGCAAGGCGGCGGCCAGTTATCACTCGGCCAAACTGATCATCAAGCTGACCAACGACATCGCGCGGACCGTTAACAACGACCCGACCGTACGCGGCCTGCTTAAAGTGGTGTTCATGCCCAACTATAACGTCAGCCTGGCGGAAAGCATCATTCCGGCGGCCGACCTTTCCGAACAGATTTCCACGGCGGGCCTGGAAGCATCGGGCACCAGCAACATGAAGTTCGGCCTCAACGGCGCGCTGACCATTGGCACACTGGACGGCGCCAACGTGGAAATGAGCGAGCTGATCGGTCAGGAACACATGTTCATCTTTGGCATGACCGCCCAGGAAGTCGAAGCGCACAAGCAGACCGGCGATTTCAGCGCCTATGCCGCAGCGGCGGCGTCCGGCCGGCTCAATGACGTGCTGCAAGCGATTCGTGGCGGGGTGTTCTCGCCGGATGATCCGAACCGCTATGTCGGCCTGATCGACCAGTTGATGGCTTACGACCGCTTCCTGGTCTGCGCCGACTTCGACTCGTATTGGGCCGCCCAGACCAAAGTCGAAGCACACTGGCACGACTCCAAGGAATGGTGGCGCTCGGCCGTGCTCAACACGGCACGCATGGGCTGGTTCTCCTCCGACCGGACCATCCGTGAATACGCGGGCGATATCTGGAAGGCGCTGGACTAATAAGGCCTGACCCGGAACCCGGTGGGAGCGAGCTTGCTCGCGAAAAGGCAGTGCAATCGGCGCATTTTCGGATGCCTGTCGCAATGCCTTCGCGAGCAAGTTCGCTCCCACGAAGTCCGATCAATCGGAGTCAGCCAGCCCCATCACGCCATTCCCCGGCGCGTCTCGCTATACTGCGCCGCTGCGTTCGCCCCTGAACGACTACTGACCGAAAAGGATGTCCTGGCGTGCAATGGATTTTGCTGGTGGTGGGGCTTGGCGCTGTGGGCTTTCTGACAGATGGCCTGTTTTATCCCTGGATGAACGGCAGCGCGTCGATTGCCCTGGTGTTGGCCGCCTGGTTGGGCGTGCGTCTGGCGAAACTGCGCAAGCAATTGGCAGAGCAACGTGAGCAACTCAACGCAGCACAGAAAAACATCGAATCCCTGCAACAACGCCTGACCCGCCTGGAATTCCCGCACACTTCCCCGTTCAGCACAGCCGAACCGGCGCTCGCCGCTGCGCCGCTGCCCGAAGACGCCGTGATCGTCGCCACGCAATCCGATGGACCGGAGTTGATCTGGGACTTGCCGGACGAAGCGCAGGCTCATTCGCAATGGCCACAACCGGCTGCACCGCTGACTCGCGCCAAAGCCATTGAAACTGAGCCCAAAGCAGCACCAGCCAGCCCCAATCCCATTGATGCCGTGATTCAAAAAGCCCGGGACTGGCTGCTCGGCGGCAACACGGTGTTGCGCGTCGGCGTGGTTTTGCTGTTTCTCGGCCTGGCGTTTCTGCTGCGTTATGCCACCGAAGGCATGGTCGTGCCGATTGAAGCGCGTTATGCCGGGGTCGCCGCCAGCGCCATGGCTTTGTTGGGTCTGGGTTGGTGGCTGCGGCAGCGCAACAGGCCTTTTGCCCTGATGATGCAAGGCACCGGGATCGGCGTGCTGTATCTGACGGTGATCGGCGCGATGAAAGTCCATGGTTTGCTCGACCCCAGTCTGGGCTTTGTCCTGCTGGTAGCGGCGACGGCCTTTTCCGCGATGTTGGCAATTATCCAGAACTCCCTGGCCCTGGCCTGCGCGGCGGCACTCGGCGGTTTCGCGGCGCCGATCCTGTCGTCCACCGGGCAAGGCAGCCACATCACGCTGTTCAGCTACTTCGCCTTGCTCAATGCTGGCATCTTCGCCATCGCCTGGTTCAAGGCCTGGCGCCTGCTCAACCTGATCGGGTTCTTCGGCACTTTTGGCATCGGTCTGGCGTGGGGCCTGCGCGGTTACACGCTGGAACTGTTCTGGAGCACCGAACCGTTCTTGCTGCTGTTCTTCTTGATGTATCTGGCCATCGGCCTGCTGTTCGCCCGTCGCAAGTTGCAGGAATTGCCCAGCACCCCGGAAGACGAGAGCCGCGCAGCCATGCTGCGCTGGTCCCGACGGCAGGGCGATTACGTGGACGGCACCTTGCTGTTCGGCACGCCCATCGTCGGCTTCGGCTTGCAATACGCGCTCATGCAGACCATCGAGTTGGGTGCAGCCTTCAGCGCACTTGCATTAGGCCTGCTTTATATGGGCATCGCCCGCTTGCTGGCCGGCCGTGCGCCGGGACGCGCGTTGCTGCTGGTGGAAACCTGTCTGGCGCTGGGCGTAGTGTTCGCAACCCTGGCGATTCCGCTGGGCCTCGATGCGCAATGGACGACATGCGCCTGGGCCATCGAAGGCGCTGCGGTGTTCTGGCTGGGCATGCGTCAGCAACGGCTGCTGGCGCGCATCTTCGGGCTATTGCTGCAAGCGGCTGCCGGGCTGGTGTTCCTCAACGAAATGAACGCCTGGTACTCGTCACTCCTGGCCCACGGCGATTTCTGGACGCCGATGATCATCGCCCTGGCGGGCTTGATCAGCGCCCTGCTGGTGCAGCGCATCGCGGCATCCGGCCCGCTGAAGGCTGAATACCTGTCGCCGCTGCTGACTCTCTGGGGCGGTGGCTGGTGGATATTGGCACTGACCGTGGCTGCGTTGCGTTTTTCCCCCGATGACCTGCTGGCAACCTGGATGCTGCTGCTCGCCGCCGCCAGCGTTGCGCTCTGGACGGTTACTGCCCTGCGCCTGCGTTGGCCGGGACTGGCGAAACTGACCCTGGCGCTGACGCCGATAAGTGGCGTGCTGATGCTCTTCAACTGGCTGTGGAACAATCATCTGTTCGCCCACTGGGCCTGGCTCGGCTGGCTGGCGGTACTCGCCGCACACCTGATTTCTCTACGCCGACTGGCAGACATGCTGCCCGGCAAAGCCTTGAGTCTGGCGCATGTATTGGGTTGCTGGCTGGCGATCAGCGTGCTCGCGCTGGAGTTGAGCTGGGTCATGGCGCAGCTGTCCGAGCATTACAACGCCTGGCGCTGGCTCGGCTGGGCGCTGCTGCCAAGTCTGTATCTGCTGGCGATGACCTCATCGCGCCGCTGGTCATGGCCGATTGCCGCGTATCCGAAAGAGTACCGCGTCTGGGTCGCCGCCCTGCTGGCGCTGCTGATGCTGACGTGGTTTTGGCTGGCCAACTCGTTCAGTGACGGAGCAGCCAATCCGCTGCCGTACATTCCGTTGCTCAATCCGCTGGAACTTGGCCTGCTGTTCGCGCTGCTGGGCGTATTTATCTGGACGCGCAATCTGTTGCCGCAACTGGGCGTGAGCGAACGCCATGCGCAGCGTGCCGCGCTGATCGCCGCTGGCGCCTCGCTGTTCGTGCTGTTCAGCGCCATGGTCACGCGCAGCGCTCACCACTGGGCCGGCGTGCCGTGGGACATCGATGATCTGCTGGGTTCCATGCAAGTACAGGCCGGGCTCTCCATCGTCTGGACGCTGATGGCCTTGACGCTGATGATCGGCGGGCATGTGCGCGCAAGACGCGAGGTCTGGATCGCAGGCGCAATGCTGATCGGCGTGGTGGTCGCCAAGCTGTTCTTCGTCGAACTGAGCAACCGAGGCGGGATGGCGCGCATCGTCTCGTTCATCGGCGTTGGCGTTTTGCTATTAGTGGTGGGATATTTCGCACCACTGCCGCCGAAAACTTCGGCACCAAATAACAAAAGCTCAGTCAATCCTGAGCCGGAAAATCCATGAGGATCGCGTTGGTGAGTCGTCAGCTGCTGTTCAAAACCGTTGTGTTCGGCGCTGCGTTGTTGGCAGCGACGCTGGCCAGTGCCCAGGAAAACCTGAGCGATTTTGCCAGCCAGACACCGCTGAAGCTGACCGGCGAAGGCCCTTGGTATCGCGTCGATTTGCCGCTGACGGTGCAGCTCAATTCGCGGCAGAACAGCCTTGGCGACCTGCGGGTGTTCAACAGCGAAGGCCAGGTCCAGGCCTACGCGCTGACTGAAAGCCCGGTCATGAAGCATGCCGACCAACCATCCACCGCCGTGAAGTGGTTCCCGATCTACAGCGCCGCCGACAATACCGAAGCCGCGCCAGGCATTCGCGTGCAGCGCACGGCCAGCGGCACGGTGATCGAAGTGCAGCCGCAAAGTGATATCGAGGCGGGCGACGAAGTGCTGCGCGGCTGGTTGCTGGACACCAGCGCCATCAAGGCGCCGCTGGAACAACTGATCATCGACTGGGACACCGAACACGAGGGCTTCCAGCGTTTCAGCATCGAAGCCAGCAACGACCTGCAACACTGGAAGGCCTGGGGTAACGGCCAAGTGGCACGTCTTTCCTTCGCTGACGAGTTGGTCGAGCAGCGCGAAGTCGCTTTGCCGGGCCGCTCGGCGCGTTATCTGCGCCTGTTGTGGAACGCACCGCAGACGGCGCCGAACCTGACCTCGGCGCAGTTGCTCAGCGCCAACACCGAGCGTCCGGAATTGCCGTTGACCTGGTCGTCTGCCGTGAGCGGCAAAGTCGAAAAACCGGGGGAATATGTCTGGCAGTTGCCTGGCGGTTTGCCGGTCGAACGCCTGCAGTTTGATATCGCCCAGGCCAACAGTCTTGCGCCGGGCACGCTGTTTGGGCGGCGCAGCGATCAGGACGCGTGGCAACCGGTCAGCAGCGGCTTGCTGTATCGCCTGACCCAGAACGGGCAGGACGTGGTGCAGGATGAACTGTTGTTGTCCGGCCAGATCGTTCGTCAGTTGAAGCTGGAAGTCGACGAGCGTGGCGGCGGACTGGGCAACGAAGCGCCACAGGTGCGCTTTGCCGTGCGCGCCACGCAGGTGGTGTTTCTGGCGCGGGGCAATGGCCCGTTTACCTTGGCCATCGGCAATCCGGCGGCAAAAGCTGCCAATCTGCCATTGGCGACGCTCATTCCCGATTACAGCGTGCAAAAAATGAACACTCTGGGCAAAGCCGAGCCCGCTGGCGCTCCGGTCATTGTTGCCGCGCAGCCAGAACCTGCGGTCGCCAGCATTGACTGGAAACGTGTCGGGCTGTGGGCGGTGCTGGTCTGCGGCGTGATCTTCCTCGGCTGGATGGCCTTGAGTACATTGCGGGCTGCGACGCCCAAGCCGTGAGCCCGCGACCCAATCGTAGGAGCAGCTTTAGCCGCGAGAAACACCCTCCCGGCTGAAGCCGGTCCTACAACATTGCAGGACTCCCATATTTACGATTTCCAGCTACGCTCAGCTGACACGTGAACTCAATGGGTGTTAACCCAGTCTTATGGGCAGTATTACGTCCCCACTCGCGTTAAACTGCGCGGGTTTTTATCCCCCATATTCGGAGCTCTCCATGTCCCGCGTTACCCTGAGTCGCTATTTGATTGAGCAGACCCGCAGCAACAACACCCCTGCCGATCTGCGTTTCCTGATCGAAGTGGTGGCGCGTGCGTGCAAGGAAATCAGCCACGCCGTCTCCAAAGGCGCGCTGGGCGGCGTACTCGGCAGCATGGGTACTGAAAACGTACAAGGCGAAGTTCAGAAAAAACTCGACGTGATCTCCAACGAAATCCTGCTCGAAGCCAACGAATGGGGCGGTCACCTGGCCGGCATGGCGTCCGAAGAAATGGACAACGCCTACCAGATCCCGGGCAAATACCCGAAAGGCGCGTACCTGCTGGTTTTCGACCCGCTTGATGGTTCGTCGAACATCGATATCAATGCCCCGGTCGGTACTATCTTCTCGGTGCTGCGATGCCCGAATGAATACCTGAGCCAGAACGAACACCTGAACGAAAAGGCTTTCCTGCAGCCAGGCACCGAGCAGGTCGCTGCCGGTTATGCAATCTACGGCCCGCAGACCATGTTGGTGCTGACCCTGGGTGATGGCGTGAAAGGCTTCACGCTGGACCGCGAAATGGGCAGCTTCGTCCTGACCCACGAAGACATCAAGATCCCGGAATCCACTCAGGAATTCGCCATCAACATGTCCAACCAGCGTTACTGGGAAGCCCCGGTAAAACGCTACGTGAACGAGTTGCTGGAAGGTGAAGATGGCCCGCTGAGCAAGAACTACAACATGCGCTGGGTTGCCGCGATGGTAGGCGACGTGCATCGCATCCTGACCCGTGGCGGCGTGTTCATGTACCCGCGCGACAGCCGCGAGCCGTCCAAGCCGGGCAAACTGCGTCTGATGTACGAAGCCAACCCGATGTCGTTCCTGGTCGAGCAAGCGGGCGGCGCGTCCACCGACGGCCGTCAGCGTATTCTCGACATCCAGCCTGAAGGCCTGCACCAGCGCGTTGCGGTATTCCTCGGTTCCAAGGAAGAAGTGGCGCGCGTAACGGCCTATCACAAGGAATAAACCATGATTGCCCCTTGGCTGCCCGTGCTGGAGTGGTGGTTCGGCAGTGCCGAAACCGCCACTGAAGTGGTGCAGGCCAAGGGCAAGCTGTGGTTCGGCAAGAAAAAATCCCAGGACACCGAAGCCCTTGCTCGCTTCGGTGAACAGGTCGACAAGGCACTGGCGGGCGGTTTGAACGAATGGGTGGCAAACCCGGACGGCTGGCTGGCGCTGGTGCTGTTGCTTGATCAATTGCCGCGCATGATCTATCGCGACACCCCAAAAGCCTTTGCCGGTGATGCCCGTGCCCAGGCCCTGGTCGAACATGGCTTGAAACTCGGCCGCGACCAACTGCTCGACCCGCTGCAACGCACCTTCATTTATCTGGTCCTGGAACACAGCGAAAACATCGACGCGCAAAATCAGGCCGTCGCCCGTTTCGCCGAACTGCTCCCGCTCCTGCCCGCCACCGACCGCGACTACTTCAACGAAAGCCTCGACTACGCCGAGCGCCACCAGCAAGTCATCGCCCGCTTCGGCCGCTTCCCCCACCGCAACGAAACCCTCGGCCGCCCTTCGACGGATGAGGAAATCGAGTTCTTGAAGGGGCGTGGGTCGAGGTTTTAGGCAATTACAAAGTGCTATGCATCAATCGTTTGGTTAGTAACGAAGTCAGGTTGCGCCGCGTATCAACAATTGCGTGAACGAAAACGACATCCTGTCGCGTTTCATAGATGATGCGATTCATATCCGAAATGATCTGCCGGAACGGCCCCAGATTCAGCATTTCGATTTCTTCAGGAACGCTTCCCGAAAATGGGGATATCTCCAGGGTCTTCAGCGTGCTCTTAAGCTTGTCGGACGTTACCAGCCAAGTTTCATGGGAGAACTTATTTACGATGTAGTTACGAAGCTCTTTCAGGTCGTGCTGTGCGGATTTCAGGATCACCACTTTGAAACTCATTCGTCATCGATCCTATCCAGCTCCGCAAATACTTCCTCGACATTCTTGTACTCCCCTCGCTCGATTTCACGGCTGCCAAGAGCGAGTATTTTTAGCAGAGCGAAGGTTTCCATTTGCTCTTCATAGCTTTTCACATCGATGACTACCAGTTTCGCCTCACCATTCTGGGTAATGAGCATGGGCTCGCGACTCTCCGATATATCTTTTACGATTTCAGCCGCATGGCTTTTGAGATAGCTGATGGGCTTAACCCGGGATGAATACTTCATGCGCATCCTCCTTCAAATTTCCGGAAAGACTGATTTTAGTCTTAATTTGGTCCGACAAGCGAACTATAGGCGACCAAGGGAACCAGATCCGGTTTTTCTCTTCTAAGCTATCGGCATTACGCCAGTATGTTTGTCCATCGGACCGATGCTGCGACGTTGCCCCCTTCCGTTCAGGAGCTTCATCCATGTCTCTGCGCTCTCTCGCGTTGTTGTCGTTTTGCGTTCTGCTGGCCGCTTGCAGCAAGATCACTCAGGAAAATTATTCGAAGATTTCTGCCGGCATGGGCAAGGGCCAGGTTGAGAGTCTGTTAGGCAGCCCGACCGAATGTTCCGGCGCGCTGGGCATGTCCAGCTGCACTTGGGGCGACAAGAACAGCTTTATCAGCGTGCAATACGCGGCCGACAAAGTGGTGCTGTTTTCGGGCCAGGGTCTGAAGTAAGTCATGATCAAATTACTGATGCGATTCGGCCTGGTGCTCATGGCGAGCTTTCTGGCCATCGGCTTTGCTCATTCGGCTGACTCGCTTGAGCCCAAGACCGTCGATAACGTCGACCTGAAGAAATATCAGGGCACCTGGTACGAACTGGCGCGCCTGCCGATGTTCTTTCAGCGTAATTGCGCCCAGTCCGAAGCCCATTATTCGCTCAAAGACGACGGCAACGTTGGCGTGACCAACCGCTGCCAGACTGCTGAAGGCGAGTGGCAAGAAGCGACGGGAACGGCATCGCCGCAGGTTCCGGGCAAGACCGACAAGCTGTGGGTCGTGTTCGATAACTGGTTTTCGCGACTGCTGCCGGGCGTAGCCAAGGGCGATTACTGGGTGCTGTACATCGGCGACGGTTACAAGACCGCCGTGGTGGGCAATCCGGATCGCAAATACCTGTGGCTGCTGTCGCGCACGCCAACCGTATCGGACGCCACCAAGGCCGAACTGCTGAGCAAAGCCCAGCAGCAGGGCTATGACACCACCAAGCTGATCTGGCGGGTTGAAGATTCAAAGATCGGTAAGGCTGGGAAATGATCTCTGACTGAAAAATTGTGGGACCGGATTTATCCGGGAAGGCTTCGGTTCAGCCGCCAGACAAGTGTCGGCAGGAATGCCGCCTTCGGGAATGAATTCCCTCCCACAATGAATCTCATGCCGCCCGTATAAGCCAGCTTCTGGCTATCAGCCCAACATCTCCCGCAACACTTGGGCAAATTCCCGATTGCTCTGCTCTTCCCCGGCATGACGCCCTTCACGCACGACCCATTGGCCGTTGACCATCACGTCACGAATCTGCCGATCACCACCCGCAAACAACCAACGGTTGAGAATCCCGTCGCCCGACGCCGTGGCGATATACGGATCATTGCCATCCAGCACCAGCCAGTCGGCGCGTTGCCCGATCTGCAATTGGCCGATTGGCTGACCCAAGGCCTGCGCGCCGCCCGCCAACGCTGCGTCATACAAAGTCCGGCCAACCATCGGCTGATCGCTGCGATACAAGCGATTACGGCGCTGGTCGCGCAAGCGCTGCCCGTACTCCAGCCAGCGCAGCTCTTCGACGACACTGAGCGAAACGTGGCTGTCTGAACCAATCCCCCAGCGCCCGCCTTGCGCGATGTAGTCGACAGCAGGGAAAATCCCGTCGCCCAAATTTGCCTCCGTGGTCAGGCACAAACCCGCCACCGCACCACTTTTGGCCATTAGCGCAACCTCATCGGGCTGCGCGTGAGTGGCATGAACCAGACACCAGCGCTCGTCCACCGGCGCGTTTTCATACAGCCATTGCAACGGCCGCCGCCCACTCCAGGCCAGGCAGTCATCGACTTCCTTCTGTTGCTCGGCGATATGGATATGCACTGGACATTGCTGGTCGCTGGCGCTCAACACCTCGCTGATCTGCTGCGGCGTGACCGCCCGCAACGAGTGAAAGCACAGCCCTAACGCTTGCGCAGGCTGTTTTGCCAGCAGCGGTTGCAAGCGTGCCTGCAAATCCAGATAGCTGTCGGTGCTGTGGATAAATCGCCGCTGACCTTCGTTCGGTGCTTGCCCGCCAAAACCGGAGTGGCTGTACAGCACCGGCAGCAGCGTCAGGCCAATACCGGCGGCGCTGGCGGCCTGGCTGATCTGCAACGCCAGTTCAGCGGGGTCGGCGAAAGGTTTGCCGTTGGTGTCCTGGTGCACATAGTGGAATTCAGCCACCGAGGTGTAACCGGCCTTGAGCATTTCGATGTACAGCTGGCGGGCGATGACACCCAATTGCTGCGGGCTGATCTGCCCGACCAGACGGTACATGAGGTCGCGCCAGGTCCAGAAACTGTCGTTGGGATTGCCCGCCACTTCGGCCAGACCGGCCATCGCCCGCTGAAAAGCGTGGGAATGCAGATTCGGCATGCCCGCCAGCAAAGGCCCGTTGAGCAGCTCGGCGCCATTCGCGTCGGCATCAGCCGTTACCTGCGTGATAAAGCCATTACTGACTTCAAGACGCACGTTGTTGGCCCAACCACTGGGTAATAATGCACGCTCGGCAAAGAAGGCGGACATGGCTCTGCATCCCGAAAAGAACTGATTTGTATATACATATACAGACGTTTGCCTGCTGGGTAAACTCCGACAAGCTTGCCGCCGGACCGGTTAGTGGTTAGCGTGAGCACACTTACGTAACGGTCGATGCGCCACGTAACTGCATCGACATGACCATTGAAAACAAGGATTGCCCAGTGCCGACTCCGCCTGCCATTTCTCCACTGGCCGCCCAGATGGGTGACAGTCCGGCGCCGCTATACGCCCGAGTCAAGCACATGATCGCCCAGCAGATCCAGAATGGAACCTGGGCGCCACATCACCGCGTGCCGTCGGAAAGCGAGCTGGTCACCCAATTGGGTTTCAGCCGCATGACCATCAATCGTGCCTTGCGTGAGCTGACCGCCGAGGGCTTGCTGGTGCGGATGCAAGGCGTAGGAACATTCGTCGCAGAACCCAAGAGCCAGTCGGCGCTGTTTGAAGTCCATAACATTGCCGACGAAATTGCCGCTCGTGGTCATCGTCATAGCTGCAAGGTCATCCTGCTCAATGAAGAAGCGGCAGGCTCGGAACGCGCCCTGGCCCTGGACATGCGGGAAGGCCAACGAGTCTTCCATTCGCTGATCGTGCATTTCGAAAACGATCTGCCGGTGCAAATCGAAGACCGTTTCGTCAACGCCCTGGTCGCGCCGGAGTACCTCAAGCAGGATTTCACCCTGCAAACGCCCTACGCCTATCTGTCGCAAGTCGCACCGCTGACCGAAGGCGAGCACGTGGTCGAGGCGATTCTCGCCGAGACCGACGAATGCAAACTGCTGCAAATCGAGCCCGGCGAACCTTGCCTGCTGATTCGCCGCCGCACCTGGTCCGGCCGTCAGCCTGTTACCGCTGCGCGCCTGATTCATCCCGGTTCCCGCCATCGCCTGGAAGGACGTTTCAGCAAATGACCCGACTGACTGTTCTGCGCGCCGCCGACTACCCCCGCATGCCTTGGAAAAACGGCGGCGGCAGCACCGAAGAAATCACCCGCGATGCGGGCGTTGGCCTGGACGCTTTTGGCTGGCGGCTGTCGATTGCCGATATCGCGGAGTCGGGCGGGTTTTCGGTATTTGCCGGTTATCAGCGCATCATCACCGTGCTGCAAGGCGCGGGCATGACGCTGGATGTGGACGGCGCGTTGACCGAGCCGCTGCTCCCCGGCGATCCATTTGCCTTCAGTGGCGACAGTCAGGTCAGCTGCAATCTGCTTGATGGACCGATTCGCGACTTCAATCTGATCTACGCTCCCCAGCGCTACCGCGCCAGCCTGAAGTGGATCGATGTCCTGCAACCGCAACGCCTGTTCACCTCGGCGCACACACTGCTGCTGTTCAGCATCGCCCAGCAAATGGCCGCGAACCTGGGCGAACACCCGCCGCAATTGCTGGAAAAGCACGATTGCCTGCAATTGGACAATGAGTCCGGCACGCTGCAGGAAGTGGTGCTCTACGCACCCAAGGCCAGTCGGTGTTGTTTGATTGAACTAAGCAAGATCTGAATTCTGTGGGACCGGATTTATCCGGGAAGACGGCATTCCTGACGACGAAAATGCAGTGAATGAAACGACCTCTTCCCGGATAAATCCGGTCCCACGGATTCTCAACAGATAGTTATGTGTTTTTTTACAGTTCCCTTCAAGGACGCCACGACCGCCAATGACGACGATGAATAACAACAATAAAGAAACCCCACGCGCCATCGCCATTCTTGCCAGCTTCCTGGCGTCCGAGTCCGCTGGCGGCATTGTCTTGATGGGCGCGGCGCTGGCCGCGTTGATCGTCGCCAACTCAGGCATGGCTGCGAGCTATTTTTCGATATTGCACAGCGTCTGGCTCGGCCTTTCCGTCGAGTTGTGGATCAACGACGGGCTGATGGCGATCTTCTTTCTGATGGTCGGCCTGGAAATCAAACGCGAAGTGCTGGCGGGCGGACTCGCCACCTGGGGGCAACGCGCCCTGCCCGGCTTTGCGGCGGCGGGCGGCATGCTGGTGCCGGCGCTGATCTATATCGCCATCAACTGGGGCAACCCGCAAACCATGAGCGGCTGGGCGATCCCGGCGGCCACAGACATCGCCTTCGCCCTTGGCGTGCTGTCCCTGCTCGGCAAACGTGTGCCAACGTCCCTGAAAGTCTTCCTCGCCGCGCTGGCGATTCTCGATGACCTGGGCGCAGTGACAATCATTGCCTTCTTCTACAGTTCCGGGCTGAACATGCCGATGCTGCTGGCTTCGTTCGTGACCCTGGGCGTATTGATCGCCATGAATCGCCTGCAAGTGCGCCGCCTGTTGCCGTATTTGCTGTTGGGTGCGCTGCTGTGGTTCTTCGTCCTGCAATCGGGAGTCCACGCCACGCTGGCCGGAGTTGCGCTGGCACTGTGCATTCCGCTGGGTAAACCCGAAGAAGAAGCGCGCTCGCCGCTGCTGTTTCTCGAAGAAAAGATGCATTACTGGGTGGCGTTCGCCATCGTGCCGATTTTCGGCTTTGCCAATGCTGGCGTGTCGCTGTCCGGGATATCCCTGCAAAACCTGATCGATCCTGTGCCGCTGGGCGTCGCCCTCGGCTTGTTCGTCGGTAAACAGATCGGCGTGTTCCTCGCGGCCGTACTGGCAATACGCGCCGGTCTGGCGACGTTGCCCGAAGGCAGCAACTGGGTACAACTCTACGGCGTCGCGATTCTGTGCGGCATCGGCTTCACCATGAGTCTGTTCATCGGCAACCTGGCATTTCCGGGCTCGGCGCATCTGGTCGATGAAGTGAAAGTCGGCGTACTGATGGGTTCCGGGCTGGCGGCGATTGTTGGCGTGATCCTGCTGCGCAGTCGCGTGAGCACCGGGAAACACTGACTCAAGAATGCTGAATCCACCGGGAAAGCCTG
This sequence comes from Pseudomonas sp. DSP3-2-3, assembly GCF_049898225.1. Taxonomy (NCBI): domain Bacteria; kingdom Pseudomonadati; phylum Pseudomonadota; class Gammaproteobacteria; order Pseudomonadales; family Pseudomonadaceae; genus Pseudomonas; species Pseudomonas sp. DSP3-2-3. The sequence continues at coordinate 21,208 of NZ_JAFCXH010000013.1, read as the reverse complement.
CCGTTCGGCGCAGGTTTCCCGGTAACGGAATTTTGCTCCCGCCTGACCTGTAAGCGCGCCCCGTTTTGTTACCGAACGCCCCGAAACGAGGCACGAATTCGTTCCAGTAACATCCCGCCGACCTCTCCTTGTACCCCTCGCTAAATCCAAGACTTGTTAAAAAGCCAGCAAATCCAGGCGTTTACGCGGTTTTTTGCTGAGCCCTCGATACCTGCCAACAGAATTGGTCCTTCAATTGCATATGCTTGTATGTACAAGTAAAGCCAAGTGCGTCGAATGACCCCTGCTACAGTCAAACGATGCCTGCGCCGTGCTTACCCCAATTGCCCGCTCGCCGACTGATGGCGGGGCTGGATTGATCGCTGAGGAGTTCGTTCGTGACCGAGAATAACCAACACTGGACCCGCTACCGTGACGTCGAAGTGCGTGCTGCCCGTGGCACCCAGCTCACCGCCAAAAGCTGGATGACCGAAGCACCGTTGCGCATGCTGATGAACAACCTCGACCCTGAAGTCGCCGAGAACCCCAAGGAATTGGTGGTTTATGGCGGCATCGGGCGCGCCGCGCGCAATTGGGAATGCTACGACAAGATCGTCGAAAGCCTGACCAACCTGAATGACGACGAAACCCTGCTGATTCAGTCCGGCAAACCGGTCGGCGTGTTCAAAACCCACAGCAACGCGCCGCGCGTGCTGATCGCCAACTCCAACCTGGTACCGCACTGGGCGAGCTGGGAGCATTTCAACGAACTGGATGCCAAAGGCCTGGCGATGTATGGCCAGATGACCGCCGGCAGCTGGATCTACATCGGCAGCCAGGGCATCGTGCAAGGCACTTACGAAACCTTCGTCGAGGCCGGTCGCCAGCATTACAACGGCAGCCTCAAGGGCAAGTGGGTACTGACCGCAGGCCTTGGCGGCATGGGCGGTGCGCAACCGCTGGCCGCAGGCATGGCCGGTGCCAGCTCGCTGAATATTGAATGCCAGCAGAGCCGCATCGATTTCCGCCTCAAGACCCGTTACGTCGACGAGCAAGCCGTGGACCTGGACGACGCCCTCGCGCGCATCGCCAGATACACTGCGGAAGGCAAGGCAATCTCCATTGCGCTGTGTGGCAATGCCGCCGACATTCTCCCGGAAATGGTGCGTCGCGGCGTACGGCCGGACATGGTCACCGACCAGACCAGCGCCCACGACCCGCTCAATGGTTATCTGCCAAAGGGCTGGAGCTGGGACGAATACCGCGCCCGCTCGCTGACCGAACCGGCCGCCGTGGTGAAAGCCGCCAAGCAATCCATGGCGGTACACGTCGAAGCCATGCTCGCGTTCCAGAAAATGGGTATTCCGACCTTCGACTACGGCAACAACATTCGTCAGATGGCCAAGGAAGAGGGCGTGGAAAACGCCTTCGACTTCCCGGGTTTTGTTCCCGCTTACATTCGTCCGTTGTTCTGCCGTGGCGTAGGACCGTTCCGCTGGGCGGCATTGTCCGGCGACCCGGAAGATATCTACAAGACCGACGCCAAGGTCAAGGAGCTGATCCCGGATGACGCTCACTTGCACAACTGGCTGAACATGGCCCGCGAGCGCATTGCGTTTCAGGGTCTGCCGGCGCGGATTTGCTGGGTTGGCCTGGGCCAGCGCGCCATGCTCGGCCTGGCGTTCAACGAAATGGTACGTAGCGGCGAGTTGTCGGCGCCGGTGGTGATCGGCCGCGACCATCTGGACTCCGGCTCGGTCGCCAGCCCGAACCGTGAAACCGAATCCATGCAGGATGGCTCCGATGCAGTGTCCGACTGGCCGCTGCTCAACGCCCTGCTCAATACCGCGAGCGGCGCGACCTGGGTTTCGCTGCACCACGGCGGCGGCGTCGGCATGGGTTTCTCGCAGCATTCAGGCATGGTCATCGTCTGCGATGGCACTGACGAAGCCGCCGAACGCATCGCCCGCGTGCTGCACAACGACCCGGCGACTGGCGTGATGCGTCACGCCGATGCGGGTTATCAGATCGCTATTGATTGCGCCAACGAGAAGGGCTTGAACCTGCCGATGGTTGGCAGCTGAAGATGTGGGACCGGCTTCAGCCGGGAAAGCGATACATCTGCCGCAAAAAATGCAGCGAATGTACTGGCCCCTTCCCGGCTAAAGCCGGTCCCACCAGTTCGATGCCGTAACGCCAGCAAGGGACACAACGCTCAGGACCATCAAGTGTCCAAGCGTCAGGCCGGATGCCTGTTTTTGATCGGAAACTGCCAATCCCATTTCCTGACTCGGAGCTTCAATAATGAAAATGAACAAGGCCCTGCTTTCCACGACGCTTTGCCTGGGAATGCTCACCGCCGCCGGTGCAAGCCAGGCAGCTGGCTGGTGCGAGTCCGGCAAGCCGGTGAAATTCGCCGGTTTGAACTGGGAAAGCGCAATGCTGCTGACCGACGTGCTGCAGGTTGTCCTGAACAAAGGCTACGGCTGTGAAGTCGACAGTCTGCCGGGCAATTCCATCACCATGGAAAACGCCTTGAGCACCAATGACATTCAGGTGTTCGCCGAGGAATGGGTAGGCCGCAGCGAAGTCTGGAACAAAGCAGAGAAAGCCGGGAAAGTCGTCGGTGTCGGCTCGCCGGTCAAAGGCGCGATTGAAGGCTGGTACGTGCCGCGCTATGTGATCGAAGGCGATGCCAAGCGCAAGCTGGAAGCCAAGGCGCCGAACCTCAAGTCAATCAGCGATCTGGCCCAGTATTCGACCCTGTTCAAGGACGCCGAAGAGCCTGACAAGGGCCGCTTCTACAACTGCCCGGCCGGCTGGACCTGCGAGCTGGAAAACTCCGAGATGCTCAAGAGCTACGGCCTGGAAAGCAAGTACACCAACTTCCGCCCAGGCACCGGCCCGGCGCTGGATGCAGCGATTCTGTCCAGCTACAAACGTGGCGAGCCGATCCTGACGTACTACTGGTCGCCGACGCCGCTGATGGGTCAGGTGGACATGGTTCGTCTTGAAGAAAAAGCCGGAGTGAACAAGACCATCGACATCAAGGTCGGCCTGTCCAAAGCCTTCCATGAACAGGCCCCGGAACTGGTGGCGGTGATGGAAAAGGTCAACATCCCTATCGATTTGCTGAACCAGAACCTGGCGCGCATGACCAAGGATCGCATCGAGTCGCCGAAGCTGGCGAAGATCTTCCTCAAGGAACATCCTGAAGTCTGGCACGCCTGGGTCAGCGCAGAAGCGGCCAAGAAGGTTGATGCTTCGTTGTAAGGGCAAAGCTTTGTGGGACCGGCTTTAGCCGGGAAGGCGGCATAACTGACGAAAGAAGTGCAGTGAATGTACCAGCGTCTTCCTGGCTAAAGCCGGTCCCACAGATCAACCGCAATCCAGTTCAGAGAGCACCTTTATGTTCCCCGAAAGCTTCACGTTCTCCATCGCCAACTGGGTCAATGACTGGGTCGACGCGCTGGTCACCAATTATGGCGACGTGTTCCGGCACATTTCCGACACGCTGCTGTGGGCCATCGTCCGTCTCGAAGGTTTGCTGCGCATCGCGCCTTGGTGGGTATTGCTCGCCATCGTCGGCGGCATTGCCTGGCACGCGACCCGCAAATTGACCACCACCGCCGTCATCGTCGGCCTGCTGTTTCTGGTAGGCGCGGTTGGTCTGTGGGACAAACTCATGCAGACCCTGGCGTTGATGCTGGTCGCCACGTTGATTTCGGTGGTCATCGGCATTCCGCTGGGCATTCTGTCGGCGCGCAGCAATCGCCTGCGCTCGATACTCATGCCGCTGCTGGACATCATGCAGACCATGCCCAGCTTCGTGTACCTGATCCCGGTCCTGATGCTGTTTGGCCTGGGCAAGGTTCCGGCGATTTTCGCCACGGTGATCTACGCCGCGCCGCCGCTGATTCGCCTGACCGATCTGGGCATCCGGCAGGTCGATGGCGAGGTGATGGAAGCGATCAACGCATTCGGCGCCAATCGCTGGCAGCAACTGTTTGGCGTGCAACTGCCGCTGGCCTTGCCGAGCATCATGGCCGGGATCAACCAGACCACGATGATGGCGCTGTCGATGGTGGTGATCGCTTCGATGATTGGCGCTCGCGGGCTGGGCGAAGACGTATTGGTAGGGATTCAGACACTCAACGTCGGGCGCGGGCTGGAAGCCGGTCTGGCCATCGTGATTCTCGCGGTGGTGATCGACCGTATCACTCAGGCCTATGGCCGCCCACGGCATGAGGCGAACAAATGATGAGCGTCGAACCGAATAAAATCGTGGTCAAGAACGTCTACAAGATTTTCGGCAGCCGTGCCCAGGACGCACTGAACATGGTCCGCCAGAACCAGAGCAAGGATCAGGTCCTGGCGCAGACGGGCTGCGTGGTTGGCGTAAACGACCTGTCGCTGTCCATTGGCAGCGGCGAAATCTTCGTCATCATGGGCCTTTCCGGCTCCGGAAAATCGACCCTTGTGCGCCACTTCAATCGGCTGATCGATCCAACCAGCGGCGAAATCCTCGTCGATGGCGAGAACATTCTGACCTACGACATGGAAGCCTTGCGTCAATTCCGTCGGCACAAGATCAGCATGGTGTTCCAGAGCTTCGGCCTGCTGCCGCACAAGACCGTGCAGGACAACGTCGCCTACGGCCTGAAAGTTCGCGGCGAAAGCAAAGAGCATTGCGCCGAACGCGCGCTGCACTGGATCAGCACCGTGGGCCTTAAAGGCTACGAGAACAAATACCCGCATCAGCTTTCCGGCGGCATGCGCCAACGGGTGGGTCTGGCGCGAGCCTTGGCGGCGGACACCGATATCATTCTGATGGACGAAGCCTTCAGCGCCCTCGATCCGCTGATCCGCGCCGAAATGCAGGACCAGTTGCTGGAACTGCAAAGCGCGCTGAAGAAAACCATCGTGTTCATCACCCACGACCTGGACGAAGCCGTGCGCATCGGCAACCGGATCGCGATCCTCAAGGATGGCCGGTTGATTCAGGTTGGCACCCCAAAAGAAATCCTCCACTCCCCTGCAGATGATTACGTAGATCGTTTCGTGCAGCGCCGTGCGGTCATTTTGTAAGGACGTTCGAGATGTTGCCAGTTGAAGAAATCGTAATCGACGAAGGCCCGCTGCGTTGGCAGGATGTGGTCGCCGTGGCCCGTAACGGCGCGCACTTGAGCCTGTCGGCCGGCGCCTGGGCGCGGATCGACAATGCTCAGGCCATCGTCGAGTGCATCGTCGCCAGCGGCGAACGCGCGTATGGCGTGAATACCGGGCTCGGCGCGTTGTGCAACGTCTCGCTGCATGGCGAGCAGTTGAGCCAGTTGTCACGCAATACCCTGCTCAGCCATGCCTGTGGCGTCGGCACCGCGCTGCCCGACGAACAGACCCGAGCGATCATCTGCGCGGCGATCATCAATTACAGCCAGGGCAAGTCCGGGCTGCATCGGCAAGTGGTTGAAGCCCTGCTGACCTTGCTCAATCGGCAGATTACCCCGCAGGTGCCATCCCAGGGTTCGGTCGGCTACCTCACGCACATGGCGCACATCGGCATCGCGCTGCTGGGCGTCGGCAACGTCAGCTATCGCGGCCACGTCATGCCAGCCTTGCAGGCGCTGGACGCTGAAGGCCTGAGCCCGGTGGTCCTCGGCGCCAAGGACGGCTTATGTCTGGTCAACGGTACGCCGTGCATGACCGGTTTGAGCTGCCTGGCCATCGCCGATGCGCAACGCCTGACGCAATGGGCCGATGTGGTCGGCGCCATGAGTTTCGAAGCCCTGCGTGGCCAACTGAATGCTTTCGACCCAGAAATCATCGCGCTTAAACCGCATCCCGGCATGCAAATCGTCGGCAGCAACCTGCGCAGCCTGCTCGATGGCAGCGAAGTGCTTGCCAACAGTAAGGGCATTCGCACCCAGGACGCGCTGAGCATTCGCTCGATTCCGCAGGTGCATGGCGCCACTCGCGATCAACTGGCCCATGCCACCCGGCAGATCGAAATCGAGCTGAATTCTGCGACTGATAATCCCCTGGTGCTGGGCACGCCCGAAGCATATCGCGTGGTGTCCCAGGCCAACCCGCACGGTCAATCCGTGGCGATGGCGGCGGATTTGCTGGCGATTGCCGTGGCGGAACTGGGCTCTATCGCCGAGCGCCGCCTGGATCGCCTGATCAACCCGACGGTCAGCGGTTTGCCAGCGTTTCTGGTCAGCCAGCCGGGGGTGAACTCCGGGATGATGATCGTCCAGTACGTCGCCGCTTCGCTGTGCGCGGAGAACCGGCAACTGGCGCAACCGGCGGTCACCGACAATTACGTGACCTCCGGCTTGCAGGAAGATCACCTGAGCATGGGCACCAACGCGGCGCTGAAACTGCATCGGGTGCTGGATAACGCCACGCAGATTCTGGCCATCGAATATTTGCTGGCGGCCCAGGCGTTCGAATTCTTCAAAGGGCAACGCTTTGGCGTCGGCACCGACGCCGCCTGGCGCCTGCTGCGCGAACACGTCCCGGCCTACGACGAAGACCGCTGGCTAGCGCCGGACATCGCCGCCAGCGCGGCATTGTTGAAGAGTGAAGCGTTGTTGGAGACTGTGCTGGCGGAACTGGTTCCTGTGGGGGCCAGTCCAGTCAAACTAAACGTATAGACATCCGTGACACCGGATGTCAGCCAGGCGACACCCGACACAGCGCCGATTCGAGCAACGCAGCCAAACGGTTATCCTTGCCGCCTTGAGCAACTGGCAGTTCGCTGGAAAGAACGGAATTGGATTGGAAATGACGTCACAACAAGGTTTGAAACGCGGGCTGTCGGCCCGTCACATTCGCTTCATGGCCCTGGGATCGGCCATTGGCACCGGGCTGTTCTACGGTTCGGCCTCGGCCATTCAGATGGCTGGGCCAGCGGTGCTGCTCGCTTATCTGATCGGCGGCGCAGCAGTGTTCATGGTCATGCGCGCCCTGGGCGAAATGGCGGTACACAATCCGGTAGCGGGCTCGTTCAGCGAGTACGCCAGCACGTATCTGGGACCGATGGCGGGCTTCGTCCTGGGCTGGACCTACGCCTTTGAAATGATCATCGTCTGCCTCGCCGACGTGACCGCCTTCGGCATCTACATGGGTTTCTGGTTTCCGGATGTGCCGCGCTGGATCTGGGTGCTGAGCATCGTGTTCCTGATCGGCGCGCTGAACCTGTGCAACGTGAAAGTCTTCGGCGAAACCGAGTTCTGGCTGTCGCTGCTCAAAGTCAGCGCCATTGTCGCGATGATCGTTGCCGGCTTTGGCCTGTTGCTGTTCGGCGTCACGCTGACCGGCGCAGAAACCGTGCCCAGCGTCAGCAACCTGTGGAGCCACGGCGGCTTCATGCCCAACGGCATCGGCGGCCTGATCGCCTGTTTCGCGGTGGTGATGTTCGCGTTTGGCGGGATCGAAATCATCGGCATCACGGCGGGTGAAGCGCAAGATCCGCAACACACAATCCCGCGCGCCATCAATGCCGTGCCGCTGCGCATCCTGCTGTTCTACGTGCTAACCCTGTTTGTGCTGATGTCGTTATTTCCCTGGTCGCAAATCACCAAGGCCAACAGCCCGTTCGTGCAGATTTTCTCCAGCCTGGGCATTCCGTGGGCCGCCGCGCTGCTCAACATCGTGGTGATTTCCGCAGCGGTTTCGGCGATCAACAGCGATATCTTCGGTGCCGGTCGCATGATGTATGGTCTTTCCCAGCAGGGTCAGGCGCCAAAAAGCTTTTCCCGTTTGTCGAAACAGGGTGTGCCGTGGATGACCGTGCTGGTGATGGGCATCGCCTTGCTGGGCGGAGTGCTGCTCAATTACCTGATCCCGGAAAACGTTTTCCTGCTGATCGCGTCGCTGGCGACCTTCGCTACGGTTTGGGTCTGGCTGATGATCCTCCTGACGCAAGTGGCGATGCGCCGCGCCATGAGTCGCGAAGAAGTCGCGCGATTGAAATTCCCGGTGCCGTTCTGGCCGGCCGCTCCGGCAGCGGCCATCGTTTTCATGCTGTTCATCTTCGGCGTGCTGGGCTACTTCCCGGATAACCGCGCGGCGCTGATCGTCGGTGCGGTCTGGGTTGTCTTGCTGGTGGTCGCTTATAACGCCTGGATCAAACCCGGCATCCATAATCAAAAGAAACCTTCCCCCACTCGATAGCCTCGGAGACCCGAATGAAAACGCTCTGGAAGCACTGCCATGTGGCGAGCATGGCGCAAGGCAAGTACTCGATCATCGAGGATGCCGCCATCGTGACCTCTGGAGCGTGTATCGAATGGATCGGGCCGCAAACGCAGCTGGTCGAGTCGGACTACGAGAGCGTCGTTGATCTTAACGGCGCGTGGGTGACGCCGGGGCTGATCGATTGCCACACGCACACCGTGTTCGGCGGCAATCGAAGCGGCGAATTCGAGCAGCGTCTGCAAGGTGTGAGCTATGCCGAGATCGCCGCAGCCGGTGGCGGCATTGCCAGCACCGTGCGTGCGACTCGCGCTGCCAGCGAAGACGAGCTGTATGCCAGCGCCGAAAATCGCCTGCGGCATCTACTCAAGGATGGCGTGACCACGGTCGAGATGAAATCCGGCTATGGTCTGGATCTGGCCAATGAGCGCAAGTTGCTGCGGGTCATCCGTCGCCTGGGCAACACCTTGCCGATCACCGTGCGCAGCACCTGTCTGGCCGCTCATGCCTTGCCGCCGGAATACACCGACCGAGCCGACGATTACATCAATCACATTTGCAGCGAAATGCTACCCGCGTTGGCCGATGAAGGGCTGGTCGACGCCGTGGATGCGTTTTGCGAATACCTGGCGTTTTCCCCCGCGCAGGTCGAGCAGGTGTTCATCACGGCGGGTCAATTGGGTTTGCCGGTGAAACTGCACGCCGAGCAATTGTCCTCCCTGGCCGGCTCCAGTCTGGCGGCGCGCTATCACGCGTTGTCGGCGGACCATCTGGAATTCATGACCGAAGCCGACGCCATCGCCATGGGCGCAGCCGGAACCGTCGCGGTGCTGCTGCCCGGCGCTTATTACTTCCTGCGTGAGACCCAGCTGCCGCCCATGGACGCCTTGCGCAAACATGGCGTCGATATCGCCATCGCCAGCGACCTCAACCCCGGCACGTCTCCCGCGCTGTCCCTGCGCCTGATGCTGAACATGGCGTGTACGCTGTTTCGCATGACACCCGAAGAAGCCCTCGCGGGCGTCACGATCAATGCCGCCAAGGCGCTGGGCATGAGCGACACTCATGGCTCGCTGGAAGTGGGCAAGTTCGCCGATTTCGTGGCGTGGAACATCGAACGCCCAGCCGACCTGGCCTATTGGCTGGGCGGTGATCTGGACAAACGCATCGTGCGCCACGGCGTCGAATCCCTGATTTAAGGAGAGACCGATGGACAACGTTCTGAAATTTTCTCGCGGCAGCGTGCCGCTGCTGATCAGCATGCCCCACGCCGGATTGCATCTGACGCCTGCGGTCGAAGCCGGTCTTGTGGATGAGGCCCTGAGCCTGCCGGACACCGACTGGCATATCCCGCAACTCTATGACTTCGCCGCCGAACTGGGCGCCAGCACCCTGGCGGCCGAATATTCGCGTTTCGTCATCGACCTGAATCGCCCGTCCGACGACAAACCGCTGTATGCCGGCGCGACCACCGGGCTGTTCCCGTCGATCCTGTTCGATGGCGTGCCGCTGTTCAAGGAAGGTCAGGAGCCGAGCGCCGAGGAGCGCGCGCGTTATCTGGAGCAGATCTGGACGCCGTACCACCAGACGATTGAGCAAGAGCTGGCAAGGCTGCGCGATGAGTTCGGCTATGCGCTGCTGTTCGACGCCCACTCGATTCGCGGACATATCCCACACCTGTTTGAAGGCCGCCTGCCGGACTTCAACCTCGGCACCTTCAACGGCGCCAGTTGTGATGCTGAGTTAGGCCAACGCGTGGAAGCCATCTGCACCGCCGCCACCGATTACAGCCATGTGCTTAATGGCCGTTTCAAAGGCGGCCACATCACCCGTCACTACGGCGATCCAGCCAGCAATATCCATGCGGTGCAACTGGAACTGACCCAAAGCACCTACATGGAAGAATTTGTGCCGTTTCATTACCGCCCTGATCTGGCCGAGCCGATGCGGGTGGTGTTGCGGCAGTTGCTGGAGGGGATAATCGCGTGGGGACAGACTAAATACGGTCGTTAAACCTGTGGGAGATTCTATTGGGGGCAACCCACAGATGTGGTGTCTGCACCGACGCCTTCCCGGATAAATCCGGTCCCACGAGATGACCGCATTTCACCTGTGGGAGCGAGCTTGCTCGCGAATTGATACATCAGGCAGCACAGTATTGCCTGACCCAACGCTTTCGCGAGCAAGCTCGCTCCCACAGTTCGCTGTTTATTTTTTCAGCAACCGCAACCCGTTGAACACCACCAGCAAACTCACGCCCATGTCAGCGAACACAGCCATCCACATGGTCGCCATACCGGCAAAGGTGACTACCAAAAAGATCGCCTTGATCACCAGCGCCAGGATGATGTTCTGCTTCAAGATCGCCGAGGTGCGGCGCGACAGTTGAATGAATGCCGGGATCTTGCGCAGATCGTCGTCCATCAGGGCGACATCAGCAGTTTCAATCGCGGTATCGGTCCCGGCAGCGGCCATGGCGAAACCGATTTCGGCGCGGGCCAGGGCTGGCGCGTCGTTGATGCCGTCGCCGACCATGCCGACCCGATGACCTTGAGCGTACAGCGCCTCAATTGCCTGCAACTTGTCCGCTGGCATCAGATTGCCTTGCGCCTGATCGATGCCCACCTGCGCTGCAATCGCCTTGGCGGTGTGCGGGTTATCGCCGGTCAACATCAGGGTTTTCACGCCCAGCTTATGCAGTTGCTCAATGGCCTCGCGGCTGCTGTCCTTAACGGTATCGGCCACGGCGAACAACGCCAGCGGGCCGCTGTTATCCAGCAACAACACCACGCTTTTGCCCTGTTTTTCCAGCACATCGAGCTGCGCTTCCAGTTCTGGCGAACACAGGCCCAACTCTTCCACCAGGCGGTGGTTGCCCAGGTGATACACCTCGCCGTTGATCTCGCCGCGCACACCACGGCCCGCCAACGCCTCCAATGCGGTAACCTCATGCAAGGTCAGGCGCTTTTCTGCTGCCTGGGCGATTGCCTGGGAAACCGGGTGATCGGAGCGTCCGGACAGGCTGGCGACGACAGCCGGAACCAACTCGCCAGCGGATTCCTTGAGCAGGATGTAATCGGTCTGCACCGGTTTGCCGTGGGTAATGGTCCCGGTCTTGTCGAGGGCCAGATAATCAAGCTTCTCGCCCATCTCCAGATAAACGCCGCCTTTGATCAGAATGCCCTTGCGCGCCGCAGCCGCCAGGCCACTGACAATCGTCACCGGCGTGGAAATCACCAGCGCACACGGACACGCCACCACCAGCAACACCAGCGCGCGATAGATCCAGTCGAACCATACTGCGCCCATGAACAGCGGCGGAATGATCGCCACGGCCAACGCCAGCAGGAAAACCGCCGGCGTATAGATGCGTGAAAAGCTGTCGACGAAGCGTTGTGTCGGGGCGCGCGCGCCCTGCGCGGCTTCCACCGCATGAATGATCCGCGCCAGTGTCGAGTTGTTGGCTGCGGCCGTAACCTTGTATTCCAGCGAACCCGACTGATTGATCGTGCCCGCGAAGACTTTGTCGCCTTCAGCCTTCTCGACTGGCAGGCTTTCACCGGTAATCGGTGCTTGATCGATGGTGGAATTCCCGGAAACCACTTCGCCGTCCAGGGCAATCCGTTCGCCGGGCTTTACCCGCACGATGGCGCCAAGCTCGATGCTTTTCGCGCCCAGTTCCAGCCATTGACCATCAGCCTGGCGCACCGTCGCCACTTCCGGCGTCAGTTGCAGCAGCCCGCCGATGGCGTTACGGGCGCGGTCCAGGGACTTGGCTTCGATCAACTCGGCCACGGTAAACAGGAACATCACCATGGCCGCTTCCGGCCATTGTCCGATCAGCACGGCACCGGTCACGGCGATGCTCATCAACGCGTTAATGTTCAGGTTGAAGTTCTTGAGGGCGATCCAGCCTTTTTTGTAAGTGGTGAGTCCGCCACTGAGAATGGCCACCAAGGCGACCAGCGCAACAACCCAGTTCGGCGCGAGGTCAGCGAAGTGGATCACCTCTGAAGCCAGCGCGGCGACGCCCGACAACGCCAGCGGCCACCAAGGTTTCTTCACCGGCGGCAGCGAAGCGGTATCAACGCTGGCGCCCTCTTCAATCGGCTCGGCCTGCATGCCCAACGACGAGATCGCTTCACGAATCGGCTCAGTCGACGGCAATTCGTGCCAGACGCCGAGCATCCGGTTGATCAGGTTGAATTCGAGCTTCTGCACACCGGCCAGCTTGCCCAGTTTGTTCTGGATCAAGGTCTGTTCGGTAGGACAATCCATCTGCTCGATGCGGAAACTGCTCAGCCGACCGCCAGACGCTGGTGCATCGCTGAAGGTAACGACAGCGGGTGCCGCGTCCGTAGAGCAGCAACTATGTTCGTGCTTGGCGTGGCTATGTTCTGAATGGGCATGATCGTGCGCCGAATGGTCGTGTTCGGCATGTTCGTGTTTCGGATCGATTGGGGTCGCTTGGCTCATGGTCCAGTCCTTTGACTTGCTTGTTGCCAAGTGAACACCCTGTAGCCACTATAGGGTCAAGCACCAAAAACAGGATCGACGAGATGAAGATTGGCGAGCTGGCAAAACTGACCGACGCCCAGGTGGAAACCATCCGTTATTACGAGCGCGAAGGGCTGCTGCCGCCTCCGGCGCGCAGTGATGGCAACTACCGGCTGTATACGCAGGCGCATGTGGAGCGGCTGACGTTCATCCGCAATTGCCGTGGCCTGGACATGACCCTGGAAGAGATTCGCAGCCTGCTCAACTTGCGCGACAGCCCGCAGGACCAGTGCGAAAGCGTCAATGCGCTGATCGACGAGCACATCCAGCACGTCAACACCCGCATCGCCAGCCTGCAAGCCCTGCAGGCGCAACTGCTCGACCTGCGTGAACGTTGCAGCGAAGGCGCGCCGGATCATTGCGGGATTCTGGATCGGCTGGAGGTAAGCGGCGGCGTGGCAACGCTGGAATCAGAGCATTCCCATGTGGGCAGGAGTCATGGACATTGAGGGGGTGGGAGCTTCACAAAATTGTGGGAGCGAGCTTGCTCGCGAAGAGATCATTACACCCGACACATATTGGGGCCTGAAAAATCGTCTTCGCAAGCAAGCTTGCTCCCACATTCACCTCATTCCAGCCAGCAGTTAAACCGCCATCGGCGCCGTCATCGCTGGATGGTGTTGGTAACCTTCCAGGGTGAAGTCCGAGGGTTCGATCTGCTCCAGCCACTCCGGCTGATAAACACCGGTCCTGGCAAACTCGGGCACGCGCTCGGAGATCACCAGTTTCGGCATCGGGAACGGCTCGCGGGTCAGCTGCTCGTTGAGCATGTCCAGGTGGTTTTCGTAGACATGGGCATCGCCGATGAAATACGTGAACCAACGCGGCGTGTAGCCCGTCAGGCGACCGATCAGGCTCAGCAAGGCCGCGCCTTCGGTCAGGTTGAATGGGGTGCCCAGCCCCAGATCGTTGGAGCGGATATACAGGGTCAGGGAGATTTCTTTGGTCTCCTGATTCGGGTGGAACTGATACAGCAAATGGCAAGGCGGCAACGCCATTTCGTCCAGTTGCGCGCAATTCCAGCCGTGGAACAGAATCCGGCGACTGCCCGGGTCCTTGATGATCGTGTCGACACACTGGCGAATCTGGTCGATGGCCTTGTACAGCACGACGTAAGCCTGGCCGTTTTCTTCAGATTGGGCGATCTGCTGATAGCCCTGGCTCAGCGCCAGCTCGATGGCGGCCGGACTGCTCAGGTCGATGCGCTTGTAAGCGGGCCATTTGCGCCACTGCACGCCGTAGATCTCGCCCAGATCGTCGTCGCCCTTGCGGAACGGGTTGTCCAGCCACTGGGCGTTTTCGTTGGCGTTTTGATCCCAGACCTTGCAGCCCAGCTCGCGAAATTCGGCAGCGTTATTCACGCCACGCAGGAAACCGACCATTTCGCCAATCGCTGACTTGAAGGCCATGCGCCGCGTGGTGATCGCCGGAAAGCCTTCCTGCAGGTCATAGCGCAGCATGGCGCCGGGAAAGCTGATGGTCTTCACGCCGGTACGGTTGGCTTGCAGCGTCCCGTTCTTGATGACGTGAGCGACGAGTTCCAGATATTGCTTCATAAATTACCTGCATCGATGAATCCGCCGGACAGCCGCGCCCGGCGTTTCGGTGTTAAACCGCTGCGGTCTTGCCCGCAGCGCGATGGTACGCCAGCCAGATCAGCACGATACCGGCGATGATCATCGGCAGGCTGAGGATCTGACCCATGGTGACCCAACCCCATGCGAGGTAACCCAGCTGCGCATCCGGCACGCGGACAAACTCGACGATGAAGCGGAAAATCCCGTAAAACAAGGCGAACATCCCGGAAATAGCCATGGTCGGGCGGGGCTTGCGCGAGAACAGATAGAGGATGAGAAACAGCGCAACGCCTTCCAGCGCGAACTGATACAGCTGCGACGGGTGACGCGGCAGTTGCGCCGGATCGCTGAACGGCGGAAAGACCATGGCCCAAGGCAGGTCGGTCGGCTTGCCCCACAATTCGGCATTGATGAAGTTACCGATACGCCCGGCACCCAGGCCAATCGGCACCAACGGTGCGATGAAGTCCATGAGTTCAAAGAACGACTTACCGTTGCGTCGACCGAACCACCAGGCCGCCAGCATGACGCCGACGAAGCCACCGTGGAACGCCATGCCGCCGCGCCAGACTTCGAAAATCAGCAGCGGATTGGCGATGTACGCGGGCAGATCGTAGAACAACACGTAACCCAGCCGCCCGCCGACGATAACGCCCATGGCCAGCCAGAAAATCATGTCGGAAAGTTTTTCTTTGGTCCAGGTCGGATCAAAGCTGTTCAGGCGACGCGATGCCAGCAGCCACGCACCACCGATGCCGACCAGGTACATCAATCCGTACCAGTGAATTTGCAGCGGGCCGATAGCCACCGCGACCGGGTCAATCTGCGGGTAAGGCAGCATTGCGACTCCTCAAAAAATTCGAACGCTCTTGCGAGCAACTAAACCAGAACACACTAAAGCAGGAAACTTAAACCCACGCTGAACAGCAACGCTGCGGGATCACGCGAAAAGAGAACGGCATGTTACCGGAGCACGGTCTCGCGCTCTACCAGCACGATGGATGTCGGCCCGGTGGATGCGTAGAGTGGTGAAAAAAGGAGTACCGCATGTGTCTGATCGTCTTTGCCTGGCGCCCTTCTCACGCACAACCGCTGATTGTTGCCGCCAATCGTGACGAATTCTACGCGCGTCCCACCCAGCCGTTGGCGCAATGGGTCGATGCGCCGCACGTCTATGCAGGTCGCGATCTGGAAGCGGGCGGCACCTGGCTGGGCATCAGCGCCGACGGGCGATTTGCCGCACTGACCAATATTCGCGACCCTAACCAGCCCTTGGGCCGTCGCTCCCGGGGCGAACTGGTTGCGCAATTTTTGACCGGCCAAGCGCCAATTGAAGAATATTTGTTCGAAGTGGCAGGCCGGGCAGACGAGTACGGCGGCTTCAATCTGCTGGTCGGCGATGGCCAAACGCTGCATTACCTCAATAGCTCGAACCCAGAACCACAGCAATTGAGCGAGGGGGTCTACGGATTATCGAACGCCGGGCTGGACACGCCATGGCCCAAGCTGATCAAGGCCAAGGCCGCATTGAACGCCCAACTGGACGACCCGCAACCAGGGGCGCTGCTGACATTGCTGGGCGATCCAGACACCGCACCGCTCGCGGACCTGCCGGATACTGGGGTGAGTCTGGCCACGGAAACCCTGCTTTCCAGCATCTTCATCGCCAGCCCGACCTACGGCACCCGCGCCAGCACCGCGCTGATCGTCAATGCCGATGGCAGCCGACGCATCGTCGAACACAGTTTCGGGCCGTATGGCGGGGGATTGGGGGAAGTGGAGCTGGTTCTTTAACTGTGCAGACTGTGTGGGACCGGCTTTAGCCGGGAAAGCGGAATTCCTGACACAGCAGATGTGTCGGCAGCCCCCGACGCTTCCCGGATAAATCCGGTCCTACGGTGGTTATTGAATCAATGCCCCTTGACCGACCCCGGATTGATCATCCGCGACAGCCCAAGATTTTTCAGCGCCAGTTGCAGCGAGCTGCTGATGACTTGCGGGTTGTCGTTGGTCATCAATTGCGCAAGCAATTCCTTGGCCTTGCTCAAGTGGATCTGACGCAGCATCCATTTCACTTTCGGCAGGTTGGTGGCGTTCATCGACAGGCTGTCAAAGCCCATCGCCATTAACAGCACCGCAGCCGCCGGATCGCCGGCCATCTCACCGCAGATGCTCACCGGCTTGCCTTCGGCATGGGCGTCGCGCACGACGTTCTGCAAGGCTTGCAGCACCGCCGGGTGCAGATAGTCGTAAAGGTCGGCTACCCGTGGGTTGTTGCGGTCCACCGCCAGCAAATATTGGGTCAGGTCGTTGGAGCCGACCGACAGGAAGTCCACCTGACGCGCCAGATCGCGGGTCTGATAAACCGCCGCAGGCACTTCGATCATCACGCCAACCGGCGGCATCGGCACGTCGGTGCCTTCGTCGCGCACTTCGCCCCACGCGCGGTGGATCAGGTGCAAGGCCTCTTCCACTTCGTGAGTGCTGGAAATCATCGGCAGCAGAATTCGCAGATTGTTCAAGCCTTCACTGGCCTTGAGCATGGCGCGGGTCTGCACCAGGAAGATTTCCGGGTGATCGAGGGTGACGCGAATGCCGCGCCAGCCGAGGAACGGGTTGTCTTCCTTGATCGGGAAGTAGGACAGCGCCTTGTCGCCGCCGATATCAAGGCTGCGCATGGTGACCGGCAATGGGTGGAAAGCGGCCAGTTGCTCGCGGTAGATCGCCAGCTGTTCCTTTTCACTCGGGAAACGCTGGTTAATCATGAACGGCACTTCGGTGCGATACAGACCAACACCTTCGGCGCCACGCTGCTGCGCGCGGGCCACATCGGCCAGCAGACCGGTGTTGACCCACAACGGCATGCGATGGCCGTCCAGCGTTACGCAAGGCAACTCACGCAGGGAATCCAGGCCTTGGGAGAGCTGACGCTCTTCCTCGACCACCTCGGCGAACTGCTTGCGCATGATGTCGCTGGGGTTGGTGAAGACTTCGCCGTGATAGCCGTCGACGATCAGCTCGATGCCGTCAACCTTGGAATACGGCAGATCGACCACGCCCATAACCGTCGGAATACCCATGGCGCGGGCCAGGATCGCGACGTGGGAGTTGCCGGAGCCGAGGACCGAAATCAGGCCGACCAGCTTGCCTTCCGGCACTTCACCCAGCATGGCGGGCGTGAGTTCCTCGCTGACCAGAATCGTGTTATCGGGGTACACCAGCGTCTGTTGCCGGGCTTGTTGCAGGTAGGCCAGCAGGCGACGACCCAGATCCTTGACGTCGGACGCGCGCTCGCGCAGGTAGGCGTCGTCCATCAATTCGAAGCGTTTGACGTGTTCGCTGACCACCGAGCGCAGCGCGCCCTGCGCCCACTGGCCGGTCTTGATGACATTGGTCACTTCGCTGCCCAGCGAGGCATCGTCGAGCATCATCAGGTACACATCGAACAGCGCGCGTTCTTCCGGCCGCAGCTGGGTCGCGAGCTTGGCGGACAAAGTGCGCATGTCGCCGCGCACGCCTTCCAGGGCGGTCTGAAACAAGGCCAGCTCGGCGGCGATGTCAGTGACGGTCTTGTCCGGCACCACTTCCAGATCGGCGGGCGGCAGCATGACCACGGCCACGCCCACGGCAGCACCGGGCGAACCGGCGACGCCGACAAATTTTGCTTCCTGAATCCCTTTGCCCTGACGACCAAGACCCCGGATCGAGCCGGTGGCCTCAGCGTGGGCGATAACGCCGGCGAGCTGCGCGCTCATCGTCACGAGGAAAGCTTCTTCCCCTTCGTCGAACTGGCGCCGCTCCTTTTGCTGGATGACCAGTACGCCCACCACGCGACGGTGGTGAATGATCGGCGCTCCAAGGAATGAGGCGAAACGCTCCTCGCCGGTTTCGGCAAAGTAGCGATAACGTGGGTGATCGGCGGCGTTTTCGAGGTTCAGCGGCTCTTCGCGGGTGCCGACCAGACCGACCAGGCCCTCGTTCGGGGCCATGCTGACTTTGCCGATCGAGCGCTTGTTCAGACCCTCGGTCGCCATCAGCACGAAACGATTGGCTTCGGGGTCGAGCAAGTAGACCGAGCAGACCTGGCTGCCCATGGCCTCTTTTACGCGTAACACAATAATGCCCAACGCCGCCTTTAGATCCTTGGCGGAGTTAACTTCCTGGACGATCTTGCGCAGCGTATTGAGCATGGCTCGGGGTCGAACTCCGTGTCAGTCGCGCGATAAAAGGCGCGGGGCAAGCTCTTTGAGTGCGCGTCGATACACCTCGCGCTTGAATGTCACCACCTGACCCAGCGGATACCAATAACTGACCCAGCGCCAGCCATCGAACTCCGGTTTCCCGGTCAAATCCATCCGCACCCGCTGCTCGTTGGAGACCAGGCGCAGGAGAAACCATTTTTGCTTTTGGCCGATACACAGCGGTTGGCTGTGCGTCCTGACCAGTCGTTGCGGGAGACGATAACGCAACCAGCCTCGTGTACAGGCAAGAATTTGCACATCTTCGCGCTCAAGCCCGACTTCTTCATTCAATTCACGGTAAAGCGCGTCTTCTGGCGTTTCCTGAGGGTTGATCCCGCCTTGTGGAAACTGCCAGGCATCTTGGTTGATTCGCCGAGCCCATAGGACCTGGCCAGCATCGTTTGTCAGAATAATCCCGACATTTGGACGGAAACCATCGGGGTCGATCACGGCAACAACCTCGCAAACGCATGTCGCCGCATTGTTCCACAAAGGCGATCAAAGCAGCAACGAGGCTTAGCAGGTTATGTGAAGACTTGTGAAAACCTCGTATTCTTGGGCTCTTTTTTCAGCAATTTCAGCGGGTAACTGCATGCGTCTGGCCTTATTCGACCTCGACAACACACTTTTGGGCGGCGACAGCGATCACGCATGGGGCGATTACCTGTGCGAGCGCGGCATCCTCGACGCCGTTGTCTACAAAACGCGTAACGACGCGTTTTATCAGGATTACCTGGCCGGAACCTTGAATCTGACCGATTACCTGAACTTCAGCCTGGAAATCCTCGGTTCTACCGATATGGCGCAACTCGACGAGTGGCACCGCGACTTCATGCGCGACTGCATCGAACCGATCATCCTGCCCAAGGCCATGGAACTCATCGCCATGCATCGCGAAGCTGGCGACAAGCTCGTGGTGATCACCGCAACCAATCGTTTCGTCACCGCCCCCATCGTCGCGCGGCTGGGTATCGACACCCTGCTGGCGACCGAATGTGAAGTCATCGACGGACGCTACAGCGGCCGCACCACCGATATACCCTGCTTTCGTGAAGGCAAAGTGACGCGGCTCAATAGATGGCTGGAAGAGAACCACTTCAATCTGGATGACAGCTATTTCTACAGCGACTCGCTGAACGACCTGCCGCTGCTGGAACAAGTCGCCAACCCGGTGGCCGTCGATCCCGACCCGAAACTGCGCGCCGAAGCCGAGAGTCGGGGTTGGCCAGTGATTACGTTGCGCAGTTGATCCCAGCCCTTGGATGGGATGTGATCCTGTGGGACCGGCTTCAGCCGGGAAGAGGCCAGTGAGGCCGACGCATTTGCACTGTCAAAAATGCCGCCTTCCCGGCTAAAGCCGGTCCCACAAGGTGAACCGGGACTTGCTCACTAAACCGGCTTCGCACCCATCAGCCCGGCAATGGCGATAAAGCACACGGCGCTGAAGATTGCCAAACCCAGAGTGATCGCTGGTTTACCGCCGCCTGCGGTGCGCAGTCGATTGAGCCGCGCTACCAGCCACGCCCAACTCAGCGTGCCGAGGGTGTAGAGCACGCTGCTCGCCAGCAGCCAGGTCTGCCCCAGCGACCAGCCAGCGTAATGCACCAGCCACCAGCCGCTGATCGGCATGATCAGCAGACAAAGCCCCATCAGCAACCAGACGAACAGCCACGGCCGCTGCAACAAGCGGTTTTGCACGCTCGCATCGCCTGCACGGCGTTGCTTGATGACGAATCCAGCCAGCCCCAGCGCGCTGAGCAAAAACAGCACAGTGGTGACGACGTGGAGGATTTTGATCGTGGTGAAATGTTCCATTTTCGGAGTGCTCCAGTGAAATAGATGAGCCCGTGGGACCGGCTTTAGCCGGGAAGGCGCAGGTTCAGGCTCTGAAAGTCTAGCGAATGTACCGGCCTCTTCCCGGCTAAAGCCGGTCCCACAACCACCCATTCACCCCAAAAACAGCTTATAAGCCGGATTCTCGCTTTCATCCCAATACGGATAGCCAATCTCGGCCAGCGCCGCCGGGATCAGGTGTCGTTCGTCCTCAGGCACCACCAGTCCGGCCATGACCCGGCCATCCGCCGCGCCGTGGTTGCGGTAGTGGAACATCGAGATATTCCACTGACCGCCCAGCTTGTTGAGGAAGTTGAACAGCGCGCCCGGCCGTTCCGGGAATTCGAAGCGGAACACCACTTCATCGCTGACCCGCTCGGAATGGCCGCCGACCATGTGCCGGATGTGCAGCTTGGCCAGTTCGTTGTCAGTCAAATCCAGCACCGGAAAGCCCTGTTCGGTCAGGCTGGCCACCAAGGCTGCACGCGGATCGGTGTCGGGATGGGTTTGCACGCCGACGAAGATGTGCGCTTCGCGGTCAGTGTGGTAGCGGTAGTTGAATTCGGTGATCTGCCGTTTGCCGATGGCTTCGCAGAAGGCCTTGAAACTGCCCGGCTGCTCGGGGATGGTCACGGCGATGATGGCTTCGCGGCCTTCACCCAGCTCGGCGCGCTCGGCCACATGACGCAGGCGGTCGAAATTAACGTTGGCGCCGGAATCGATAGCCACCAGGGTCTGGCCGCTGACGCCGTAGTGCTCGACGTACTTTTTGATCCCGGCCACGCCCAACGCACCGGCAGGTTCGGTGATCGAGCGGGTATC
>NZ_JAFCXH010000012.1:0-183136 GCF_049898225.1 Pseudomonas sp. DSP3-2-3 | reverse complement strand
CGGCCTCAAGCTTGAACTCGAGGGTGTATTTAACGCGGTCTGTCTTGGACTTAGTCATGTCGTATCCTTGCGGCTATTGAGACACCTGGCAAGGGATACGTTTTTCAGGGGCAAGGTCAGGTTTTAAGACATCCACAACATTTTTGCCATCTGGTCTACCGTCTTCGCAAGCAAGCTTGCTCCCACAAATTGAAGGTTCTGCGCGAACGCCTCCGCAAACACTAAGTGCCATTTCACCGCCCCTGAGCTAACCTGCGCGGATGTTTTAAGAGGTGGTCATGCATATTCATATTCTTGGTATTTGCGGCACTTTCATGGGTTCGCTGGCGGTGCTCGCCAAAGAGTTGGGCCATCGGGTCACCGGCTCCGACGCCAATGTCTATCCGCCGATGAGCACGCAATTGCAGGCTCAAGGCATCGAACTGACGCAGGGTTACGACCCCGAGCAGCTCGACCCCGCACCTGATCTTGTGGTGATTGGCAACGCGCTGTCGCGGGGCAATCCGGCGGTTGAGTACGTCCTCAATAAAGGCCTGCCTTACGTTTCCGGCCCGCAATGGCTCGCCGATCACGTGTTGCAAGGTCGCTGGGTGCTGGCGGTGGCCGGCACTCACGGCAAAACCACGACCAGCAGCATGCTGGCTTGGGTGCTCGAACATGCCGGCATGAGTCCCGGCTTCCTGATCGGCGGCGTGCCGCAGAATTTTGCGGTGTCAGCCCGCTTGGGTGACACGCCGTTTTTCGTGGTGGAAGCTGACGAATACGACAGCGCGTTCTTCGACAAACGCTCCAAGTTCGTTCACTACCGGCCGCGCACCGCGATCCTCAACAATCTTGAGTTCGATCACGCCGATATCTTCCCCGATCTGCCCGCTATCGAGCGGCAGTTCCATCACCTGGTGCGCACCATTCCAAGCGAAGGCCTGGTCATTCATCCCACCACTGAACCGGCGCTGACGCGGGTCATTCAGATGGGTTGCTGGACGCCGGTACAAACCACCGGTCAGAACGGCCAGTGGCAGGCGCGCTTGCTCAGCGAAGACGGTTCGCGTTTCGAAGTTGTTTTCGAAGGTCAGGCTCAAGGTGTGGTCGAGTGGGACATGACTGGCCAGCACAACGTGGCCAATGCTTTGGCAACCCTGGCGGCTGCGCGTCATGTTGGCGTCGTGCCCGCCCTGGGTGTCGAAGCCTTGAGCGCGTTCAAAAGCGTCAAGCGGCGCATGGAGAAGGTCGCCGAAGTGCGCGGCATCACTATTTATGACGATTTCGCTCACCACCCGACTGCCATTGCCACCACTCTTGATGGCCTGCGCAAGAAGATCGGCGACGCGCCACTGATCGCGATCATCGAGCCGCGCTCCAATTCCATGAAGCTCGGCGCCCATCGCGACGGCCTGCCGGAAAGCGTGCAACAGGCCGACCAAGTGGTGTGGTACGCCCCGGCCAATCTGGGTTGGGATCTGGCCGGCACCGCCGCGCTGTGTCCAGTGCCCGCCGTGGTTTGCGATTCGCTGGACGGGATTATTGCCAGGGTGAAAAGCCAGGCACAGCCGGGCACGCACATCGTGATCATGAGCAACGGCGGCTTCGGCGGTTTGCACGGCAAACTAGCTGAGGCGCTGCAATGAACGGCCCGGAACGCGTCACCGTTGCCATGACCGGCGCGTCGGGCGCGCAATATGGCCTGCGCCTGCTCGATTGTCTGGTGCGCGAAGATCGCGAAGTACACTTTCTGATTTCCAAGGCCGCGCAGTTGGTCATGGCCACCGAAACGGATGTCTTGCTGCCGCCAAAACCGAGCATGATGCAGGCGTTCCTCACCGAATACACCGGCGCGGCAGCGGGGCAGATTCGCGTGTATGGCAAGGAAGACTGGATGTCGCCCGTGGCCTCGGGCTCGGGCTCGCCCAGCGCCATGGTCGTCGTGCCGTGTTCGACGGGAACCTTGTCGGCGATTGCCACCGGCGCCTGCAACAACCTGATCGAACGCGCTGCGGATGTGACCCTCAAGGAGCGTCGGCAGCTGATTCTGGTGCCGCGTGAAGCGCCGTTTTCCAGCATTCATCTGGAGAACATGCTCAAGCTGTCGAACCTGGGCGCGGTGATTCTTCCGGCATCGCCAGGCTTTTATCATCAGCCGCAAACCATCGACGACTTGATCGACTTCGTGGTCGCGCGAATCCTCAATCTGCTGAATATCCCGCAAGACATGCTGCCGCGTTGGGGCGAACATCATTTGAGCGCCGATGAATAAGCTGCTGCTGATTGCCCTGGCGCTGACCCTGACCGGTTGCGCCACCGCCCGCACGCTCAATGCAGCGCAGCCCGGCGCGCCCGTGGTGTATGCCGGGACGCGGCTGGATTTGTATGCGATGCAGGGCGGTTGTTGCGCGATGGATCGCTTCGGTGCCGAAGCGCCGAGCTATCCGGGTCTGGATCTGCCCGGCAGCGCGCTGCTCGATACCTTGCTGCTGCCGTTGTCGCTGCTCACCGCGCTGGGGGTTGGGTTTCAGGCGACGGGTGGGTTGTAGGCGACTTCCTTAGATATTGTGAGAGCAAGCTTGCTTGCGAAAGGGGCGGGGCATCCAGTGCATCTTTTAGCGTTCAGGCAATTGCCTTCGCGAGCAAGTTCGCTCCCACAAGGTATTAGCGTTTCGCGTTACTTCCCCAACTTGCGCAACTCATCCGACTCCACGACCCGCTCGCCGGATTGTTCTTCCAGGGCCAGACGCCACAGCGCTCGGGCCAGGCTGCAGGCCTCGATGGCGCCGTATTTGCCGGGGATCAGTTTGGCGATGGGCGCGGCGAGTTGTTCGGCCAGGCGCGTTTCATTGCGATTGCCCAGCAGCAGCGAAGGGCGGGCGATGGTCAGTTGCGGCCAGTCCTGCGCCTTGAGCGTCTGCTCCATTTCACCCTTGGTGCGGGTGTAGAACACGCTTGAGCCCGGATCTGCATTGATCGCGCTGATCACCAGCAAATGCCGCGCGCCCATTTCCCTGGCGCGTTTGCCGAAAGCCACCACCATATCCAGATCAATGGCGCGAAACGCTTCCTGTGAACCGGCCTGTTTGATAGTGCTGCCCAGGCAACAGAAGGCGATGTCGACCTGACCGCGCAGGGTCGGCAGCAGGCTCGTCAATTCGCCCACGGGATTTTCCAGGCGCGGATGTTCGGCCAACGGCCGGCGGGTCGGGGCCAGCACGCGGCTGACCGTGGGTTCATTGAGCAGGCGATCCAGCAAGTGTTCGCCAGTCAGACCGGTGGCACCGGCGAGCAGGATGTGTTGCGGCGTCAAGTACATAGATTCCTCCCTTGATAGACGACAGCTTAGTGGCTGCCGACGGTCTTCGCTTCCTTGCGAGTCGATAAGGTATTGAGTGCACGTTCCGCCTGGCTCTTGCGTAGCAGGTTCCAATGCGCAATGACGCCTTTGGGGGCCCAGATCTGTGGTTCCGAGGCATCGTAGTTGTCAGCGATTTCCCGCTCGGCGACGGTGTCTTTGGCGGCGTTGAACGCCTGCTGCAGGTCGTCGGTTGCAACCAGCGCCTTGGCGAACAGCGCGTCACCGAAGTAGGTGAAGTCCGCTTCTTCCGAGCAACCGAAGGAAACCCGGTCTTCGCGGGACGCGGTGATCACCAAGGTGCGCTCGTCTTTCAGGGCCGGAATGAAGCCGCCCGAATAGCACGCCGAAATCACCACCACCTTGTCGCGATTCTTCAGTGGCGCCATGACCGCTGCCAGCTCATCGGCGGGCAGATCCGCCAATTCGATGCGCGGCTGATCCAGGACCAGTTCGTGATCCTGTGTGCCGTGGCTGGTCAGATAGATGAACACCAGGTCTTCCGGGCCGCTGCGTTGCGCGAGGGTGCGCATGGCGCGGCTGATGTTTTCCCGGGTCGCCAATGGCCGGTCGATCATGTGATCGCGATGGTTGACCAGGCTGATCTGCCCGTAAGCGCCGAATCGTGAGGCCAGCAGGTTGCTGACAAAGTCGGCCTCGCGCAGAAATACGCTTTGCTTACCGTCGCCGCCCACCACCAGGGTGAACAGCTCCACGGCGGGAGTTGAGACAGGCACGGCGGCCAGGGCTTTTTCCAGCAACGGGCCCTGGGCGAGCATGCCGACTTCCAGTGAGTCAGGCAGAAGTTTGCCCTGAGCATCACGCACGCGCTGGCTGTTGACCCAGAAACCGCTCTGCAGCGTGCCTTGCGCGGAAGTCAGAACGCCTTGGCCCTGATACGTGTCATCGGCAAATTCGCCGACGTAAGTACTGCCATCGACCAGTCGCAGACGGCCTTGCCCGGAGAATTTCCAGCCGCTGAACTCGCCGACATAGTGGCTGCCATCAGCGCCAATCAACTCACCTCGGCCATTGAGCGCGCCATCCTTGAACATGCCGACCCACACGTCGCCGTCGCTGTTTTCGTAGCGGCCGTGACCGTTGAGCTGGTTATTGATGAAGCCGCCAACGTATTGATCGCCATCGGCGCTGTTGAAGCTGCCGATGCCTTGCAGCTGACCGTTAACGAAGTTGCCGCTGAATTGATTGCCGCTGGCGTCGCTGCGCTGGCCTTCGCCGTTAGGCTTGCCACGGGAGAACTGGCCCTGATACTGGCTGCCGTCATCAAGTTCCAGGCGACCGAGGCCGTCGTACTGGTCAGCCTTGAATGCGCCGCGATAGGTCAGGCCTTTCTCTTTGAGGGTGCCTTCGCCTTCGCGGCGGCCCAGCTTGAAGCCGCCGACATAGCTGCCGCCACTGGTGGTCAGCGTGCCGTGTCCATCGAACAGGCCATTGGCGAAGCCACCTTTGTAGACGTCGCCGTTGCTCGCGTGCCATTCGCCCTGACCATGCCACTGGCCATTCTGAAATTGGCCGGCGTACCAGCTGCCATTGGGATAATCGATTCGTCCCTGACCTTGCAGCAAGCCGTTGACCACATCACCGCGATAACGTCCGCCGTCGGGCAGGCGTGCGTCGGGTGGGGACAGCGGTTCGCCGTCACCGCAGGCAGCGATTAAGAGTGACAGAGCCAATGGAACAAGCGCGCGCATGGTAGATCCCGAAAAATTTAAAGCCAGGCGAGTTTCGAATGTGCCCGAGCGGGCGCCATCGCACAGCCGGTGGGAGTATGCCGCAGCCAGGAAGAGAGACGAAACAGTCTGTAACGACTGTTTCGTGTTTTAACAGTGTTACACGAAGCACATGGACAGGGGTTCAGCGATGAACGCTGGCTTCTCCTGACCCTCGATCTCCAGTGTGGCCGTGGCTTTGAGCAGCCATTGGCCTGGTTTTTTCTCGATCACTTCGGTCAAGTCAACTTTTAGACGAACGCGCGAGTCGACTTTTACCGGCTGGATAAAGCGCACGCTGTCCAGGCCGTAGTTGACCGCCATTTTCAGGCCTTCAGGCATCACCAGCAGGTTTTCCATCAGCTTGGGGATCAACGACAGCGACAGAAACCCGTGGGCGATGGTCCCGCCAAATGGCGTCTGGGCGGCTTTGACCGGGTCCACGTGAATGAATTGAAAATCGCCTGTGGCTTCGGCGAACAGGTTGATGCGTTCCTGATCGATGGTCAGCCATTCGGAATATCCCAGCTCCTTGCCGACATAATTCTTGAGTTCTGTAACAGGTACAAACGGCATAGGCACTCTCCTTGTCTTCGTCGTTTTCTTTTTTGTATTACTGCTTTTTCTACTTTTTGCGTAGGATTTTGCCTTCGCAAGTGAATCCAAGATCAGCAGAGGGTTGAGGATTGGTCAAGGGATGGTTAGCCAAGTGCAGCTTTGCGAATGCCGATCCATAGCCAACAGGGCTGCGTGCCTATAATGTCGCCGCCGATTTGCTGGAGCTTTTTATGTTGTTACGGGGTTTGACCTGGCTGGTGCTGTTCCAATTGCTCGGCACTGCGCTCAATCATTTGTTCTTGTCGATTCTGCCCGGGCCGATTATCGGGCTGGTGCTGATGCTGGTATATCTCATGGTGCGCGGCGAGGTCAGCGAGCCGATCAGCCTGGCGGCCAGCAGTCTGCTGCGCTATCTGCCGTTGCTGCTGGTGCCGCCCGCCGTGGGCGTGATGGTCTACGCCGCAGCCATTGCCGAGGATTTCTGGGCCATCGTTGGCTCGCTGGTGTTGTCGCTGATGATTGCCCTGATGTTCGCCGGGTGGCTGATGCAGAAACTTATCGAGCGTCAGGCGCGCCGCCAGGAGCCGTTATGAGTCTCGACTGGCACGGCGCGGGGATGTCGGTGATTCATCATCCGTTGTTCGGCATCGCCATTACCCTCGGCGCTTATCAACTGGTGCTGGCCGGTTACGAGAAAACCCGCTGGGTGTTTTTGCAGCCGGTGCTGGTGTCGATGCTGGTGGTCATTGGCGTCTTGCTCAGTTGTGGCCTGAGCTACGCCGAATACCGCAAGAGCACGGAAATTCTCAGCATTCTGCTCGGGCCTGCGACCGTCGCGCTGGCGGTGCCGCTTTTTCTGAATTTGCGCAGGATTCGACAATTGTTGTGGCCGACTTTAACTACGCTGGTAGTGGGCGGCGTGTTCGCCACCGGGCTGTGCGTGCTATTAGGGTGGCTGTTTGGTGCCAATCACATGATCCTGATGACCATGGCGCCCAAATCGGTCACTTCGCCCATTGCCATGCTGGTCGCCGAGCAGATCGGCGGCGTGGCGGCGCTGGCGGCGGTGTTCGTGTTGATTACTGGCGTGATCGGGGCAATATTCGGTCCTGGTCTGCTGACCCTGGTCGGCGTGGAAAGCCCCGCTGCCCGAGGCATGGCGCTGGGCCTTACCGCCCACGCGGTGGGTACCTCGGCGGCGTTGCAGGAAGGTGAGGAGTGCGGCGCTTTTGCTGCGCTGGCAATGAGTCTGATGGGTGTCGCGACCGCGTTGTTCTTGCCGATCGCGGTGTCTTTGGTCGTTTAAAGGTGCTTTTGTATGACGTTGCCGCTTTTTCCACTCAATGCTGTGCTGTTTCCGGGGTGTGTGCTCGACCTGCAACTGTTCGAGGCCCGCTATCTGGACATGATCAGCCGCTGCATGAAACAAGGCGAAGGCTTTGGCGTGGTGTGCATCACCGAAGGTAAAGAGGTCGGCGATGCGCCAGCGGGCTATTCGTTGATCGGCTGCGAGGCCTTGGTGCGTGATTTCCAGCAGCAGGACAATGGCCTGCTCGGGATTCGCGTGGAAGGCGGGCGGCGTTTTCGCGTGCTCAGTACTGAAACCCAGCGCGATCAATTGCTGATCGCCCAGGTGCAGTGGCTGGACGAACCTCAGGAACGGCCATTACAGGAAGAGGACGCCGACCTGGTCGCCTTGCTCGCGGCCCTGGCCGAGCATCCAATGGTCGCCGCGCTGAATATGGGCCTGACCGCCAACGGCCAGCAGTCGCTGGCCAATCAGTTGGCGTATCTGCTGCCGTTCACCGAGGAAGACAAGATCGAGCTACTGGAAATCGATGACGCGGAAGAGCGCCTCGATGCGATCCAGGATCTGCTCGATGAGATGCAAGGCGATCTGCAGGCCTGAGTTGCCGGCCTGCGTTGGGCATTAATACTGATAGCGAAGGATCGCATGGGGCAGTGAATGCAAGGCAAAGGCGCTGAACAGCGCGACCATGGCCGGCAGGATCAGCCACCAGACCCGCACCGGCAGCGCATTCAACGAGGTGTCGCGCTGGACGACAGCCAGGCTGGCGGCGCACACGCAGAACGCCAGCATCATCCCGGCCAGTACGTCGGTCGGCCAGTGAACACCCAGATACACCCGAGACATGGCAATCGACAGCGCCGGTATGCCGCCCAATAGCAGCCATGTGAGGCGTAAACGCACTGGTTGCCCACGACCGGCCAGCACCGCCAGGGTCATGAACAAACCAAACGCGGCCGAACTGTGGCCACTTGGCATACTGTAAGTAGTGAGGGGTTCGAGCAGCACTTCCGGACGGGCGCGAGCGAAGAGGTATTTCATGCTGCCGTTGACGATGGCGCAACCCAGGGTCGTCGCCCCGGCAAACAGCGCATGGCGCCATTGTTTGGTAATCAGCAGCAGCGCGAGCAACAGGGCGGCAGCGAAAAACTGTGTGCGGAAATCGCCCAGCCCGGTCACGACGATGACAAAGTCATCGGCTGCGGCGCTGCGATGTTCCTGCACCAGGGTCATCAGCCCGTTATCGAACTGCGTCAGGTACGGCCAGCCCAGAAACAGGCCGCCCAACATGATCCCGGCGACCAGCGCAATGACCTTGGTCGCGTAACGCTTGCCACGCAGGCTGCTTTGCACGGCCACGGCGAGCAGCACGGCCATCCCGCCGCCGACCACCGCCGCCTGCGGCCAGAAACCTTCCGGCAACGGCAGACGAACCGCCGCACCGGCGGCCCAGCCCGGCAGCAGATAGACAATCGACCATCCTGCTGCTGCGATAACGCTGACAGCGGCGAAGCGCGGGAACGGCATATCGAACATGCCGGCCACCATCGGCAGCATGGGCCGCAGCGGACCAATGAAGCGCCCGACCAGCAAGCTGGCGATGCCGTAGCGCTGAAAGTAAGTCTCGGCGCCGCCAATCCATTCGGGATGATGACGCAGGCCCGGCAGGCGGCGGATATTCTGGTGAAACTTGCGGCCAAGGAAATAAGAAATCGCATCGCCCAGTAATCCGCCGACAAACCCCAGCAGCAAGACTTCACCCAGCGGCAGCACGCCACTACCCGCCAATGCGGCAACGGCAAACAGCAAAACCGTGCCGGGCACGATGATCCCGGCGATGGCCAGGCACTCGACAAATGCCACCACGAAAATCGCCACGCTCAGCCATGAAGGGTTTGCCGCCAGCCAACCGGTGATGCTATCGAGCCATGGCCCCATGGGTCAGTTTCCTTGAACGATTAAAAAGTAGTCGCGGCCTTCGACCTGGCCACGTCGCAGCGGGTTCCGCGTACAGAAGCGTGCGTATTGGGCATCGACGAAGCGGTACAGGAGATGTTCGTCACGCCCGGTCGGGATGCCCAGTCGCGTGGTCTGGATGATCTGCTCGGGGAGGTGGCCCACATCTTCGACCAGCAGCACGTCAGGATCGAAGCGCTTGGCGTCCCACATGGGCACTTTCAGGCCCAGCGCCTTGCACAGCAGGGTTTGCCCGGCACACAGTCGTTCGGGTGGGCGGATCGCGCCGCTCGCGTCGGGGTTATTCAATTGCATTTGCGCAAGGCTGTTGGCGTCCGAAACGCCGTCGACCCACGGGAAAGCGGATTTGATCAGCACCGCATTGCCCGGGCCTTCGGCGCTGAAGTTCAGCGAGTCGCCGCCCCGGGCGTAATACATATAGATGTGGCCGCCGTCGAGAAACAGCGCTTTGCGCTTCTCGGTGTAGCCCAGGGAAGCGTGACTGCCTTTCTCGGCGCAGTAATACGCTTCGGTCTCGATAATCCGCGCCGCCAGCCAGAGTTCGCCCACTTTGTGTCGAATCACCTTGCCCAACAGCGCTCGGGCCAGCACTTGTGCATCGCGATGGAAAAAACTGTCGGGAAGGGCGTCAGGCATGGGAATACAGGAAGTGGCGGCTGGTGGGCCGTGATGATAGCAACCTCAATCTTAATTGGAGCTGAATAGTGTCGTTGCCGCATAACCATCTGAACTGACGAACATCCGTGGGACCGGATTTATCCGGGAAGAGGCCGGTACTTCCAATGCATTTTTGTCGTCAGGCATGCCGCCTTCCCGGATAAATCCGGTCCCACATGTCAGCTGTCAGTAACAACTGGCGATCTCTCTTTCGCCGATTTATGCACTGTTCTCGACCATCCGCCCGTCACCGCTGTCGTTAGCGGCGCTTGACAGCTATAATCGGCCGCTTTCCTCTATGCCAAGACCTCTGAGACCATGACTGAGTCTGTTCTTGACTACATGACCCGCCTGGGTCAAGCCGCCCGCGAAGCTTCGCGAGTGATCGGCCGTGCCAGCACCGCGCAGAAAAACCGCGCGCTATTGGCTACCGCTGCCGCTCTGGATGAAGCCCGCGCTCAATTGTCTGCCGCCAATGACATGGACCTGGCCGCTGGCCGCGCCAATGGTCTTGAGCCGGCAATGCTTGAACGTCTGGCCCTGACCCCCGCACGGATCGACAGCATGATCGTCGGGTTGCGTCAGGTAGCGAACCTTCCGGACCCGATCGGCGCGATCCGCGACATGAGCTTTCGCCCGTCCGGTATTCAGGTGGGCAAGATGCGCGTGCCGCTGGGCGTGGTCGGAATCATCTATGAGTCGCGCCCCAACGTGACCATCGATGCCGCGAGCCTGTGCCTGAAGTCCGGCAACGCGACCATCCTGCGCGGTGGTTCCGAGGCGATTCATTCGAACCAGGCGATTGCCGCCTGCATCCAGCGAGGCCTGGCCGAAGCCGGTTTGCCGGCTGCCGTCGTTCAGGTGGTGGAAACCACTGACCGCGCCGCTGTCGGTGCGCTGATCACCATGCCCGAGTTCGTCGACGTCATCGTGCCGCGTGGCGGCAAAGGTTTGATCGAGCGCGTCAGCCGTGATGCCCGGGTGCCGGTCATCAAGCATCTGGACGGCATCTGCCACGTCTACGTCAGTGCCCACGCCGATCTGCCCAAGGCCCAGCGCATTGCGTTCAACGCCAAGACTTATCGTTACGGGATATGTGGCGCGATGGAAACCCTGCTGGTGGATCAGACCATCGCAGCCGAGTTCCTGCCGCAGATGGCTGCCCAGTTCCGCGAAAAAGGCGTCGAGCTGCGCGGTTGCGAGCGGACCCGCGAGTTGATCGAGGCGAACGTTGCCACCGAAGAGGACTGGAACACCGAGTATCTTGCGCCGATTCTGTCGATCCGGATCGTGACGGGGCTGGATCAGGCCATCGAACACATCAATCACTATGGCTCGCATCACAGTGATGCCATCGTCTCCGATCATCAGGGGCAGGTGCGGCGCTTCATGGCCGAAGTCGACTCCAGTTCGGTGATGGTCAACGCGCCAACCAGCTTCGCCGACGGCTTCGAATACGGATTGGGTGCCGAGATCGGCATTTCTACTGATAAGCTGCACGCCCGCGGTCCGGTCGGCCTCGAAGGTCTGACCTGCGAGAAGTACATCGTGATCGGTGATGGCCAGTTACGTGGACAGGAGCCAGCCTGACTTGAGCGAGCCTGAACGGCACGCCGCTGCGCTTATGCCCAAACGCATCGGGATTCTGGGTGGCACGTTTGACCCGGTGCACATCGGTCATTTGCGCGGCGCGCTGGAAGTCGCCGCGTTGCTTGAACTGGACGAGTTACGCCTGACGCCCAGCGCCCGGCCGCCCCATCGCGATACGCCAAGTGTATCTGCGCAGGATCGTCTGGCGATGGTCAAGTGCGCGGTGGTCGGCGTGCCGCCGTTGACGGTAGATGACCGCGAGCTGAAGCGGGACAAGCCGTCCTACACAATTGACACACTGGAATCGACGCGGGCCGAGCTGGCCGCGCAGGACCAGTTATTCCTGTTGCTCGGTTGGGACGCCTTTTGTGGGCTGCCGACCTGGCATCGTTGGGATGAACTGCTGGAGCACTGCCATATCGTGGTGCTGCAGCGCCCGGACGCGGACAGCGAGTCGCCGGATGCCATGCGCAATCTGCTGGCGGCACGCGCAGTCAGTGATCCGAAGGCCCTGAAAGGGCCGGGCGGACAAATTACATTCGTCTGGCAGACACCGTTATCCGTGTCTGCCACCCAGATCCGCCAACTGCTGGCCAGCGGGAAGTCGGTACGTTATCTGGTGCCAGACGCGGTACTGGCCTATATCGAAGCGCACGGGCTGTACCATGCGCCGAAAAACTGAGGGAACGCCCCACAACTGCTTTGATCGACAAGCGTTTTGGCGTTCCACACATACGAGCAAATTGAGTTTTATATGACAAAGCAGAAAATGAGCAGTGAAGAAGTCGTCCAGATTGCCATCGCAGCACTGGAAGACGTCAAAGGTACCGACATTCAAACCATCGATGTTCGCGACAAAACCAGCATCGCCGATTACATGCTGATCTGCACCGGTACTTCCAACCGTCAATTGAACGCGCTGGTTGATAGCGTGCGTGACAAGGTCAAGGCTGCCGGCCTGAAATCGTTGAGCGAAGAAGGCAAGGGCGACAGCGACTGGGTGCTGCTGGATCTGGGTGACGTCATCGTGCACGTGATGACCGCCAACGCGCGTCAGTTCTATGACCTTGAGCGTCTGTGGCAGGGTGCTGAGCAAAGCCGTGCGGCGGATGCCAAGCACCACAGCCCTGAAGTCGGCCATGAGCATTTCAACAAGCTCAACAAAGACCAGCAGTAAGAGGTCGTTGTGCGTCTGCGTCTGATCGCGGTTGGTTCGCGCATGCCCAAGTGGGTGGAAGAAGGTTGGCACGAATATGCCAAGCGTCTGCCATCCGAACTGGCGCTTGATCTGGTGGAGATTCCGCTCAATACCCGTGGCAAGAATGCCGACGTGGCTCGCTTCATCCGTCAGGAAGGCGAGGCTATGCTGGCTAAAGTGCAGCCGGGCGAGCGGATCGTGACCCTCGAAGTCCAGGGCAAGCCGTGGAGCACCGAGCAACTGGCGGTGGAACTCGATCGCTGGCGCCTTGACGCGCGCACCGTGAACCTGATGGTAGGTGGTCCCGAAGGCCTGGCGCCGGAAGTCTGTGCGCGCAGTGAGCAGCGCTGGTCATTGTCGCCGCTGACCCTGCCTCATCCGCTGGTGCGTATCCTGATTGGCGAGCAGATCTACCGCGCCTGGACAGTCCTGTCCGGGCACCCTTATCACAAATAGCACTGCGCCCTAATGTCTCAGCCGATCCGCCTAAAAGACCATGAGAAAGACGCACGTCTGGTGCGCGGCCGGGTCGTGGTCGGCGCTGTGGCTGTCGTAGTGCTGATTTGCGTGTTGGTGGCGCGGCTGTATTACCTGCAGGTCATCCAGTACGAATACCACTCGACCCTGTCGGAAAACAACCGCGTCCATGTCCAGCCGATTCCGCCAAGCCGGGGCTTGATCTTCGACCGCAATGGCGTGGTGGTGGCCGATAACCGGCCCAGTTTCAGTCTGAGCATGACCCGCGAGCGCTCCGGCGACTGGTCCCAGGTGCTCGATACCATCATCGAAGTGCTGGAGCTGACGCCGGACGACCGTTCCATTTTCGAAAAGCGCATGAAGCAAGGGCGGCGGCCGTTCGAGCCGGTGCCGATTCTGTTCGAACTCACCGAAGAACAAATTGCCAGAGTGGCCGTCAACCAGTTCCGCCTTCCGGGCGTTGAAGTGGTGGCGCAACTGGTGCGGCATTATCCGGAGGGTCCGCATTTTGCGCACTCGGTGGGTTATATGGGCCGGATCAACGAGAAAGAGCTGAAAAGCCTCGATCCCGTGGCCTATAGCGGCACCCACCACATTGGCAAGACCGGTATCGAGCGTTTCTACGAACCCGAGCTGCATGGTCAGGTCGGCTACGAAGAAGTCGAAACCAATGCCCGTGGTCGCGTATTGCGTGTCCTCAAGCGGACCGATCCGGTGCCGGGCAAGGACATCGTGCTCAGCCTCGACATAAAGCTGCAGCAGGCCGCCGAAGCCGCGCTGGGCGGGCGACGCGGCGCAATCGTTGCCCTCGATCCTGCCACTGGCGAAGTTCTGGCGATGGTCAGTGCGCCGAGCTTCGACCCGAACCTGTTCGTTACCGGCATCAGCTTCAAGGCTTATGCCGAGCTGCGCGATTCGATTGATCGACCGCTGTTCAACCGGATTCTGCGCGGTCTGTATCCTCCGGGTTCGACCATCAAACCTGCCGTGGCGATTGCCGGGCTGGACTCCGGCGTGGTAACCGCGTCATCGCGGGTCTTCGACCCCGGCTTTTATCAGCTGCCCAATTACGACCACAAATACCGTAACTGGAACCGCACCGGCGATGGCTGGGTTGATCTGGACACCGCGATCATGCGCTCCAATGACACCTACTTTTACGATCTGGCGCACAAGATCGGCATCGACCGGCTGTCCGCCTACATGAACAAGTTCGGCATCGGCCAGAAAGTGTCGCTGGACATGTTCGAAGAATCCCCAGGCCTGATGCCGTCCCGGGACTGGAAACGCGCGACCCGCCGTCAGGCCTGGTTCCCCGGTGAGACCTTGATCCTCGGGATCGGCCAGGGCTACATGCAGGCCACGCCGTTGCAACTGGCCCAGGCCACAGCGCTGGTGGCCAACAAGGGCAAGTGGAACCGGCCACACCTGGCCCGGACCATCGAAGGCCAGCCGCCCGTTGATGAAAACCCTATGCCGGACATCGTGCTGCGTGACCCGTCGGATTGGGCCAAGGTCAACCACGGCATGCAGCAGGTCATGCACGGTGCGCGCGGCACGGCACGCAAGGCAGCCATCGGCGCCCAGTACCGGATTGCCGGGAAAAGCGGTACCGCGCAGGTCGTGGCGATCAAGCAAGGCGAAAAATATGACCGCTCCAAGGTTCAGGAACGCCATCGTGACCACGCCTTGTTCGTAGGCTTCGCGCCAGCCGACAACCCGAAGATCGTCGTCGCCGTAATGGTCGAAAACGGTGAGTCGGGCTCCGGCGTCGCTGCTCCCGTGGTTCGTCAGGTCATGGACGCCTGGCTGCTCAATCCCGACGGCACGCTCAAGCCTGAGTACGCCGGCCTTACACCTGTGGAGACTGCGGCCAGTGCCCGTGAAGAGTAATTTCGACCGCATTCTGTCCAGCGAAGATGTGATGCGCCGTCGCGCCACCTTCCTGCAGCGCATTCATATCGACGGGCCATTGCTGATTCTGTTGCTGACATTGGCGGCCGGCAGTCTGTTCGTGCTGTATTCGGCCAGCGGCAAGAACTGGGATCTGCTGATCAAGCAGGCCAGTTCGTTCGGCATCGGCCTGGTGTCGATGGTCATCATCGCTCAGCTTGAGCCGCGCTTCATGGCGCGCTGGGTGCCGGTGCTTTATGTGCTGGGGGTTCTGCTGCTGGTGGTGGTGGATGTGATGGGCCATAACGCCATGGGCGCGACCCGCTGGATCAACATCCCCGGCGTGATCCGCTTCCAGCCTTCGGAATTCCTCAAGATCATCATGCCGGCGACCATCGCCTGGTATTTGTCGAAACGCACGCTGCCGCCGCATCTCAAGCATGTAGCGCTCAGCCTGGCGCTGATCGGCATTCCATTCGTCCTGATCGTGCGGCAGCCGGACCTGGGCACCTCGCTGCTGATCCTGGCTTCCGGGACCTTCGTGTTGTTCATGGCCGGGTTGCGCTGGCGCTGGATCATCAGCGTGGTTGCTGCCGCCGTGCCGGTCGCGGTGGCGATGTGGTTTTTCATCATGCACGACTACCAGAAGCAGCGAATCCTGACGTTCCTCGATCCGGAGAGCGATCCGCTCGGCACTGGCTGGAACATCATTCAGTCCAAGGCGGCCATCGGCTCGGGCGGCGTGTTTGGCAAGGGCTGGCTGCTGGGCACCCAGTCGCACCTGGATTTCCTGCCGGAAAGCCACACTGACTTCATTATTGCGGTATTGGGTGAAGAGTTCGGTCTGGTGGGGATTTGTGCGCTGCTGCTGATTTATCTGCTATTGATCGGGCGCGGGCTGGTCATCACGGCTCAGGCGCAGACTTTGTTCGGCAAATTGCTCGCGGGCAGCCTGACAATGACATTTTTTGTTTACGTTTTCGTCAACATCGGTATGGTCAGTGGCCTGCTGCCAGTTGTGGGCGTACCGCTGCCCTTCATTAGTTACGGCGGAACTTCGCTGGTGACCCTACTGTCAGCGTTTGGGGTTTTGATGTCGATTCACACACATCGTAAGTGGATCGCACAGGTTTGATTAAGGTGAAGAATTCCATGCAAGTAGTGCGTAACTGGGCTCGATATGCTCCGTTGGTCGGCCTGGTTGGTATCCTTGGATCTGTTCAAGAGGCATTGGCAGGGGATTACGAAGGCTCGCCGCAGGTTGCGGAGTTCGTCGCGCAGATGACTCGCGACTACGGCTTTGCCGGCGAGCAGTTGATTGATGTGTTCCGTGAAGTGGAGCGCAAGCAGGCGATCCTCGACGCTATTTCCCGGCCGGCCGAACGGGTCAAGCAATGGAAGGAATATCGCCCGATGTTCATCACTGACGCGCGCATCGCGCGGGGTGTGGACTTCTGGCGTCAGCACGAGGCCGCGCTGGCCCGTGCCGAGCAGGAATACGGTGTTCCCGCCCAGGTGATCGTGTCGATTATTGGCGTCGAGACGTTTTTCGGGCGCAATACCGGCAATTATCGGGTCATCGACGCCTTGTCCACGCTAGGCTTTGACTATCCGCCGCGTGCCGATTTCTTCCGCAAGGAGCTGCGCGAGTTTCTCCTGCTGGCCCGCGAACAGCAGGTCGATCCGCTGACGCTCAAAGGCTCCTACGCCGGAGCCATGGGTTTGCCGCAGTTCATGCCGAGCAGTTTTCGCGCGTACGCCGTGGATTTTGACGGTGACGGCCACATCAATATCTGGACCGACCCGGACGACGCCATTGGCAGTGTTGCAAGCTACTTCAAGCGTCATGGCTGGGTCGCTGGCGAACCCGTGGTCAGCCTTGCGAGCGTGCGCGGTGACCGGGTTGATGAAGGTTTGAGTCCGGGCATTGATCCGGTAAAGACCGTTGGGGAGTTGCGAGCGCTGGGTTGGGCGAGTCATGATGCGCTGCGCGATGATCTGCCGGTGACTGCATTTCGCCTTGAGGGCGAAAAGGGTCCGGAATACTGGCTGGGTCTGAAGAATTTTTATGCAATCACGCGTTATAACCGCAGCGTGATGTACGCCATGACCGTGCATCAGCTGTCTGAATTATTGGTTCAAGCTCGGGGCGTCAAGTAATGCCGGCAATGCCGATTCGCACACCGCTGAAGTTGCTGTCCTACGCTGCGCTCGCGTTGCTGGTGGTGAGTTGCTCCTCCAATACTAGCCGTTCGCCCCAAAAAGGCGGCGCCACGGTGCGCTCGACGCCGGGCCTGGATATCAACCGGGCGCACAAAGACGGCGCGCCGTGGTGGGATGTCGACGTGTCGCGTATTCCCGACGCCACGCCAACCCTGCACAACGGCCCTTATAAAGCCAACCCGTATACCGTGCTGGGCAAAACCTATTTCCCGCTAAACGATTCCCGGCGCTATGTCGCTTCGGGCACGGCGTCCTGGTACGGCACCAAATTCCATGGCCAGAACACCGCCAACGGCGAAGTGTATGACCTGTACGGGATGAGTGCCGCGCACAAGACCCTGCCGCTGCCGAGCTATGTGCGGGTGACCAACCTGGACAACAACCGCACGGTCATCCTGCGGGTCAATGATCGCGGACCATTCTATTCCGACCGCATCATCGACTTGTCCTATGCCGCAGCCAAGAAGCTCGGTTATGCCGAAACCGGCACGGCTAGGGTCAAGGTCGAAGGCATCGATCCTCAAGAGTGGCTGGCGCAGAACGGCCGCCCGGCGCCGCTGTTGCCGAATCAGCCGCAGGTTATCGCCCAGGCCACGCCGCCAGCGCTGACTGTTTCCGCGGGCACCATCGAACAATACACGCCACCACCGCAGCAGCACGCGGCACCGGCCGTCCCGTTGCAGGTCGACGCAAAAAAAAACGCTTCCGGACAAGCGTCTGGGCTATTTCTCCAGGTGGGAGCCTTCGCCAATCCGGACGCTGCGGAACTCCTGAGGTCGAAGCTCAGCGGGATGGTCCGGGCGCCGGTTTTCGTCAGTTCGATCGCACGCAATCAGCAAACACTGTATCGGGTGCGAATGGGACCGATCGACACGCAGGGTGAAGCCCAGCAATTACAGAACAGCGTCAGGTCAGCCAATCTTGGTCAGCCTAGCGTCGTGACATCGGATCAATAGTCGATGTGGTTTCGGAGCGATCCGGAACTGATCGGCTGGCGGTTCCCGGAGATGCGCATTTGCCAGCAGAGCATGCGTTTCCGGCAACTGTATGCAAGTTTGTCTGTCGAACAGACGACCTTGTTTGCCAGGATCAGAGCCTGGCGTAGCAGGTCGTGAAAAGTGTTTTCGCTTTCACCGCCTGATCAGCTTTGCCCGTGAGGGCATGTTTGCCCATTAGCAATTTCGAGAGACGGATGAACATCACCACCTTTGCAAAACGCTTATGCCTGCTTGTACCGCTGATCATCACTCCTGCCGCCTGGGCGGTTGAACAGATGACACCCGCCGCGCCGCAACTGGCTGCCAAGGCCTATGTGCTGATGGACGCCACCAGCGGCAACGTTCTGGTCGAGAACAACGGCGACCAGCGTCTGGCGCCGGCGAGCCTGACCAAACTGATGACGGCGTACATCGCTACCCTGGAAATCCGTCGCGGTCAGATCGGCGAGAACGATCCGGTTACCGTCAGCGAAAACGCCTGGCGTACCGGCGGTTCGCGGATGTTCATCAAGGTCGGCACCCAGGTCACGGTCAGCGATCTGCTGCACGGCATCATCATTCAGTCGGGTAACGACGCCAGTGTTGCGCTTTCCGAGCACATCGCCGGCAGCGAAGACGCGTTCGCTGACATGATGAACAAGACTGCTGCCGATCTGGGCATGACCAACAGTCACTTCATGAACCCGACTGGCCTGCCGAACCCGGAGCACTACTCTTCGGCGCACGACATGGCGACTCTGGCTCGGGCGATCATTCATGAAGATCCGGCGCACTATGCGATCTACTCGCAGAAAGAGTTCTTCTGGAACGGCATCAAGCAGCCTAACCGCAACCTGCTGCTGTGGCGCGACAAGACCGTCGATGGTCTGAAAACCGGTCACACCGATGAAGCCGGTTACTGCATGGTGTCTTCGGCTGTACGTGACGGCATGCGTTTGATCGCAGTAGTGTTCGGCACCAACAGCGAACAGGCTCGTGCGGCTGAAACCCAGAAGCTGCTGACCTACGGTTTCCGTTTCTTCGAAACCCAGAACTTCTATCAGAAAGGCACTGAGCTGGCCCAGGCTCCGGTCTGGAAAGGCGCAGAGCATCAGGTCAAGGCTGGCCTGGCGGAAGATCTGAGCATGACCATGCCTAAAGGCGAGATGAAGAAGCTCACCGCCAGCATGACCATGAACCCGCAACTGGTTGCGCCAATCGCCAAGGGCGACGTGATCGGTAAAGTTGAAGTGAAAATGGAAGACAAGGTGGTTCACACTGCCAACCTGATCGCGCTGGAACCGGTCGAGGAAGGTGGTATCTTCCGTCGAGTGTGGGATAGCATCCGTTTGTTCTTCTACGGCTTGTTCAACTGACATCCCAAGAAATCAATGCCGACCTTCTCGCGCCCGCTCATACCCTGAGTGGGCGCGTGTCCGTCGTCACGGCTTGTGAGACCTTTACTGCCATGACTGATTCCGACGTTAAGTCGCACAAAATCGAATTTCCCTGCGATGACTATCCGATCAAAGTGATCGGCGACACCACTGTGGGCTTCACCGATTCGGTGATCGAGATCCTGGCGAAATACGCCACGCTCGATATCAAGACCCTTGCCGAGCGCCAAAGCAGCAACGGTAAATACACCACCGTTCAGCTGCATATCATTGCCACGGGCGAAGACCAATTGCGCGATATCAATAGCGCCCTGCGCGCTACCGGTTTCGTGCACATGGTGCTCTGATGACCGGCACCCTGGGTTTTCGTGATCCCGGGCTGGTCGAATACGAACGTGCCTGGCACGCGATGCAGCGCTTTACCGACGAGCGCGGTAAAGAGGCGCGGGACGAAGTCTGGCTGGTCCAGCACCCGCCGATCTTCACCCAGGGGCAGGCCGGCAAGGCTGAGCATCTGCTGTTGCCGGGCAATATTCCGGTCATACAGGTCGATCGTGGCGGCCAAGTAACCTATCATGGCCCCGGCCAACTGGTTGCTTACCTGATGCTGGACGTCAGGCGCCTTGGCTTTGGCGTGCGTGATCTGGTTTCCCGGATCGAACGCAGCCTCATCGCAGTGCTGGCCAGTTACGGTGTAACGGCAGCCGCGA
Source organism: Pseudomonas sp. DSP3-2-3 (assembly GCF_049898225.1). Classification (NCBI taxonomy): domain Bacteria; kingdom Pseudomonadati; phylum Pseudomonadota; class Gammaproteobacteria; order Pseudomonadales; family Pseudomonadaceae; genus Pseudomonas; species Pseudomonas sp. DSP3-2-3. Next base: position 163,100 of record NZ_JAFCXH010000012.1, on the reverse strand, counting down.
AACCCGACGCACCGGGTGTTTACGTCGATGGAGCGAAAATCGCGTCCCTGGGGCTGCGAATTCGCAACGGTTGTTCATTTCATGGTCTGGCGTTGAACGTCGACATGGACCTTGAACCGTTTCGACGGATAAATCCCTGCGGATATGCGGGGCTGGCGATGACCCAGCTGCGTGATCATGCAGGCCCGATTGAATTTGCCGAGGTTAGTGCCCGGCTGCGCGCGCAGCTCGTCAAACACCTCGACTATGCTGAGCAGACGACCCTCACGGGCGGAATCGATTGATATGACTACTGCGACCGACATTGCTGAGAGCCCCGTGCAAAACCTGATCCCGACGCTTGATGTTTCCGAGCGTGTTGCCCGCCCGAAAGTCGAAGCCGGCGTGAAGCTGCGCGGCGCGGAAAAGGTTGCACGGATTCCGGTGAAGATCATTCCGACCGTCGATCTGCCAAAGAAGCCCGACTGGATTCGTGTCCGCATCCCGGTTTCCCCCGAGGTTGATCGCGTCAAGCAATTGCTGCGCAAACACAAACTGCACAGCGTCTGCGAAGAAGCGTCCTGCCCGAACCTGGGCGAGTGCTTCTCCGGCGGCACCGCGACGTTCATGATCATGGGCGACATCTGCACCCGTCGCTGTCCGTTCTGCGACGTCGGCCACGGCCGTCCGAAGGCGCTGGACGTCAATGAGCCGGTGAACCTCGCCGTTGCCATCGCTGACTTGCGCCTCAAGTACGTGGTGATCACCTCTGTGGACCGCGATGACCTGCGTGATGGCGGTGCCCAGCACTTTGCCGACTGCATCCGTGAGATCCGCAAGCTGTCGCCAAACGTGCAGCTGGAAACACTGGTTCCGGACTATCGCGGTCGCATGGACATCGCTTTGGAAATCACCGCTGCCGAGCCGCCAGATGTGTTCAACCACAACCTGGAAACCGTGCCGCGCCTGTACAAGGCTGCGCGTCCTGGCTCTGATTACCAGTGGTCGCTGACCTTGCTGCAACGCTTCAAGCAAATGGTGCCGCACGTGCCGACCAAGTCCGGCTTGATGCTGGGCCTGGGCGAGACAGACGAAGAAGTCATCGAAGTCATGAAACGCATGCGCGAACACGACATCGACATGCTGACCCTGGGCCAGTACCTGCAACCGTCGCGCAGCCACTTGCCGGTTGAGCGCTTCGTGCATCCGGACGTCTTCGCCTGGTTCGCCGAAGAAGGCTACAAGATGGGCTTCAAGAACGTTGCCTCCGGCCCGTTGGTACGTTCCTCGTACCACGCCGACGAACAGGCCAAGACGGCTGTCAAAGCGATGCTGTAACGCAGAGCTGAAACCAAAAAAAGGCCGGATAGTGATATCCGGCCCTTTTTTATTGTGTTTTGTTTTGGTGGGAGTGAGCTTGCTCGCGAAGAGGTCAGTACATCCACCACAGTGTCGTGGTCTGAAATATTGCCTTCGCAAGCAAGCTTGCTCCCACAATTTCGAAACTGGCGCGATCCCGTTGGACCGGATTTATCCGGGAATGCGTCGGTTTGCATCACGCTCAAGGCTTGCGCAACGTCTCCAGCAATTCATGCGTCGGGTAGCCATCCGCAGGCCAGCCGTAGGATTGCTGGGCGCTACGAATCGCCTTGCGGGTGTTCGCGCCGATAATCCCGTCTGGCGTGCCTGCGTCATATTGCTTGGCCGAAAGCAGGTTCTGCAGTTCGACGCGCTCAGACCGGCTTAGAGGTGTGTCATCGCGCGGCCATTCACCTATAACGTAGCCGCCGCCTCTGAAACGCTCGGAAAGCAGGCCGATGGCCAGGGCGTAGGAAGACGAATTGTTGTACTTGAGGATTGCCCGGAAGTTATCAATCACCAGAAACGCCGGGCCGCGATAGCCTGCGGGCAACAGCAGGGCGGCCTGCTGCTGATCGGTGCCAGCCGGCAAAGGCGAGCCATTGGCCAGGCTTACGCCCAGTTGCTGCCATTGGGCGAGGCTTTTACGCGTAGAGGCATCGGCCAGCGCGTAATCGAAACCTTTCGCCAGGCCAACTTCGTAGCCCCACGACTGGCCGCGCTGCCAACCCGAGCTTTGCAGGTAATGCGCAGTGGACGCCAAGGCGTCAGCCGGGGTGTTCCAGATATCGCGGCGACCGTCGCCATCAAAGTCCACGGCGTGGGTGTTGTAGGTCGTCGGAATGAATTGCGTCTGCCCCATGGCGCCGCCCCACGAGCCGAGCATGCGGTCTGCGGTGATATCGCCATGCTGGATAATCTGCAGCGCCGCCAGCAGCTGATCCTGGGCGAAGCCGCGGCGACGGCCTTCATACGCCAGGGTCGCCAATGAGCGAATCACCGATTGTGTGCCCTGGAACTGGCCGAAATTACTTTCCATGCCCCAGACCGCAACCAGCGCCTGGCGATCTACGCCATAACGCGTCTCGATGCTCTGCAACACATCGGCGTATTGATTGAGCAATGCCTGACCCTTGCGAACCCGCGCCGCGGATATCGCGCCGTCGAGGTATTCCCAGACCGGGCGAGTGAACTCGGGTTGGCTGCGGTCGGCCTTGACCACGCTCATGTCTGGCGTCACGCCAGCGAAAGCGTTGTCGAAAATGTCCGGCCTGATGCCTGCCTGCAACGCCTGGGCTCGAAACCCTGCCTGCCAGTCACTGAAACTGATGGTCGGCTGGATATCGAGGTTCGCATCAACGGCAATAGCCGGAGCGACGGGCGCAACCGGCGCAACAGGCAACGTGCTGGCAATTGGGAGAGGCGTGGCGTCGGCTGCGGTGGGTTTTTCCGCGCAGGCAACTAACAGGATAAGGCTTGAGGCGGCGATCAGTTGGCGTAACTGCCAACGTCGGGAAAAACAAGAGGGCATGCTTGGGTCCAAGGTATTACCGATAGGTGCAGACCTTAACACGCCAGCCCGATCTAAGGGGCGTCGGGGGGAAGTCGCAGTGTTTCAAGCCGCCAGAAGGTAAGAAGCCTCCCAGCTTTTAGACTGGAAGGCTTCGCGGCGGTAGCTGCCCTTACCTTTGCCGGGTTGTTCCTGACGGCTGCGGAACAATGGCTGGGCGACGATGGATTTGGCCTTGTTGGCCCGCTGTGATTTTTTCATGGCGGATGCTCTCTGGGTAGGTGGTAGCGGCGCAAATGATCGGCTTCAGGGGTGGATGTGTCTAATTGATCTGTACTATCAGGAGCGAGCGCTGCACAAATCATTTGTGGGAGCGAGCAAGCTCGCTCCCACCGAAATCCCACGTCGTGCATTACTCGGCCGGCAACGCCAACCGTTGTCCGGCCATCAGCAACGCCAAACGGGTCAGGCTGCTCCAGGGTGAGCCGGCCGCCTGGCCTTTGATCTGCGCGTCGATGCGTTGCGCATCCATCAGCAGTTCACTCCAGCGCTTGGCCGAGTAGCGTTGCAGGGCTTTGCTCATCAACGGTTTGCGCTTGTCCCAGATCGGCGGGCGGGCGGAGCTGAAGGCTTTGTCCAGTGGTACGCCCTGGCTGAATTGCAACGCCAGGTTCGCCAGCACGCGCAGTTCCCGGGACAAGGCCCAGAGAATCACCGGCGGTTCCACGCCTTCGCCACGCAGGCCTTCGAGCATGCGCAAGGCGTGAGCGGCTTCGCCGTTGAGCACTGCGTCGGTCAGGCCGAAGACATCGAAGCGCGCACTGTCAGCCACCGCAGCCTGCACGGTTTCGACGGTGATCTGGCCTTCTTCGGCCATCAGCTTGAGCTTTTCGATTTCCTGAGCCGCCGCCAGCAAATTGCCTTCGACCCGCGCCGCGATCAACTCCACAGCATCCTGAGTCGCAGCAAGCCCGGCCTGGGACAGGCGCTGGCGAATCCATTGCGGCAACTGGCCAATATCCACCGGCCAGATCTGCACGAATTGCGTCTGCGCACCTTCGGCCAGAGCTTTACCCCATTTGGTCTTTTGCGCGCTGCCGTCGAGTTTCGGCAGGCTGATCAGCAGCAAGGTGTCTTCGGCGGGGCGAGCGCAATATTCCATCAGCGCCGCAGCGCCCTTGTCGCCGGGCTTGCCGGACGGCAGGCGCAGTTCCAACAGGCGCCGCTCGGCAAACAGCGACATGCTGGCGCCCGCCTGCAACAGCGTGCCCCAGTCGAAGCTGGCATCAGCGCTGAACACCTGGCGTTCGTCGAAACCTTGCTGACGCGCCGCAGCACGAATCGCATCGGCGGCTTCCTGACACAACAAGGGATCGTCGCCACTTACGATATACACAGGCGCGAGCGCACCTTGCAGGTGTTTGGCGAGCTGGGCGGAATTCAGTTTCATAAGTCAGATGATGTTGGGGCCAGCAAGCTGGCCCCAAGCATTTAGCGCGACGGGATTTCGATAGGCGACTGTTGCGGTGTTTCGTCGCGGATTTTCTGTGCGGCTTCCAGTGCGTCGGCTTCGGCCTTGGCAACGGCATCGGCTTTCTGTTGCAGTTCGTCCAGGCGTGCTGGCGACAGGCGGCTCAACGCAGCGACCATCTTCTGCACTTGTTCGTTACGCATTTCCTTACGGATCTGCGCAGCTTCCTGGTCGGAGCCGATCAGGTTATTGCCGTCATGCACGTAGGTTTTGTCGGTCTGGACTTTGCCGCCGGTCAGCAGGCGGTCTTTTTCACCGTGGATTTCATAGTTGAGCACGGTGGTCAGCGAGTATTCAGCCGAGCGCGCAGAACCGGAATAGCTCGCGGTACGCTGGGATTCCTGCTCGTCGGTCAGGACCAGTTTGTACGGCGCGCCGGTGTAGACCTTGACGCCACCGCCTTCCAGCACACGGCGCAGCTGGCTCACGGTTTCGCCGTAAGCGTTACGCGCGCTGAGATCCAGTTCCTTGATCGCGATCTCGTTACTGCCGGTGCCACGCAGCTGGAAGCCACAGGCGCTCAACAGCACGGCGAGGCCCATAACCAGCAAATTGCGTTTGATCATCTTGATGCTCCCCTTGAAACCGTATGGGCCGACAGTGCGTCCCTGGAAATATGTTCAGCGCCCGATCGATACCGGGCGCTTGATCCCATCAGCTTGCGACGATATTGACCAGTTTACCGGGCACCACGATCACTTTGCGGATGGTCAGGCCATCGGTGAAGCGCAAGACGTTTTCGTTGATCCGGGCCGCCGCTTCGACTTCTTCGCGAGTCGCGCTGGCAGGCATTTCAATGTGGCCGCGCAGCTTGCCGTTGACCTGAATCACCAGTTGCAGGCTGTCCTGCACCAGCGCGGTCTTGTCCAGAATCGGCCAGCCCGCATCGATGATCGGCGTGTTGTGGCCCAGTTCGGTCCACAGCTGATGACTGATGTGCGGGGTGATCGGTGCCAGCAGCAGGGCAACGGTTTGCAGACCTTCCTGCAGCAAGGCGCGGTCCTGTGGCGAAGCCTGCGGGGCTTTTTCCAGGACGTTCATCAAGGTCATCACTTGCGCTATGGCGGTGTTGAATTTGTGATGCTGGCCGACATCCTGGCTCGCTTGCTTGATCGCCTGGTGAATGGCGCGGCGAATGACTTTCTGCTCGTCATTCAGCGTGGCGATATCCAGTGCGCCCGGCAGGCCTTGCGAAACATGGGCTTGCGCCAGACGCCAGACGCGACGCAGGAAGCGGTGCGAACCTTCGACGCCGGAATCGGACCATTCCAGGCTCATGTCAGGCGGCGAAGCGAACATCATGAACAGGCGGCAAGTGTCGGCGCCGTACTGATCGATCATCGACTGCGGGTCGACGCCGTTGTTCTTCGACTTGGCCATCTTCTCGGTGCCGCCGATCTCGACCGGCAGGCCGTCGCTGATCAGTTTGGCGCCAATGATCTTGGCCTTGCTGTCGCGTTCCAGCTCGACGTCAGCCGGATTGAACCAGGTCTTGCTGCCATTGGCTTCAAGGCGGTAATAGGTTTCGGCGATGACCATGCCCTGGGTCAGCAGGTTCTTGAACGGCTCGTTGGAGCTGAGCAGGCCTTCGTCGCGCATCAACTTGTGGAAGAAGCGCGCATAGAGCAAGTGCAGGATCGCGTGTTCGATGCCGCCGATGTATTGATCTACCGGCAGCCAGTGGTTGGCTGCGGCCGGGTCGACCATGCCGCCTTCGTAATGAGGCGAGGCGTAGCGCGCGAAGTACCACGAGGACTCCACGAAGGTGTCCATAGTGTCGGTTTCGCGTTTGGCCGGTGCGCCGCATTTCGGGCAGCTGCACTCGTAGAATTCAGGCATGCGCGCCAATGGCGAACCGGCGCCGTCAGGTACGACGTCTTCCGGCAGCACGACGGGCAACTGGTCTTCAGGGACTGGCACGTCGCCGCAGGTGTCGCAATGCACGATCGGGATCGGGCAGCCCCAGTAGCGTTGACGGCTGATGCCCCAGTCGCGCAGGCGGAACTGGGTGCGGGATTCGCCGAGGTTTTTCTTGATCAGCGCGACTTCAATCGCGTCGAACGCGCCAGTGAAGTCCAGGCCATCGAACTCGCCGGAATTGATCAGCTGGCCGTGCTCGTTGTAGGCGGCTTGCCAAGGCGCAGGCGTTTCATCGCCGGCACTGGTGCGCACCACTGGCTTGATCGGCAGATGGTATTTGGTCGCGAATTCGAAATCGCGCTCGTCATGGGCAGGCACCGCCATGACCGCGCCGTCGCCGTAATGCATCAAGACATAGTTGGCGACCCAGACCGGGAGTTTCTCACCGGTCAGCGGGTGTTCGACGAACAGCGAAGTCGGCAGGCCCTTTTTCTCTTGGGTCGCGACGTCAGCTTCCGCGACGCTGCCGCTCTTGCATTCGTGAATGAAGGCTTGCAGCTCGGCATTGCCCCGGGAAGCGAGGGTTGCCAGCGGATGCTCGGCAGCCACGGCGACGTAGGTCGCGCCCATCAGGGTGTCTGGACGGGTGGTGAAAACTTTCAGTACGCCGGCTTCGCCAATGGACGCCTGGTCATACGGGAACTGCACTTCCATGCCTCGGGATTTGCCGATCCAGTTGCGCTGCATGGTCTTGACCTGCTCAGGCCAGCCCGGCAACTCGTCGAGACCCGTCAGCAGCTCCTCCGCGTAAGCGGTGATCTTGAAGTAGTACATCGGGATTTCGCGTTTCTCGATGATCGCGCCCGAACGCCAGCCGCGACCGTCGATGACTTGTTCGTTGGCCAGGACGGTCTGGTCGACCGGGTCCCAGTTTACGGTGCCGTTCTTGCGGTAGATCACGCCTTTTTCGAACAGGCGGGTGAACAGCCATTGTTCCCAGCGGTAGTAATCCGGCTTGCAGGTGGTGATCTCGCGGGACCAGTCAACGCCCAGGCCCAGACTGCGCAGCTGGGTCTTCATGTAAGCGATGTTTTCGTAGGTCCACTTGGCGGGCGCGACGTTGTTTTTCATCGCGGCGTTTTCCGCCGGCATGCCGAACGCGTCCCAGCCCATGGGCTGCATGACGTTTTTGCCTTGCATGCGCTGGTAGCGGGCGATCACGTCACCAATGGTGTAGTTGCGCACGTGACCCATGTGCAGCTTGCCGCTAGGGTAAGGAAACATCGACAGGCAATAGAACGTTTCCTTGCCTGGCTGCTCACTGACTTCAAAAGACTTTTGCTCGTCCCAAAAGGTTTGGGCGGCGGCTTCGATTTCGCGGGGCTGATAGAGTTCGTGCATGGCTACTTTTTACTAAGAATTGGTGACCCTTGACCTCTTCGTGGCTTCGTCGAGTCAGGTCGGCACCGCTGCCGGACAAAAGGGACTGCCTGCGCGGTGCGTCCCAGCTCAAGAGAGCGGAAGTGGAATTACAGGAAGCGCCGTAGCATACATGAGCGCCGACTATCGAGGGAAACGCTGTTTGCTTGGCTGATGCGTCGAGAAGCCCCGATCAGCGCCTTGCCGCCGCCGTTGGTCGCTGCAACCGGCCGGTTTTGACAGCGGCGCTAAGCTGAATGTCGAGGGTATGTTTTATCTTCGATGAGGTGAACGGATGACAGAGTTGCAGCACACAGAAACAAACCCTGAGCTGTATGAACGTTTGATTAATCGACTGGGGCTTGCCTTGGAGATAGCGAAAACTTCGGTCCGTCTGCGAAACGAACTCCCTCAGGAGCTGGAATTGCGCGGCCTTAGTCATGCTGAATTCGAGCTTATTGAAGCGTATCTTGGAAAAGGCAAACCAGCGCCGGTGACTGTATTGACCGGCGAGTTGAAGGGCAGCTTCATGGCTTCACGGGAACCCGCTGGGCCGGTATCGACGCCGCAACCTTCAGCCAAGGTCATCTGGCTGAAAGATCAAAAACGCGCCAAGGCATCGGCAAAGTTGAGTCGTTACAGTTCAAGCAATTTTTTTAAACGCTAGAACCTGATGCAGGCTGCGCGCCTGCTGTTTTAAGCATTGTCGCTTAACGTCAATCCTCTTAGGCTTCGAGCATCTCTGGAGATGCTCGATGCCTATTCGCTATCTGCTTAAATCCCTGCTGCTGCCGCCCGGCGTTCTCTTGCTGTTGTTGCTGCTCGCCTGGTGGCTGCGTCGTTCCCGGCCGCGCCTGGCGGCTGCCTGTTTTGCCATCGGCGTCGGTGGCCTGTGGCTGATGAGTTTGCCGATTGTCGTCGAGTGGGCTGCGCGCGGGATCGAACAGGACGTGCCGTTGCCCCGCGATCAATGGGCGAATCTGGCGCAGCAGGCGGATGCCATTGTGATTCTGGGTTCCGGCCGCGAACGCAATGACCCGACCTGGGGCGAGGATATTCCCACCGGCGTGGCCCTGGAGCGTATGCGTTACGCCGCGCAACTGGCCAAAGCGTCGGGTTTGCCGATCCTGACCAGCGGCGGGCTTCATTATGGAGAGCCGCCGAGTGAGGCAGCGATCATGGCGCAATCGCTTGAGCGCGATTTCGGTGTCCCAGTGCGTTGGCAAGAAGGCTTGAGCCGCACCACCTGGGAAAACGCCACCATGAGCGCGGTGGTTCTGCATCCGCAGGGCATCAAACGCATCATTCTGGTGACGCAGGCGTGGCATATGCCGCGTTCACGCTGGAGTTTCGAACACGCCGGTTTCACTGTGATCAGCGCGCCGGTGGGCTTTCTTGGTCGCGATAACGCTGTGCCGTTCGGCGGCTGGCTGCCGGAAAGCCGGGCGGTGTGGCAGAACGGGCAGTTGTTGAATGAAGCGGCGGGGCTGTGGACGTATCGGGTGTTGTATCGCTGAAAGAACGATTTTTACTGTGGGACCGGCTTTAGCCGGGAAGACTGCATTCGCAACGCTGCAGATGCATTGGCTGTGTTGCCGCCTTCCCGGCTAAAGCCGGTCCCACACGACGCCTCTAAACCGTCTTCGAAACTCGTCCCGCCACCAGCGCCCAGCCGATCAGCGCGATGCACAGGATCGTCAACGGCCAGGACCGCCAGCGCAGGTAAGGCGTGAGGTTGTGCATGGGCACTACTTCGCCATACAGCACGCCACGTTCGAATTGCGGAATCTTCACGGTGATCTTGCCGAACGGATCGATCAGGCCGGTCACGCCATTATTGGTCGCGCGGATCATCCAGCGTCCGGCTTCCAGCGCGCGCATCTGCGCCATTTGCAGATGTTGCAGTGGCCCAATGGACGTGCCGAACCAGGTGTCATTGCTCACGGTCAGCAGCAAATCGCTCTGCGCGGAAAGACCGGCCGCGAACTCGGGGTAGACGACTTCGTAACAAATGAACGGCGCGATCTGATAGCCCTTGGCTTGGAGCATCGGCTGATCACTTGGGCCGCGTGCAAAGTCCGACATCGGCAGGTCAAAGAAGGCGATCAAGCCGCGCAAAATGTCCTGCAGCGGAACGTACTCGCCGAACGGCACGAGTTTCTGCTTCAAGTAAGTGCCATCGCCTTCGCCAACCACGGTGATGCCGTTGTAGAAGCGTTTTTCGCCATGCCCACCGATCTGCCGGATCGGCACACCGGTAATCAAGGCCGCGCCCCGGTCGGCGGCGAACTTGCCCATCATCGTCAGGTAACCTTCAGCCGATTCCTTGAGCACCGGCACCGCGGTTTCCGGCCAGATAATCAAGTCAGCCTGCTGCGAGCGGAACGTCATGTCGCGATACAGCGCCAGTTGCGCGTTCAGCTGCTCCGGGTCCCACTTCATGCTTTGTTCGATATTGCCTTGCAAGGCGGCGACCTTCAGCGGCGCGCCGGACGGCTCGGTCCAGGCGTAGTTCTTCAGCGCCAGGCCGACGATCCAGGGCCCGAGCAGCAATGCCACGCCAGCGGCCAGAAACGACTTGCGTGCCCGCAACCGGCTCAGGTTGCAGAGCAGAGCCGCCGTCAAGGCGAGGGTGAAGGACACCAGCCACATGCCGCCGACCGGAGCGAGGCCTGCCAACGGGCCGTCGAGCTGGCTATAGCCGGAATACAGCCACGGGAAACCGGTCAGGAACCAGCCGCGAAAGGCTTCCTGCGCGAGCCACAAGGCGGCGAAGGCGAGAGCGTCCGCGAGGGGGGCTTCGTTGCGGCGAATCCAGCGTGCCCACAACCAGGCGGGCAGGGCGAAGAACCAGGCGATGCAGGCGATAAACAGCAGCATCAGGAAACCGGCCAGCAATACCGAAGCGCCGCCGAAGTTATGAATGCTGACGTAGATCCAGCTGGTGCCTGCGCCGAACAGACCAAAGCCGAAACACCAGCCCCGGCCCAGCGCCTGACGAGGGCTCAGGTCGCGCAAGCCCAGATAGAACATCGCCAGCGCCACCAGCGCCAACGGCCAGATGTCGAACGGTGCCAGGGCGAAAGTGGTGAGCGCACCAGCCACCACGGCCAGCAAGTTACCGGGCCAGCCGGGGCGGGTGATCCAACGCATGTACTTTCCTTAAAACGGGTAGGACTTTTTACGAGCGCGAGAGCGGGCTCAGGCGTAGCAAGTGAATTCGACGGCTGTCAGCGTTCAGAATCCGGAAACGATACTCGCCGATTACGGTGATTTCGTTACGCTTGGGCAAATGCCCGAACGCACTCATCACCAGACCGCCGACGGTGTCGAATTCGTCATCGGAAAACTCGCTGTCGAAAAACTCGTTGAAGCTTTCGATAGGCGTCAGCGCCTTGACCAGGAAGTCGCCGCTGGGCAGCGGTTTGATGTAGCTGTCTTCCTCGACGTCATGCTCGTCTTCGATATCGCCGACGATCTGCTCCAGGACGTCTTCGATGGTCACCAGGCCCGCCACGCCGCCGTATTCGTCGATGACGATGGCCATGTGGTTGTGGTTGGCGCGAAATTCACGCAGCAACACGTTCAGCCGCTTGGATTCCGGAACGAAGGTCGCGGGGCGCAGCAGTTTCTTGATATCACCTTCGCTGCCGTTTTCGCTGAGGATCAGTGGCAGCAAATCCTTGGCCAACAGCACACCGAGCACGTCGTCGTGGCTTTCGCCGATCACCGGGTAGCGCGAGTGCGCGGCATCGATGACGGCAGGCAGGAATTCGCGTGGAGTCTGGGTCGCCTTGATGCTGATCATCTGCGAGCGCGGCACCATGATGTCGCGTACTTGCAGGTCAGCCACCTGGATGGCGCCTTCGACGATGGCCAGCGCTTCGCTGTCCAGCAGCTTGTTCTGATGGGCTTCGCGCAGCAGCTCAAGCAGCTCCTGGCGGTTTTTCGGCTCGTGGGCAAAAGCCTGGGTCAGTTTACCCAGCCATGACTTTTGCCCGTTGCTCGATCGGTCTTCGCTCATAGCCCTTACTCGTGGTCCTTGCTTGGTGTTGCTGAATGTGGATGGTCGGCGCTTTCGTCGTCGGCATACGGGTCGGGGTAGCCCAACTCCGCAAGCAACGTTCGTTCCAGTGCTTCCATTTCTTCGGCTTCTTCATCGTCGATATGGTCGAAACCCAACAGATGCAGGCAGCCATGAATCACCAGGTGCGCCCAGTGTGCGTCGAGTTCCTTGCCTTGTTCCTGCGCTTCGCGCGTCACAACAGGCACGCAGATGACCAGATCGCCGAGCAGCGGGATATCCAGCATCTCGTCGGGGACATCTGCCGGGAACGACAGCACGTTGGTTGCGTAATCCTTGTGTCGCCAAGTGTGATTAAGCTCGCGGCCTTCAGTTTCATCCACCAGCCGAATGGTCAGCTCGGAATCGGCACTGCGCTGGCGCAGGCCCATTTCGCACCAAAGGCGGAACTGGGTTTCACTGGGGGCGCTTGCTTCACTTGCCAGTTGCAGGTCCAGCTCAAGCATCGCGGCGGTATTCCCGTGAGGAATTGGCGCCAGCCGGCGGCTCGTCGCTGAAGCGGTCTTCGAAGCGCTCGTAGGCTTCGACGATGCGCTGCACCAAGGGATGGCGAACGACGTCCTTGGGCTTGAAGTGCGTAAAACTGATACCCGGCACGTCCTTGAGCACATCGATGACATGGGTCAGGCCCGACTTGGTGCCCTTGGGCAAGTCGACCTGAGTGATGTCACCGGTGATCACGGCAGTGGAGCCGAAGCCGATCCGGGTCAGAAACATCTTCATCTGCTCGACCGTGGTGTTCTGGCTTTCGTCGAGAATGATGAAGCTGTTGTTCAGCGTCCGGCCACGCATATAGGCCAGTGGCGCGACTTCGATGACCTGCTTCTCGATCAGCTTGGCGACGTATTCGAAACCGAGCATTTCGTAGAGCGCGTCGTACAGCGGGCGCAGGTAAGGGTCGATCTTTTGTGCCAGATCGCCGGGCAGGAAGCCGAGTTTTTCACCCGCTTCGACCGCCGGACGCACCAACAGAATGCGTCGGATCTGTTCCCGCTCCAGAGCGTCCACGGCACAGGCCACGGCAAGATAGGTCTTGCCTGTACCCGCCGGGCCGATACCGAAGTTGATGTCGTTGCCGAGGATTTCCTTGACGTAACGCTGCTGGTTCAGGCCGCGCGGGCGAACCATGCCCTTTTTGGTACGCAGGGCCACGCCGGGTTCGGCGGCAGGGTGGTTGTCCAGGGTTTCGACGCCAGATTCCTGAAGGAACAGGTGAACCATGTCCGGCGACAGCTCGGTACCTTTGGTTTCCCGGTACAGGCGGCGCAGCAGATTCTCGGCCGAAGTGGTGTGTTTAGGCTCGCCAATCAGTTCGAACTGGTTTCCGCGATTGCGGATTTCGATGTCCAGGCGTTGTTCGATCAAGCGCAAATGCTCGTCGAGTTGCCCGCACAGATTTGCGAAGCGATGAGCCTCAAAGGGTTCGAGGATAAAACGATGTGGTTCGACTGGTGCGTTCAAGGTCGTTTTTAGCCGCCCTGGGGCAATTAAGGTAAAACGAAGGATAACCCCAGCGCTTCGCGTGCGAAAGCTTTGACTTGAGAAAGGTTAGTGGAAGCAGGGCAAGAATGACCCTGTGGGAGCGAGCTTGCTCGCGAAAACGTCGGCTCGGACACCGATAATCACGATCTTTACCGAGTCGGCATTTCATTCGCGAGCAAGCTCGCTCCCACGATTTCTTTCAATTCAGCAGTGATCCCCGCAACGAGTGCGGTTGCGCGTCGTCGATGTGCACGTCGGCGAACTGGCCGATCAGCCTGGGGTTGTCGCAGCGGAAGTTGACGATCCGGTTGTTCTCGGTACGGCCCTGAAGTTCGCCGGGGTCTTTCTTCGAATAGTCGGTGACGAGGATGCGCTGGGTGCTGCCGACCATCTGGCGGCTGATCTCGAAACCTTGCTGGTTGAGGCGATGTTGCAGTGCAGCCAGGCGCTCCTTTTTCAGCGCTTCGGGGGTTTCGTCCTTCAGGTCGGCGGCCGGTGTGCCGGGACGCGGGCTATAAATGAACGAGAACGAGAAGTCGAAACCGACGTCTTCGATCAGCTTCATGGTGTTGTCGAAGTCTTTCTCGGTCTCGCCTGGGAAGCCGACGATGAAGTCCGAGCTGATGCTGATGCCCGGAACTGCAGCCTTGAGCTTGCGCAGCTTGGACTTGTATTCCAGCGTCGTGTGGTTGCGCTTCATCGCCGCGAGAACCCGATCCGAACCCGATTGCACCGGCAAATGCAGGTGTTTGACCAGCTCCGGCACTTCGGCGTGGGCCAGGATCAGGCTGTCGGAGAACTCCAGCGGATGGGACGTGGTGTAGCGGATGCGATCGATGCCGTCGATGGTCGCAACCACGCGGATCAGATCGGCAAGATCGGCAATCCGCCCGTCATGGGTGGTGCCGCGATAACCATTGACGTTCTGGCCCAGCAGAGTGACTTCACGCACACCGTTTTCGGCCAGGTGAAACACTTCGGCGACCACGTCGTCGAACGGCCGGCTGACTTCTTCGCCGCGCGTATAAGGCACCACGCAGAACGTGCAGTATTTGCTGCAACCTTCCATCACTGACACATAAGCGCTCGGGCCATCGACCCGAGGTTCGGGCAAATGGTCGAATTTTTCGATCTCCGGGAACGAGACGTCGACCTGCGGCAGGCGCGTGAGGCGTGCAGCGTCGATCATTTCCGGCAGACGGTGCAGGGTTTGTGGGCCGAAGACCACGTCCACGTAGGGCGCACGGTCACGAATCGCCGCGCCTTCCTGGCTGGCCACGCAACCGCCGACAGCGATGACCATCTCCGGGTTGGCCAGTTTCAGTTCACGCCAGCGGCCCAGCTGGGAATACACCCGATCCTGGGCGCGCTCGCGAATCGAGCAGGTATTGAGCAGGATGACGTCGGCATCTTCCGCGCGGGCGGTGACTTCCAGGGCTTGATGTTCGCCCAGCAGGTCGACCATGCGCGAGCTGTCGTACTCGTTCATCTGGCAACCGTGGGTTTCGATATAAAGCTTCTTGGCCATGCGTACGTCATCAGGTGGTTCAAAGAACCGCGCATTATAGTGGCGTAGGTCTTGGGTTCCTAGCATCGTCTACCGAACGGGCATGCTATAGTTCGCGCCCTCTTTTATATCCCCGACTCTTGCCCGCCCTTTATGACCAAACGCGAAGCTCCAATCTACAAGGTGATTTTCCTCAACCAGGGACAGGTATTCGAGATGTATGCCAAGCAGATCTATCAAAGTGATCTGTGGGGTTTCCTGGAGGTGGAAGAGTTCGTCTTCGGCGAGCGTACGACCGTCGTGGTGGATCCGAGCGAAGAAAAACTCAAGGCGCAGTTCGAGGGTGTGGTGCGCAGTTTCGTGCCGATGCATTCCATCGTGCGCATCGACGAAGTCGAGCGGGTAGGTACGCCGAAAATCAGCGAAGCGCGCGGCACCAGCAACGTGATGCCGTTTCCGATGCCGATGCCGGATAAGTAATCAGCCTGAAATCGAGTTGAGCGACTGTCGCTTGCTTAGGGCAGCGGCGCAAACGGCGTACGACCTTCAGCCGTTTGCAGTTCCAGCAGGTATTTGCGAAAGATCTGACCCAGCACCTGGGTGGCCACTTCAAGTTCATCGCGCTGCATGCGTTCGGACACTTCATCGGCTGCGTCGAGTGCATCTTCCGAGCCGTTGACTGCGGCCATTTTCAGCACGATATACGCCTGAATGTTATTGGCCTGCACGCCTTCGCCCCTGGAGAACATCAGGCCCAGCTGATATTGCGCCTGAGGATGGCCCTGCAACGAGGCCTGCTCGAAGTAATTGAGCGCTTGAGGCAGGTCGCGTGGCGCGTGTTTACCGTCGTGGTAAAACTCACCCAACTCGTATTGCGCTTGTGCATCCCCGGATTGCGCAGCCTGCTTGCACGCCGAAAGCGCCGCTGGCAGGTTGTCTGGCTGGGTATTGAGGGTGCAACGACCCACCGCTGGGATTAACAACGAGTTGCCGCCTGCGTCCGCCAGCAGGGGATGAATAAGCAACAGGCAGCCCAATGCAAGGGTGCGGCCGGTGCGGTTCATGGGAATCGACTTACCTCTGAAAAAGGTGCGGGCGTACCCGTCCAGCTAAACGTGCTGGCTGCGCATTATGAAATAAGCGAGGCCAACCTTACAAAGTCTTTACTGACTTTCTGCTGCACGGGCTTGAAATGGCTGTTTTTAAAGGGTGTGAAAGGTTTGTGGGACCGGCTTTAGCCGGGAAGGCGGCACGCCTGACGACATATATGTCGTGAATGTGCCTGCCTCTTCCCGGCTGAAGCCGGTCCCACAACGCGCAATCCAGGCTTATTTCAGCGCCGCAAACGCCTTCTCGGCCGCATCCAGCGTCAGTTTCAGCTCTTCGTCGCCATGGGCGATGGAGGTGAAGCCTGCTTCGAAGGCACTGGGCGCCAGGTACACGCCACCTTCGAGCATCAGGTGGAAGAAGCGTTTGAAGCGATCGGCGTCGCTGGTCATCACGTCCTTGAAGGTGACGATTTCTTTCACGTCGCTGAAATACAGGCCGAACATGCCGCCCGCCTGGGTGGTCACGAACGGGATACCTCCGGCATCGGCGCGTTGTTGCAGACCTTCAAGGAGGCGACGGGTGAAATCGCTCAGCTCGTCGTGGAAACCCGGACGGCTGATCAGGCGCAGCGTGGTCAGGCCAGCAGCCATGGCCAACGGGTTGCCGGACAGCGTACCCGCCTGATAAACCGGGCCGAGCGGGGCGATGTGCGACATGATTTCGCGTTTGCCGCCGAAACAGCCGACCGGCATGCCGCCGCCAATGATCTTGCCGAAGGTGCTCAGGTCAGGCGTCACGTTGTAGTAAGCCTGGGCGCCGCCGAGGGCGACGCGGAAACCGGTCATCACTTCGTCGAAGATCAACACCACGCCATGCTCGTCGCACAGGTCGCGCAAGCCTTGCAGATAACCCGGCGCAGGCGGCACGCAGTTCATGTTGCCGGCGACCGGCTCGACGATGATGCACGCAACCTCTTGTCCAACTTCGGCCAGAAGTTCTTTGACCGCTTCAAGGTCGTTGAACGGCACGGTCAGGGTGTGTTTGGCGAATGCCGCCGGAACGCCCGGAGAACTTGGCACGCCCAGGGTCAACGCCCCGGAACCGGCCTTGACCAGCAGGCTGTCGGAATGGCCGTGGTAGCAGCCTTCGAACTTGATGATGCTGTCGCGGCCGGTGTAGCCCCGCGCCAGACGGATCGCGCTCATGGTCGCTTCGGTGCCGGAGCTGACCATGCGCACCATTTCCATGGAGGGCACGATAGAGCAGACCAGATCCGCCATCTCGGTTTCCATGGCGGTCGGCGCGCCGTACGACAGGCCGTGTTGCAGTTGATTGCGCACCGCGTCGAGGACTTCCGGGTGGCTGTGACCGAGAATCATCGGCCCCCAGGAGCCGACGTAATCCACATAACGCTTGTCGTCTTCGTCCGTCACGTACGCGCCGGCTGCATGCTTGAAAAACAACGGCGTGCCGCCCACGCTTTTGAAAGCGCGAACCGGCGAGTTCACGCCGCCGGGAATATGGACTTGAGCGTTGGCGAACAATGTTTCAGAGCGGGACATGTGCAGGTCTCTACGTTTAATCGAAATAGGGGGGCGGCCTGATTCAGGAAAGAGCGTCAGGCCTTTTTCAGCAAGGCATTGAAAGCACGGGCGCGGCGGGTGACTTCCTGGGTGGTGTCAGCGCCGAACAAGCCGTACACCACCGCCAGCAGATCGGCACCGTGGGCGATCAGTTGCGGAGCATTCTCCAGGGTGACGCCGCCAATCACTGCAATCGGCAGGTGAAAACGTGCGCGGGCCTGTTCCAGGATATCCAGCGGGATGGCCGGGGCCTCGGGTTTGGTATTGGAGGTGAAGAAGCGCCCGAATGCCACGTAACTGGCACCATCAGCCTTGGCTTGTTCGGCCAGCTCAAGGCTGCCATGGCAGGTGGCGCCGACAATGGCCTCGCGGCCGAGGATGGTGCGGGCCAACGTCAACGAGCCATCGGTCTGGCCCAGATGAACGCCGACGCCAAGACGTGAGGCCAGTTCAGCGTCGTCGTTGATGATCAGTCGGGTCTTGTATTGCTCGCACAGCTTGAGCAGGGCAGTGGCTTCACGCAGTCGGCGTGACTCGTCATTGCCCTTGTCGCGGTATTGCAACAGAGTGACGCCGCCTTCGAGGGCGGCTTCGACGTAAGACAAAAACTTGCCCGCCAACAGCTGGCTGTCGGTAATGGCGTACAGGCCACGTAGTTTCATTGATTGAGCCTCATGACGTGGCGTTACGAACAAAAATCCAGCGGCAGGCGGCGCGGAACGAATTGTCCCTTGCCCAGCTGTTCGGCGTCGCGCAACGTGCGCCAAGTGTAGTCCAGTGCTGATTTAACCGCGCTGACCAGCTCTTCGCCATGCGCCAGACGGCCAGCCAGAGCACTGGCCAGCGTGCAGCCGGAACCGTGATAACTGCCAGGCAGACGCTGACAAGTGAAGGTCCGGGTTTCGCCGTTACGTATATAAAGACGGTTGTGGACTTCCTGCTCATCGCCGTGACCGCCGGTAATCAGCAAGTGCTCGCAATAGGGCAGGAGCCTGGCCGCGCATTCGTCTGCCGTGCCTTCGGGCAACTCAGCGAGAATCCGCGCTTCAGGCAGGTTCGGCGTGGCGATGGTGGCTAATGGCAGCAGCCGTTCACGCATGGCGTAACCGACTTCATCCTTGCCGAGCCGCCCGCCGCCGCCCGCGCGCAGCACCGGGTCGCAGACCAGCGGCAAATGCGGATGGGCCTGCAGCAGTTCGACGACTGTTTCAACCATTTCCAGAGAACCGAGCATGCCGAGCTTGACTGCCGCGACCGTGGAGTCGTTGAGCACGGCATTGGCTTGCGCCAGCACCCACTCGCGATCCAGTACGCGGAAATCGCTGACATTCACGGTGTCCTGGACGGTCAATGCGGTGACCGCCGGAGCGGCATGGCAACCCTGGGCGAGCAGGGCTTCGATATCTGCCTGCAAGCCGGCGCCGCCACTAGGGTCGTGGCCGGAGAGACAGAGGACAACGGGGCGGGAGCTATAGATATTCATGGTGCGCGAGCTTACCACTAAACGTTTTCCCCAGCCCTCGCCAGCCTTGGAATTTTCCTGCAACCCAAATCTCTATTTCTATGCCGGCGTAATGAAAATTCCCACGTAAATTTTCCGTGCCTGAGCTGAGAGTGCCGGAATAGAGCCTTTGCCAGGATTGTAAACTGTTGGTGTCCAATCCCCATTGCCAGCTATGCTGTCAGCACTCTGATCACACGACGGTTTTTGCGTGTCCCTTTGTCGTTGTCGGGGAAGCAACCTGCCGGGAAACCGGGCTATATAAAAATAAAAACAAGAGCGACACTGAGACGAAGGCTTCAAGGACGATCCGGACCTATTCCAATAAAACGAATTCACAGGTACCGAAGCTCCAGTGGAAGGAGTGTTCGCACGATCTGAACTGTTCGCCGGGGCCGTATGCGCTATTTGCTGTTATTGCTGGTCGCCTTGCTGCCTCTAATGGCCGCAGCCGTCGAGTTCGACGAAAACACCCGCACCCTCGCATTGGGTTCCAAGGCGCAAGTGCTTGAAGACGTCAGCGGCCAGGCGACGATAGAGAGTGTCAGTTCGCCAGCCATGGCAGCGCATTTCAAACCGCTGAAGCGCGCGACCTTGAATGCTGGCTATTCGCGTTCGGCCTTCTGGCTCAAGGTTGATCTGCGCTACCGGCCCCACGATTCCGGCGCGCACCGGGACTGGCTGTTGGAAGTCGCCTTCCCGGCGCTGGATCATGTCGACCTTTTCCTCACCGATGACGCCGGCACCGCACGACTGGTTAACAGCACCGGCGACATGCTGCCGTTTTCCAGTCGCCAGCTTAAACAGAACAATTACCTGTTCGAGTTCAGCGTTCTGCCCGAGCAGAGCCGGACAGTCTATCTGCGGGTGGCCAGCCTGGGCTCGATCCAGGTGCCGTTGAGCCTTTGGTCCACTCGCGCGTTTCTGGAAGACCAACCGGCCCGGTTGTATTTTCTCGGCCTTTTATATGGCGTGCTGCTGGTCATGCTGGTTTACAACCTGTGCATCTATATAGGCGTGCGCGACGCCAGCTATTTGTACTACATCCTCTACATCGCGCCGTTCGGGCTCTATCAATTGGCGGTCCATGGCACCGGCGCAGAGTTTCTCTGGCCGGATAACACCTGGTGGGCCAACGCGGCTCCGCCGTTTTTGATTGGCACCTCGATGTTTTTTGCCTGCCAGTTCACCCGCTCATTTCTGCACACTGCCGCGGTCGGACGCTGGGTGGATCGGGCGCTGGCGCTGCTGATGGGCTTCGCCGGACTGGTGGCGGTGCTGGCGCTCAACCCTGATTACAGCCTCGCCTTGCGCCTGGCCAATATCCTGGTGCTGGCTTGCACGCTGGTGATCTTCATGGCCGGATTTGCGGCAATCTTCAAGGGCATGTATGTCGCGCGTTACTTTGTGATCGCCTGGTCGGCTTTTTTAGTTGGCAGTGCCATTCACACCTGCATGTTGATGGGATATCTGCCCAATACCTTCTTTACCATGTATGCCAATCAAATCGGCTCGGCACTGGAAGTCGCGCTGCTGTCGATGGCGCTGGCGGCGCGCATCAATCATGCCCGGGACGAACAGGCGCGGGTGCTGCAGCAAACCGGTGAAAAACTGGAACGTCTGAACGAGCAACTGGCCACCAGCAATCGCCTCAAGGATGAGTTTCTCGCCACGCTGACCCACGAACTTCGTACGCCAATGAATGGTGTGATCGGTTCACTTGAACTCATGCAGACCGTGAAAATGGACTCTGAGCTTGAGTCCTATCAGCAAACCGCAGCCTGTTCGGCGCAAAACATGATGCGCCTGGTCAACGGCATCCTCACCCTTACCGAGCTGCGCGCCGGGCGGGTTGGCGTCGCTGCCGAGTCGTTCAATCTGCGCGCGCTGTTTCAGTCCATGGCGGCGGCTTTCAGCCCCTTGGCCCAGGCCAAGGGGCTGGAATTTGTCCTGGAGCTGGACGAACCGTTGCCGGACAACGTGCAGGGCGACCCCGGCAAACTGCGCGAATGCCTGGAATGTCTTCTGGATAACGCCCTCAAGTTCACCCGGACCGGTTTCATCCAGGTGCGCGTCGCGGGCGCGCCGGCGGGCACCGGGGCGTTTCAGGTCAAGATCGAAGTCATCGACAGCGGCATCGGCTTCACTCGATTGAACGACGCCGTCCCTTATCAGCGTTTTTTCCAGGTCGATGGCTCCATGACGCGCGAGTACGGCGGATTGGGCATCGGCCTGGCAATCTGCGCCCAGTTGATCGAGCTGCAGGGCGGCGTCCTCAGTCACCAGTCCGAGCCGGGACGCGGCAGTTGTTTCGTGCTGAGCGTGCCGTTGCGGGTGCTTTCCTGTCAGGCGCAGCTGCATGCGCAGGAGCGTCGGGAAATTTTCTAGTGAGCGATTCGCAGGGCAAAAGCGCCGGTATTTAGTCATGTACGGCACTTTTTAAACACTCGACTGCGTGGTTCACTGCGATTTATGGACCTGTCGCAACGGGTCCGCAGCCGTGTTCCGTCAACAGGAGCCCCGTCATGAACCTGCATCAGTTCGCCGAAACCCACGAAGTGACCAACCAGCCGCCTTCGCTGGACGGCAGCAACCTCTATCGCATCGACCTGCCTTTGCAAGACTGGTCCGAGCGGTTCGGCGCGGGTTGGGCCGAGGCACGGCTCGATGCCTACGGCGCGCTGGCGGGCGGACCGTTGATGGAGGCGGGCTTTCTCGCCAATCAGAACAAACCGGTGTTCGTCAGCCATGACCGCTACGGGCATCGCCTCGATCTGGTGGAGTTTCACCCGGCCTACCATCAACTGATGCGCACGGCGGTGGAACATGGCATTCCGTCCTTGCCCTGGACTCATCCGCAACCCGGCGCGCACGTGGCGCGGGCCGCCATGAGCTATCTGCACAGCCAGGCCGAGGCCGGCAGCGGTTGCCCGTTGACCATGACTTTCGCCAGCGTTCCGGCGCTGCGCATGCAGGCGGATCTCGCGCAAAGCTGGCTGCCGAAGATTCTCGCCACCGAGTACGACCCCCGTAACGTCGGTATGGCGCACAAGGCGGGCGTGACCATCGGCATGGCGATGACCGAAAAACAGGGCGGCACCGACGTGCGGGCCAATACCACTCGGGCTTATCCGGTCGGCACCGGTGGGCCAGGTCAGGCGTATGAGCTGGTCGGGCACAAATGGTTTTGCTCGGCGCCGATGTGCGATGCCTTTCTGACCCTGGCGCAGACCGACAAGGGCCTGACGTGTTTCCTGCTCCCGCGTCATCGCCCGGATGACACGCGCAACGAGTTCTACATACAACGCCTGAAGAACAAACTGGGCAATTGGTCCAACGCCTCCAGCGAGGTCGAGTTTCGCGGCGCGTTTGCCTGGATGCTGGGCGAAGAGGGCCGTGGAGTGCCGACCATCATCGAAATGGTCGCCATGACCCGCTTCGATTGCATGGTCGGTTCCAGCGCCTTGATGCGCCAGGCGTTGACCCAGGCCAGTCATCACTGCGCACACCGAACTGTTGGCGGCCGGGTGCTCAGTGAGCAGCCATTAATGCAGAACGTGTTGGCCGACCTGGCGCTGGAAAGCGAAGCGGCGTTGGCGCTGACCCTGCGCATGGGCCGCGCCCTGGATAATTTGCAGGATCCCCACGAGGCGCGCTTCGCCCGGCTGGTCACGGCCGTGGGCAAATACTGGATCTGCAAACGCGCCCCGGCGATGATCAACGAAGCCGCCGAATGCATGGGCGGCGCAGGGTACGTCGAAGAAAGCATCCTGCCGCGCCTTTATCGCGAAGCGCCGGTCAACTCGACGTGGGAAGGCTCGGGCAACGTGCAATGCCTTGATGTGCTGCGCGCGCTGTCCAAGGAACCCGGCGTGCTGGATGCGTTGTTCACCGAATTGGGCGACGGCCACGGTGATCAGGACCTGGCGATGCACATCGACCGGCTTAAGACAGGGTTCCGCGATACCTGCGATATCCAGTATCGCGCCCGCCAGCTCACCGAAGACATTGCCTTGGCTTTACAGGCCAAATTGCTCCTTGAAGCGGGCAATTCCGTGGTCAGCGACGGTTTCATCGCCAGCCGCCTGGCGTCGCGCAGCAGCGTCTATGGCGCGCTGCCCAGAGGCGTGGATGTCGAGGCGCTGGTGGCGCGGTCTGCGCCGCAGATGAGTTAACCCCGTGGGACCGGCTTCAGCCGGGAAGAGGCCCTTGCACGCGCCAAGTCTTCATTGTCGGATGTGCCGAATTCCCGGCTAAAGCCGGTCCCACAGTCGTACCGCGCCTAAAGTTAGCTGTTGGGCTGGATCTGCCACACCGCCACTAGTGCCTTCCCTCGACGATGCAGGCAAGATGGAGGCCTGCAAGATCAGAAGGATACCAATCGTGACTCAAGCGTTTATTGTCGTTGAAACTGCCGAGCAAGCCGTGGATCGGCTCGCTGAACTGCACCAGATTGCAACCGATGCGCTGAGCCAGGCCCTCAAGCGTTATCTCAAAGACCGTGTCGAGCCTGATGCCGAGCAGCGTGCGCTGTTCCGTTATCCGGAGATTCGTTTGACTTATCTGTGTCAGGGCGAAGTGCCGCTGACCACCCGGGCTTACGCCAAAGTCCAGCTGCCGGGCACTTACAGCGTCACCGTCACTCATCCCGCAGCATTCCGTAAATACCTGCTGGAACAGCTGGTGCCACTGATGAATGACTTCACCATTACGGTGGAAATCGGCGTCAGCGAGCAGAATATTCCGTATCCGTATGTGGTCGAGCAGGGCGATGAGCTGGCGGGTTCCGGCGTGACCGCCGCAGCGCTGGCGCGGGTTTTCCCCAGCACCGACTTGTCCGCCGCCACCGACGGCATCGCCGATGGCCTGTACGACTGGGCCAACACGGATCCTTTGCCGCTGGCGTTGTTCGATGCCGCACGCGTGGACTTCTCGTTGCGGCGCCTGGTGCATTACACCGGCAGCGACTGGCGGCACGTCCAGCCCTGGATTCTGCTGACCAACTACCACCGTTACGTTGACCAGTTCATCGTCCACGGCCTGGAAAAACTCCGCGAAGACCCGCGTTTCGTGCGCATGGTCTTGCCGGGCAACGTCGTGGTGGAGAAGAGCATGGATCACGGCGAGGCGCAGGCCATCGTCGCCAGCGTGGTCTGGCACCGCTACCAGATGCCGGCCTATCACCTGATCGCCGAAGATGGCCATGGCGTTACGCTGGTCAATATCGGCGTCGGCCCGTCCAACGCCAAGAACATCACCGACCACCTGGCCGTGTTGCGTCCGCATTGCTGGCTGATGATCGGCCACTGCGGCGGGCTGCGCCAATCCCAGACCATCGGCGACTATGTGCTGGCTCACGCCTACATGCGTCGCGACGGGATTCTCGACCGCGTGCTGCCGCCGCATATTCCGATCCCGGCCCTGGCCGAAGTGCAGCTCGCCCTGCAGGAGTCGGCGGCGCAAATCACTGGCGAACGTGGCGATGATCTGAAGAAGCGCCTGCGCACCGGCACGGTCCTGACCTACGACGATCGTAACTGGGAATTGCGCTGGGCTCAGGAACGTCCGCTGATCAATCTGTCCCGGGCGGTTGCCGTGGACATGGAAAGCGGCACCATCGCTGCCCAGGGATACCGTTTGCGGGTGCCTTATGGCACGTTGTTGTGTGTTTCGGACAAGCCGTTGCACAGCGAAATCAAGTTGCCGGGCTCGGCCAATGCGTTCTACGAACGTGCGGTCAGCCAGCATCTGAAGATCGGTATCGCCGCGCTGGATCTGTTGCGCACCGAGCTGAATTCGCTGCACTCGCGCAAACTGCGCAGCTTCGATGAGCCGCCGTTCCGTTGATCAGTTAGGTAATTAACCAAAGGGCCATTAAAGTGGCCCTTTCTGTTTGCCGAATCCTGAACCGTCATGTCCCGCATTCAACGCCCCGTTGCTCGCCGTCCTGCGCCCGCCAACCCTGGCGCTGGCCGTCGTATCGCCAAAGCCCCGCCCGCCGAACCGAAGCTGATTCTGTTCAACAAACCCTTCGACGTGCTGACGCAGTTCAGTGATGGGGAAGGGCGGGCGACGCTCAAGGATTTCATCGAGATCCCCGGTATTTACCCGGCCGGACGGCTGGACCGGGACAGCGAAGGATTGTTGCTGCTGACCAATGACGGTCAGCTACAAGCGCGTATCGCCGATCCGAAACACAAACTGGCGAAAACCTACTGGGTGCAGGTCGAAGGCGAGCCAAGCGCTGAACAGTTGCAGCAATTGCGCGACGGCGTGCAACTCAACGACGGCCCGACGTTGCCCGCGCAAGCACGTCAGCTGGACGAACCTGAACTCTGGCCACGCAATCCGCCGGTGCGCTTTCGTAAAAGCATACCGACCAGCTGGCTGGAACTGGTCATCAAGGAGGGCCGCAACCGCCAGGTCCGGCGCATGACCGCCGCCGTCGGCTTGCCGACGTTGCGTCTGGTGCGGGTTCGGATTGGCGACTGGACGCTGGAAGGGCTGGATCAGGGGCAATGGCGGGAAGTGCCGGCAAAACTGTGAGACCGTTGGAGATTCTATAGTCGCAATGCCTGGCAGTCTGGCAAAAGCGCTTTTGTGGGAGAGGACTTGTCCTCGATAGCCAGCCCAGACGACCCTGATCCGCCTGACCCACATGCAGCGCTGAAATGACAGCCATCGAGGACAAGTCCTCTCCCACAGGGAAATGGGTTAACCATGGACTGTGCTGCCACATGGAGCAATGGGTGGCTTCAAATCCTGCCCAAAAAGCGAGGCGGGCATTCAGCTTTCTATATACGCAATCACCACGGTCTTGATCACGAACGCCATGATCCCGAGGCCGAGCACGAAGAACAGGATGAAGGTGCCGAATCTGCCGGCCTTGGATTTCTTCGCCAGGTCCCAGACGATGAAGCCCATGAAGCCGATCAGGATGGTGACCAGAATCGTCATCATCCATTCTTCGAAAACCGCAGGATCCATCATTCATCTCCAGCACAAAACAGTGGGCGGCGAGTATACGGGAACGGCAGGATCCCTCCTATGCGGCCCGATGGCGCGCCCGATCAGCTGCGCAGGTGGATCAACGGCAATTCGGTACTGGCCAGGACCTGATTGAGCACGAAGCTCGACCGCACGCTGGTCACGCCTTCAATGCGCGTAAGGTGACCCAGCAGCAGTTTCTGGTAGTGGTCCATGTCCGACACCACGACTTTGAGCTGATAATCGGCATCCATTCCCGTTACCAGGCTGCATTCAAGCACCTGGGGCAGGTTGCGAATGTGCATCTCGAAGTTCTCGAATCGCTCGGGCGTATGTCGATCCATGCCGATCAAGACGTAAGCGGTCAGGTTCAATCCCAGCTTCTTGCGGTCCAGCAAGGCGACCTGACGGACGATATAGCCATCATCTTCAAGCTGCTTGACCCGGCGCGAGCAAGGCGAAGGCGACAGGCCGATGCGTTCAGCCAGCTCTTGATTGGAGATGCGCGCGTCGCGCTGCAATTCAGCCAAAATACTCAAGTCGTACCTGTCAAGCTTGCTCACTAAGATCACCTTTCTAGGTTAAATTGCGCTTAATTATCTGTCTGAAGTTAAAAATTGCGCAAGTTATGTTTTATTGAGCAATTTTAGCAATCCTCTGCTGGTGCCTCAGGCCTATTCTTTTAACCAGAATCACTGCCCGGACATAGCGTCCAGCGCGGCTCGCCAAATCAGGCCAGCTGCGGCCTCCAGCCCCAAAGGGTTGGCAAGGCCCCCGGGCTACATACTGTCCAGAAGACGGCATGAGGTGAGCCGACGCCACAAGCGTTGAGCCAGGACGAAACTTTCAAGGGGGGCCGCGAGGTCCCCTTTTTCTTTGTGCCCGGATTATGTCCGACAGTGATGGCGTACTGATAGAGTGCGCCGAACGACGCGTCTATATCGCAGTCTTATTCATGTACAACCGCGTACATCCGTGTCCCAGTGAGGAAAACATGAAATCAGGCATCTGGCAGTTGGCAGGTGTAAGCCTGTTGTGTCTGAGCATCAGCGCTCAGGTATTGGCTGAGGATCAAGGCCAGGGTCCGCGTGAGCAGAACCGCGGCAACTCCGACAATGGCGGCGGGCAGGAACGCGAGCAGAATAACGCCGGCCAGCAATACCAGCAGCAGCGTCAACAACAGCAACAACAGATTCAACAGCAGCAGGGCCAGCAACGTCAGGTCGAGCGCCAGCAGCAACAGCAGATTCAACAGCAGCAGGGTCAGCAGCGTCAGGTCGAGCGCCAGCAGCAGCAACAAATTCAGCAGCAACAGGTCCAGCAGCGTCAGCAAGAGCAGCAGAACCAGCGCCTGCAAAACCAGCAACAGCAAAACCAGCAGCGGCAGATTCAGGAACAGCAGAATCAACAGCGCCAGGTTGAGCGCCAGCAGTTGCAGCAGCGCCAGAACAACCTGCCGATCCAGAGCGGTCCTGGCGAATCACGCCAGACCCAGCAACCGCGCCAGGGCTATTACAACGACAACGGCAACAACCGCAATCGTCAGGCGGGTGGCAATTACCGTCCCAATGATCATTGGGACGGTCGACCTGATGGCCACGGCAATGGCTGGGGCCCAGGCCCGCAATATCGCCCCGGTCACGTGATTGATCGCGTGCCTTCGGATTACTCGCGTGTGCCGTATCGCGGCCAGGATTATTACTATTCGGGCGGCTACTGGTATCGTCCGGACGGCCCGCGCTACGTGGTGGTGACACCGCCTTACGGCGCTCGCGTGCGCAGCCTGCCGTCGTATTCCCAGGAAGTGGTGATCGGCAGCTCGCTGTTTTTCCTGGCGGCTGGCACTTACTACATGTATCAGAACGACACTCAGGAATACATCGTGACCACGCCGCCGCAGCCGGTTCAATCGGGCGGTTATGCTCAACCGATTGCGCAGCCGATTGGCCAGGGCAGCCCTTACGATCCGGTTGCGTATCCGGCCAATGGCCAGAGCCCCGAGCAGATCGAACAGGACCGTTACGATTGCTATCGCTGGTCGGTGGAGCAAAGCAGCTTCGACCCGGCGAATCCGGGTTATCAGCCAGCACCGGCGATGATTCAGGTGTATCGCCGCTCGATGGTGGCGTGCCTGATGGATCGCGGCTACGCCATCAACTGATCAGACGGGATGCTGGCTGCACGACTTCCTGCGGGTCGGCGTGCACCAGCACTTCGGCCTTCGGGTATTCCTTGTGAATAGCGTCGGCGGCCTGATCGGAAATCGTATGCGCCGCTGACAGGCTCAAACTTCCCGGCAATTCCAGATGCAGCTGCACGAACCAGTGGTTGCCGGAAATCCGTGTGCGCAAATCGTGAGCGCCCAGTACACCCGGCACGGCACAGGCCAGTTCGAGCATGTGCGCGCTGACATCCACCGGCAATTCCTCGTCCATCAATACCGCCACGGTTTCCCGCGCGATCTGGAAGGCGCTCCAGAGAATGTACACCGCAATCCCCAGGCCGAAATACGCATCCAGCTGCGCCCAGCCATACCACGCCAGCACTAGCGCGACGAGGATGCTCAAGTTCAGCAGCAAGTCGGAACGGTAGTGCAGCGAGTCAGCGCGAATCGCCGCTGAACCGGTTTCCTTGATGACTTTGTGTTGCAGGATCAACAGCGCCACCGTCAAGGCAAACGACAGCAGCATCACGACGATGCCAAGCCCCGGCGCGCCGAGTTCCTGCGGATGCTGAATGCGATCAATGGCCTGATAGGCAATCAGGCAGGCACTGACGGCAATGAACAACGCCTGGGCCATGCCCGACAGCGCCTCGGCCTTGCCGTGACCGTAACGGTGATCGTCATCGGCCGGACGCAGGGCGTAATGCACCGCGAGCAGATTCAGGAACGAAGCCGCGCCATCGAGCAGCGAGTCGGTCAGCCCGGCCAACAGGCTAACCGAACCACTGAGCCACCAGGCAACCGCCTTGGCAATAATCAGGATGCTGGCAACGGCCAGCGAGGCACGGGTTGCCAGCCGCATCAGGCGGGCATGTTCGACGCTGGTGCTCATGGTGCTTCCTTCAAAATCACATTCAGGCCGAAGGCACCAGACCCAGCGTTGCCAACTGCTGCACGCTGCCGCGATGCTGGATCAGGCGTGGGTCGTTCAATGGCAAGGTGCGGCCCAGCTCGGTTTCAATGATGGCCTGTAGCTTGAGGTTGTCGACGCTGCCGTCAGCGTTGATCGCCGGTTGCAGCTTCTGCGGGTCAATCTGCGCGTGCTCGCCTGGGGCGTAGTAAATCGCGCCGCTGGCGAAGTCCACCGCGAAGGCGATCAAGCCGGGAATGACGTAGAACAGCAGGCCGACAGCATCGAGTACGGCAATTGCCGGATCAATCTTGCCATCGATCTGACCGCGCCGATCAGGATAGAAAATGCTGCCACACGCAGTGAGTTGAGTAAGCAGCGTCGCGACCATAACGCCGCCGATGAAACGAGAAGGAATGCGCATGACAATCTCCATGAAGTGAAGTGGCAACTATACAAGGCAAAGACAACAGGGCTATGACTATTGCTTCATCTTGGGGTTCTGAAATCTGTTGGAGATTCTATGTTCGCGGGCAAGCCTCGCTCCAACGGATCGACGCAACATTCGCGACAGGTCGTACGATCTAGTGGGACCGGCTTTAGCCGGGAAGGCGTCGGTTCAGACAATACTTCTGCGGCGCCTGGCGGTTGCCCCCCAGACATAGAATCTCCAACGGGAATTTGCTGTTGCGAATGCACGTATAATCAGCCGCCTGTTCTGGAGCTGCCATGATTTCCTTGCCCATCGATGCCGTTTTACCTGATCTGCGCCAGGCCTTGGCCGCACGCCATGAAGCCGTGCTCGAAGCGCCGCCCGGCGCCGGTAAAACCACGCGGGTGCCCTTGGCGCTGCTGGAAGAAACCTGGCTCGCCGGGCAAACCATTCTCATGCTCGAACCCAGGCGGCTGGCGGCGCGGGCGGCGGCTGAGCGTCTGGCCAGTGAGCTGGGCGAAAAGGTCGGCGAAACCGTCGGCTATCGCATCCGCCTGGAAAGCCGGGTCGGTCCCAGGACGCGTATCGAAGTCGTCACCGAAGGCATTCTGACCCGACGCTTGCAGGACGATCCGGCGCTGGAAGGCGTTGGTTTGCTGATCTTCGATGAATTCCACGAACGCAGCCTTGATGCGGATCTGGCCCTGGCCCTGAGCCTCAACGGCCGTGAACTGTTTCGCGACGATCAGCCGCTGAAGATCCTGTTGATGTCGGCCACGCTGGAAGGCGAGCGGCTGTCCAGCCTGCTCGACGACGCCCCGGTGGTGCGCAGCGACGGGCGCATGTTTCCGGTGCAGATGCGCTGGAGTCGACCATTTCAGTCTGGGGAATTCATCGAGCCGCGCGTCGTACAAACCGTGCTCGATGCCATCAACGACGAAACCGGCAGCCTGCTGGTGTTCCTGCCGGGTCAGGCCGAGATTCGCCGAGTCAATCAACAACTGGCTGAGGCATTGGGCACGCGGGCCGATATTTTGCTCTGCCCACTGCATGGCGAGCTGGACCTCAATGCCCAGCGCGCGGCAATCGAACCTGCGCCCAAAGGCATCCGCAAAGTGGTGCTGGCGACCAATATCGCGGAAACCAGCCTGACCATCGACGGCGTGCGAGTGGTGATTGATGCCGGATTGGCGCGGGTGCCGCGTTTCGATCCCGGCAGCGGCATGACCCGCCTCGACACTCAGCGGATTTCCCGCGCCAGCGCCACGCAACGCGCCGGCCGCGCGGGGCGTCTTGAACCCGGTGTGTGTTATCGCTTGTGGTCCGAAGCCCAGCATGAACAGCTGGCGGCCTACGGCACGGCGGAAATTCTCCAGGCGGATCTGGCCGGCCTGGCGCTGCAACTGGCTCGTTGGGGCGTGACGCCGCCGCAGCTGGTCTGGCTCGATATTCCTCCGGCAGCGGCGTTTGCCCAGGCGCAGGATTTGCTCGGTCGCCTCGGTGCGCTGACCGTCAAGCCCGGCGAGGAGCGCAAGCTCACGCCTCACGGACAAGCGATGGCTGAACTGCCTGCGCATCCACGCATTGCCCATTTGCTGTTGCGCGGTCAAGCGTTGGGCCTTGGCGCGCTGGCCTGCGACGTGGCGGCGTTATTGGGCGAGCGCGACATTCTGCGCGGTGCGGGTGCGGATTTGCACAGCCGTCTGCATCTGCTGTCCGGTAGCGAGCGGGCGCGTGGGACGCAGGGCGGCGTGCAGCGCGCCAGGCAACTGGCCCGGCAATATCGCGGCTATTTGCGCGGTGCTGCGACTGAGCCGGTCAGTGATCCCGAGCATTCGCGCTGGTTAGGTGCGTTATTGGCCTTGGCTTATCCCGACCGGGTGGCGCAGCAGCGTCGGGCCGGCGGCGCCGAATATCGACTGGCTAATGGCCGGGCAGCGCTGTTTGCCGAAGCCGATGCCTTGATGAAGCAGCCTTGGCTGGTGGTTGCCGATCTGGGCAGTCGGCAGGGGCAGCGTGAAGAGCGCATTTACCTGGCCGCCGAGTTCGATCCGGCGTTGTTTGATTCGGTATTGGCCGAACAGGTCGTGGCGCTCGATCAGCTGGACTGGGACGAACGCGAAGGCGTGTTCCGCGCCGAGCGACAGCGCAAGGTCGGCGAGCTGATCCTCAGTCGCGAGCCATTGACCGGTCTGGATGAGTCCGCCAAAGGTCAGGCGTTGCTGGCTCTGGTGCGGCGCAAAGGCCTCGAATTGCTGCCGTGGACTCCGGAACTGCGCCAATGGCAGGCGCGGGTCGGGCTGCTGCGGCAACTGGATCTGCAACGTCAGGACGCCAGCGAATGGCCGGATGTGAGCAACGCAGGCTTGCTGGAAAAACTCGAAAACTGGCTGCTGCCGTATCTGGGCAAGGTGCAACGACTCAGTCATTTCAGCAATCTGGACTTGTCGTCGATCCTGCATAACCTGCTGCCGTGGCCGCTGCCCCAGCGTCTTGATGAGCTGGCGCCGCATCATCTGAGTGTGCCGTCCGGTTCGTCGGTGCGCCTGGACTACAGCGAACATCCGCCGATTCTCGCGGTGCGCCTGCAAGAATTGTTCGGCCTGGCCGACACGCCACGCATCGCCAACGGTCGGCAGATCGTCAAGCTGCACCTGCTGTCACCGGCCCGCCGCCCGGTGCAGGTCACGCAGGACCTGGCCAACTTCTGGCGCAGCACCTATGCCGAAGTGAAAAAGGACCTGAAAGGCCGCTACCCGAAACATTACTGGCCCGACGATCCATTGATTGCCGAACCAACGGCGCGGATCAAACCAAGGAAGTCGTGAACGCATCCTCACATTGCCGCCGCTGACCACCATCGCCGAGCGAAAGACGGAACGCCTGGCCGGGTGTGGTTTCGAAAAAAAGAGCAATGTTGAGGAGTAATACTTATGCGACCGCAAACGTCATTCATATTCGACCTGGACGGCACGTTGACCGACAGCGTCTATCAAAACGTCGCAGCCTGGAAACTGGCTCTGGATGCCGAGAAAATCCCCCTGGCCATGTGGCGAATTCACCGCAAGATCGGCATGAGCGGCGGGCTGATGCTCAAGACCTTGTCGCGGGAAACCGGGCTGGAGATTGGCGAAGAGCAAGCCGAAAGGCTGAGCGCCAAACATGCCGAGCACTACGAAGAACTACAGAATCAGATCATTGCGCTGCCGGGGGCAGTTGAGCTTCTGGAGACGCTGGACAAGGAAAAACTCAAATGGTGTATCGCGACCAGTGGCGCCATGTCTACGGCGAAGATTAATCTCAAGGCGCTGGGGCTGGATATCAAAGACATCAATCTCATCACCCGGGATGACGTTGATTACGGCAAACCCGATCCAGACCTGTTTCTGGCTGGAGCGCGCAAGCTGGCTGTGCCCATTGAGCAATGCCTGGTCATTGGTGATGCAATCTGGGACATGCTTGCCGCAAGGCGCTGCAAGGCAACCGGTATTGGCTTGTTATCGGGTGGCTATGACATCAGCGAGCTGGAAAGGGCGGGCGCGCTGAGAGTCTATGAAGATCCACTGGACTTGCTGCAGCATCTGGATGAAGTGGCTTCGCGTCCTTGATGCAGGCGCTCACTGCACCACGGGCAACAAAAACCGCCCAATCACCGGCAAGTGATCGGAGATCAACAGCGTGTCTTCCCGCCGGACCCGGGCATTCACACGTTTGAGGTGCGGGCTGTAGAACAGGTAATCCACAGTCCGGTCCGGGCCGCTGATTCGTGGGTCGTTGGGGAAGTGGGTCAGCCAGTTGTTGCGATCAATGCCGCTGACTTCGGTGTTGTCCGGGATCATTGGGTACTTGTCCCACAGCACCTGCAGCTGACTGTCCGCTTGGTAGCGGCTGCGCTGTTCGGGTGGCAGACGCCGGTATTGACCGAGCGGCAACAGGTTGAAGTCCCCGCCGATCAACCACGGTGTACCGCTGCTTTCGAACTTGTCCAGCAGCTGACTGGTGGCCAGCATCTGGCGATCTTGCGTGTCGCTACCCTGAGCGAAGCGATCCAGTTGAGTGTTGATCACCGCCATCTGGCCACCGTCACGCAACGGCAGGTAACTGACCAGTAATGCACGCTTGGGCTGAAATTGGCGCGCCAGCAGGTTGCTATCCTGAATGGGCAGCTGGATGCGCTCGGCGCGGTCGATGTGATAGCGGCTCAGCGTCGCCAGCTTAGTGCCGACGCTGCCGAAGATGTGTGGCAGCGGGACAAAGTCAGCTTTCCAGTCAAACGCTTGGGCGCTGCATGGATACAAATCAGTGACCCGCTCCTGAAGCAACGCGAGCTGGTCGGCGTAGTCGGTGTTCTTGGCGCCGTCGCTGACTTCCTGCAGCAGGACAATATCCGGCTGTTCGTCACGAATGACCCGTGCGACTTCATCGAGGTTGTAGGCCAGGTCCTCGGGCGTAGGCCGTTCATCCGCGCCGCTGCCATCGTCCAGGTCATACCAGAACACATAACGTTTGCCCGCCAGATACTGGATGTTCCAGGTCATGACCTTCAAGGCTTGCCCCGGCACCAGCGTGGGCGCTTGCAGTTTCGGGTTGCAGGTTACGGGCAGGTGCTCGTGGGCGGCGGGGCGCCAGGTCACGCTGTAGACAAAGCCGATAAACAGGCCGGTCAACAGCACGATAATGGCGAGGATGCGGGCTTTCACGCCGGTTGTCCTGGTTCGCTGACCAACATGAACAGGCGGAACATTACCACGCTGGTAAATAACTGCAGAAAGCTGCTGATGCTGTCGATAGCCAGCGAAACCGGCGCGCTTTGAGGTTCCGGCAGCAGGAACATGCCGATGCCTTCCAGCACCGAAAGCGGCAGATAGACGCACAGTACGCAGGCCAGGATGCGCACGAACTGGCCTTTGGTCAGCAGCAGGCTTTCGCGCATCGCGGCCAGCGGCGTCAGTCCGCGCAATACCAGCAGATACTCGGAAAATGCCAGTTTGACCATGATGTACACGCCGGGAATGATGAACATCGACAGGCCGAACATGATCAGCAACGTGCTCAACGCCGACAACACGGCAAAGGTTGGCCACAGGCGCAGGGCCATGGCCAGCAGGTCGCGTTTGTGGGGTTCTTCGCCACGGCTGCGGGCGTCAAGAAACAGAATCAGCGCGCCAGTGTACAGCGGATAAAACAACAGGCCGACCAGCAGTTCGTAAGCCGGTGAAGCTTCCGCCGCCAGCGCATTGCCCAGCGCCTGCTTGGCCAAGGCTTCGAGTACCACCAGCGGCAGACAGAGCAGCAGAATGCTCGCTAGGTTGCGCCGGAAAAAATACAGCGAGTCTTGCAGAACGATCAGCGGGTTCATGGAATCGGGTCGCAGAGAAAAAGCAGGTGGTCACTTTAGCCCATGCACCCCAGCGAACCAAGCGCGAGCCAGAGCGCTGCGCGGCATTCTTAACATTTACGCACAGCCATTGAAACGCATCGGATCAGCCCCATTACCTTGCGTACGTCTGGCCATTTGGTCAGGCGACGATATTTAACGGCAATCTAACGAGGTCGCCATGAACAGCGAAGAGCAAACCCTGATCGATGGCCTTTTCTCGAAATTGAAAAGTGCCGAAACCGCTTCAGCCCCACGCGATGCGCAGGCCGAAGCCAGGATCAAGGAGCATCTCACCCAGCAGCCGGCAGCCCCTTATTACATGGCGCAGGCAATTCTGGTGCAGGAAGCGGCAGTCAATCAATTGAACCTGCAGATCAAGCAGCGCGACGAGCAGATCCAGCAGCTTCAGGCCGAATTGCAGCAGGCCAAGGCGCAGTCGTCAGCGGCACCGGCCCCGAGCGGCGGCGGTTTCCTGTCGAGCATCTTCGGTGGTGGCAACTCCCAGCCGCAACAGCAGGCGCGGCCGAGCAATCCGTCGTCTTCGGGCGGCTGGCGCGATGGGCCGGCCAGCCCGCCGCCTGCCAATTTCCAGCAAGGTAATCCGCAACAAGGCAATCCTCAGCAAGGCAACTATGCCGCGCCGCAACAGCAGGCACCGGCAGCACCGATGGGCAGCGGTTTTCTCGGCGGCGCCTTGAAAACCGCGGCCGGTGTGGCGGGCGGCGTGATGCTGGCCCAAGGCATCAGCAGCATGTTCGGTCATCACGAACAGCCGCAGGAAGTGGTGGAAGTGATCAAGGAAGAACCTGCCCAGGTCGCCGATCACGGCAATAGCGACAGCGGCAACAACTGGGGCAACGACGAACAGCGCGTCAGCGACAACGACGTCAACGGCAATCAGGACAGCTACGCCGACAATGGCTACGACGATGGCGGTGGCGATGACATGTTTGGCGATGATGATTCGTTTGTCTGATTGGTGCCCTCCCGGCTAAAGCCGGTCCTACGGATGGCGGGAAGCTGGCATACTGGGCGCCGATCCACTTCTGGATCGGCGTCATGAGGATTTCCGGTGAAAAAAATTGCAGTGTTCGCCGATGTACAGAACCTCTATTACACCGTTCGTCAGGCGCATGGCTGCCATTTCAGTTACGCGGCGTTGTGGGCTGATATCAGCCAGCACGGCGAGATCGTGCAGGCTTACGCCTATGCCATCGACCGGGGCGACAGCAAACAGCAGCAATTCCAGCAGATCCTGCGCAACCTCGGTTTTACCGTCAAACTCAAGCCGTACATCCAGCGCAGCGACGGTTCGGCCAAGGGCGACTGGGATGTGGGCATCACCATCGATATCATGGACATCGCCTCGCAAGTCGACGAAGTGGTGCTTGCTTCCGGTGATGGCGATTTCGATTTGCTGCTCGAACACATCATCAACAAGCATGGCGTCGAGGCTGTCGCTTACGGCGTACCCGGCTTGACCGCCAACTCGTTGATCCGTGCCGCCACGCGCTATGTACCGATCGAAGGTTCGCTGCTGCTGCGCAACTGAGTATGTTCATTTTTCAAAGGATTCAGGCAAGTGTTGGAACGCATCGCAGTCATCGACTTTGAAACCACCGGCATTTCCCCAGGCCACGGCTGCCGGGCGACGGAAATCGCTGTGGTGATCATGGAGCAGGGGCGAATCGTCGAGCGCTATCAGAGCCTGATGAACGCTGGCGTGCGCATTCCTTCCTTCATCGAGTCGCTGACCGGCATCAGCAACAGCATGATTCGTACAGCGCCTAGCGCCGAGCGCGTCATGAACGATGTGGCGGATTTTGTCGGCGTAATTCCGCTGGTGGCGCACAACGCCTCCTTCGACCAGAAGTTCTGGGATTACGAGCTGTCGCGCATCCAGCGCAACCGCGAACAAAGCTTCGCCTGCTCAATGCTGCTGGCCCGCCGCCTGATGCCCGGCGCGCCGAACCACAAGCTTGGCACCCTGACCAGCTACGCGCGTTTACCCAATACCGGCAAGGCTCACCGAGCCATGGCCGACGCCGAAATGGCCGCCAACCTCACGGCGCACCTCACCAACGAATTGCGCCACACCCATGGCATCGCCGGGATTTCCCATCAGTTGCTCTGCACTTTGCAGAAAGTCCCCGCCGCCAAAATCAGCGAAGCCCTCAAGCGTCAACGCGGTTTCTGATCCGTGTTGTTGAAGTAGGTGAGCAAGAAACGGGTTTTCCTCGAAGGTCAGCTCGTTTAAAAAGGTTTAGTGTTTGCTTTTCAGATCAGCCTTTCCAAAGAGCTGGCGAATAATAATTAACTTTCGAGCCTGATATGCCGAGTTCCCGTCGTTTTCCGTTGCTGCTGATTGGTGCCTTCGTGGCTTTGTATCTGGTGTGGGGATCGACCTATCTGGTGATCCGCATTGGCGTCGAATCCTGGCCGCCGCTGATGATGGCCGGCATTCGTTTCCTGATCGCCGGTTGCCTGCTGTATGGCTTCCTGCGTTTTCGTGGCGCACCGGCTCCGACTTTTGCGCAATGGAAGGCATCGGCTGCCATCGGCTTTTTGCTGCTGGCGTGCGGTAACGGCGGGGTGACGCTGGCGGAACATGCGGGCATCGCGTCGGGCATTGCCGCGCTGGCGATTGCGACCATGCCGCTGTTTACTCTGCTGTTCGGCCTGTTCTGGGGCAATCGCACCACGCGGCTTGAGTGGGCAGGAATCATTCTGGGGCTGATCGGCATTGGGCTGCTGAATCTGGGTTCGAACCTGCAAGCCAGTCCCTACGGCGCGGCACTGGTGATTTTCGCCGCCGCGGCCTGGGCGTTCGGCTCGGTGTGGAGCAAGCATCTGCCATTGCCCGAAGGCCCGATGGCCAGCGGCGCCGAGATGATCACCGCCGGCGTCATGTTGCTGATCGCCAGCGCCATCAGCGGCGAGCATCTGGACCATATGCCCAGCGCAGCGGGTTGGGGCGCTCTGGTGTACCTGATTGTGTTCGGTTCGATCGTCGCGTTCAGTGCCTATATGTACCTGCTGAAAAACGTCCGGCCCGCCGCTGCCACCAGTTACGCCTACGTCAATCCGGCGGTCGCAGTGTTGCTGGGTATCCTGTTTGCCGGCGAGACCATTGGCCCGGAAGAATGCCTGGCGATGGCGGTGATTATCAGCGCCGTGGTGCTGATTGGCCTGCCGCAATGGCGAAAGCCGCAGCCGGAACAGGCCGGATCGGTGAGGACAGGGTAAACTCCGCGTCTTGCGTTGAATTTCCCTATGGTATTACCGATGACATTTGCCACTCTTGGCCTGATCGAACCCCTGCTGCGCGCCCTTGAAGCGCTCGGTTACCAGACGCCGACGCCGGTGCAGACCCAGGCGATCCCTCCGGTTCTGGCCGGGCGTGACTTGATGGCCGCTGCCCAGACCGGCACCGGCAAGACCGCCGGTTTTGCCTTGCCGCTGCTGCAACGATTGACCCTGGAAGGCCCGAAAGTCGCCGCCAACTCGATCCGCGCCCTGGTTCTGGTGCCGACCCGCGAGCTGGCCGAACAGGTTCACGAGAGCATCCGTCAATACGCTGAACACCTGCCGCTGAGCACCTACGCGGTCTACGGTGGCGTGAGCATCAACCCGCAGATGATGAAGCTGCGCAAAGGCGTGGACGTTCTCGTCGCCACGCCGGGTCGTCTGCTGGATCTGCATCGCCAGAACGCACTGAAGTTCTCGCAGCTGCAAACCCTGATCCTCGACGAAGCCGACCGCATGCTGGATCTGGGCTTCTCGGAAGAGCTGCGCAGCATCTATGCCGCGCTGCCCAAGCGCCGCCAGACATTGCTGTTCTCGGCGACGTTTTCCGACGCGATCCGCCAGTTGGCAGAGCAAATGCTCGACGATCCACTGACGATTGAAGTCAGCCCGCGCAACGTGGCCGCCAGTTCGGTCAAGCAATGGGTGGTGACTGTCGACAAAAAGCGCAAACCGGAACTGTTCATCCATCTGCTGAAAAAACTGCGCTGGTCCCAGGTGCTGGTATTCGCCAAGACGCGCGTCGGCGTCGATCAACTGGTGGAGCGTCTGCAAGGTCTGGGCTTTAACGCCGACGGCATTCATGGCGACAAGCCACAAGCTACCCGGCAGCGGGCGCTGGATCGCTTCAAGGCCAGCGAAGTGCAGATTCTGGTGGCGACTGACGTTGCAGCGCGCGGTCTGGATATCGACGATCTGCCGACAGTGGTCAACTTCGACCTGCCTATCGTGGCCGAGGATTACATCCACCGCATCGGTCGCACCGGCCGTGCTGGCCTGACTGGCGAAGCGATTTCAATGGTCTGCGCCGATGAAGTCGAGCTGCTGTCGGCTATCGAAACCCTGACGCGGCAGACCTTGCGTCGCGAAGAAGAACCGGACTTCACGCCTGAGCATCGGGTGCCGACGACCGATTCCACCGGGCAGATTCTGAAGAAACCCAAGAAGCCGAAAAAACCGAAAATCTCCGGTGGCGGCAAACGCAACCTGGGCAAATGGGTCGACAGCGGCGACACGGCGCCCGATCCGGTGGCGGTCAAGCCGGTGCGTAAAGTGCCCGTATTCAACACCGGGCCGCGCAAGAAGAAGCCTTGATCGAGGCCTCGGCTTTATCCCGTAGGACCGGCTATTAGCCGGTCCTACGGGTTTTACGTCATTTATCTGCCAACCACTCCACCATCCCCAACCCCGCCGCGCGGCCGCTGGCGAAACAGACGGTCAGCAGATAGCCGCCGGTGGGGGCTTCCCAGTCGAGCATCTCGCCGGCGCAGAACACTCCTGACAATGGCTTGAGCATCAGGCGCTCGTCCAGGGCTTCGAAGGTCACGCCGCCTGCGGTGCTGATGGCTTCGTCCAGCGGTCGCGGCTTGACCAGCTTGAGTGGCAGGGCTTTGAATGCCTTGCTCAGCTGAGCGGGATTATCGAATGTTTCTTTCGAGGCCAGTTCCCGCAGCAATGCCGCCTTGACCCCATCAATCCCCAACTGACTGTGCAGATGCTTGGACATCGAGCGCGAGCCACGCGGTTTGGCGAGAAGTTTTTCGATGGTCGATGCGGTTTTGCCAGGCAGCAAGTCGATATAAACCGTGGCTGACCCGCGCTGATTGATCAGCTCGCGAATCTGCGCGGACAGCGCGTAGACCAGGCTGCCTTCAACGCCGGTTTCGGTGAGCACACATTCGCCCAGGCGCGCGGCCTGACCGGGCAGGCCCATGGCGATGTTCTTCAGTGGTGCGCCAGCGAATTTGCTGCGCAGCAACTCGCTCCAGCTGCTTGTTTCGAAGCCGCAATTGGCCGCTTGCAGAGGCGCGACGGTAACTCCGCGTTGTTCCAGCCACGGCAGCCACGCGCCGTCGGAACCCAGGCGTGCCCAGCTCGCGCCGCCCAGCGCCAGCAGCACGGCATCTGGGTTGATCGCTGTTTCGCCGTCAGCATTGGCGACACGCAAATGACCTTGCGCATCCCAGCCCAGCCAGCGATGCCGGGTATGAATCGTCACGCCAGCCTCGCGCAAACGCTTGAGCCAGGCGCGCAGCAAGGGCGCGGCTTTCATGTCAGCGGGGAAAACCCGGCCGGTGCTGCCGACAAACGTCTCGATGCCCAACCCGTGAATCCACTCGCACAGCTGGTCCGCACCGAAGCTGCGCAGCATCGGCGCGATTTGCGGCGCGCGTTCCGCGTAGCGCGACAGAAACGCCGGGTAAGGTTCCGAGTGAGTGATGTTCATGCCGCCGACCCCGGCCAGCAAAAACTTGCGGCCCACCGAAGGCATGGCGTCGTACAGGTCGACTTTGATCCCCGCCTGACTCAACACCTCGGCGGCCATCAAGCCAGCAGGGCCGCCACCGATGATGGCGACTGAGGGTTGGGATGTGGCGGCGGGGCTGGTCATGGCGGATTTGGCATCTATTATTGCAAATGAGTGGGGCATTCTACTTCAGCCTCAGTGTTGCGGTGGCGCCTGATTCTGTTGGAGATTCTATGTTCGCGGGCAAGCCTCGCTCCAACGGATCTACACAACATTCGCGATAGGATGTACAGCCGATGCATTGGCGTCTACTGGGATGCCGTCTTCCCGGCTAAAGCCGGTCCCACAAAATCAGCTCGATCCAGTGGGACCGGCTTTAGCCGGGAAGGCGTCGGTTCAGACAATACTTTCTGCGGCGCCTGGCAGTTGCCCCCAGACATAGAATCTCCCACAAGATCGAATCACAACCCCTCCGAAACCCAGACCTTCTGCGCGCTGTGATGCAAAATCCCGTGTCGCCGCGCCAGGGCCTGGCGATCCTTGCTGTAGCCGCCGCCGATCACGCCCATCACCGGGATATCCCGGCGCAGGCAGTGGCGCAACACGGCTTCGTCCCGCGCGGCTACTCCAGCGTCGGTCAGTTTCAGGTAGCCGAGGGCGTCGTCCTGATGGACATCGACACCCGCGTCATACAACACCAGATCCGGCTTATAGAACGGCAGCAGATAGTTGAGCACATCATCGACGACGGTCAGGTATTCCTCATCGCCCATGCCCATGGCCAGCGGAATATCCCAGTCGCTGCGGGCCTTGCGGGCCGGGAAGTTCTTTTCGCAATGCAGCGATACGGTGATGGCGTCTTCGGTGTCGGCGAGAATCCGCGCTGTGCCGTCGCCCTGATGCACGTCGCAATCGAAAATCAGCACCTTGCTCACGCGGGCGCTTTGCAAGAGGTATTGGCTGATCACCGCCAGGTCATTAAAAATGCAGAATCCGGCGGGATAATCGTAGTGCGCGTGATGGGTGCCGCCCGCCAGATGACAGGCGAGGCCGTGTTCGAGGGCCTTTTCGGCGGTCAGCAGCGAGCCGCCGACCGCGCGTACAGTACGGCGGGCGAGGGCTTCGCTCCACGGTAGGCCGAGGCGGCGCTGATCTTCCCGAGACAGATCACCTTCCATATAGCGGCGAATGTACGAAGGGTCATGGGCGAGGGCCAGAATATCGTTCGGACACAATTGCGGACGCAGTAACTGCGCCTCAGTCGTGAGGCCGCTGTCGACCAAGTGGTCGCGCAACAGACGGAACTTGTCCATGGGGAAGCGATGGTCAGCCGGGAAGTCCGGGCTGTAATCCTCGTGATAGATGAGCGGCAGGGACATTTTGCGTCCGTTGAGAGGTCGAAGCCGGATAGTGCCAGCATTGCTCGTATCCGCCCAGCTTTGCGGGTCAACCGAGCGCGACACTGGCCGACTTATCCCCCGACGGTTCAGACAGGCTGTAAAGGAGCAAGCGATGGAGCCGATACTCAAGCTGGAGAGCGCACGTTTGTTGATGCGCCAGTGGCGAGATGACGATTTGCCGGCATTTGCTGCGATGTGCGCCGATCCGCAGGTCATGCGCTACTTTCCAGCGCCGCTGACTCGCCTGGAAAGCGCGGCGTTGATCGGACGCGTGCGTGGGCATTTTGCGGAGCTGGGTTTCGGACTTTGGGCACTGGAACGCAAGGACAGTGGCCAGTTCATCGGCTTTACCGGGTTGCACGTGGTGAGTTTCGATGCGGATTTCACCCCGGCGGTGGAGATCGGCTGGCGCCTGGCTCGCGAGCATTGGGGTTTCGGTTACGCCAGTGAAGCGGCCTGGACCGCTCTGGGGTGCGGGTTCGAGCGTCTGGGGCTGGAGCAGATCGTGTCGTTTACCGCCGTCAGCAACCAGCCGTCGCAGAAAGTCATGCAGGCCATCGGCATGCACAGCGACCCTGCGGAAAACTTCGAGCACCCGAAACTTGCGCCAGGGCATCCGCTGCGGCCCCACGTGCTGTATCGAATCAATCGCCAACAATGGCTGAAAACCCTGCAAGCTTGACCGGGAATGCCTGGTTTATTTCTGTATCATTTCAACTTTGTCGCGCCGCAAAGGGCGATCAAGTTATACGTGAGGAATGATGAATGAGCCAAGTATTGGATGATCTGGTCGAGCTGCTGACTCTGGAACCGATTGAAGAGAACCTGTTTCGCGGCCGCAGCCAGGACCTTGGCTTTCGTCAGTTGTTCGGTGGGCAAGTGCTGGGCCAGTCGCTGTCGGCCGCCAGCCAGACCGTGGAGGACGAGCGCCACGTGCATTCGCTGCACGGCTACTTCCTGCGCCCCGGCGATGCCGCTCTGCCGGTGGTCTATCAGGTGGATCGGGTGCGCGATGGCGGCAGTTTCAGCACGCGTCGGGTCACGGCCATTCAGAAAGGCCAGCCGATTTTCACCTGCAGCGCCTCCTTCCAGTACGACGAAAAGGGTTTTGAACATCAGACGTCGATGCCTGATGTGGTCGGCCCGGAAAACCTGCCTTCGGAGCTGGAATTGCTGCAGCAACGCGCGCACCTGATTCCGGAGCAGATGCGCGACAAAATGCTCTGCCCCAAGCCGATCGAATTCCGTCCGGTGACGGCGTCCGATCCTTACAATCCGCAGCCTGCGGAGCCGGTGAAGTACGTCTGGTTCCGCGCCGACGGCACGCTGCCCGAGATCCCGGCGCTGCATAAATACCTGATGGCCTACGCGTCAGACTTCAACCTGCTGACCACGTCGCTGCTGCCCCACGGCAAAACGGTCTGGCAGAAGGACATGCAAGTCGCCAGCCTCGACCATTCGCTGTGGTTCCACGGCGACCTGCGCGCCGATGACTGGCTGCTGTATGCGATGGACAGCCCGTGGGCGGGCAATTCCCGTGGTTTTTCCCGAGGCAGCGTTTATAACCGCGCCGGTCAGCTAGTGGCCTCGGTCAGCCAGGAAGGCCTGATTCGTCACCGCAAGGATTGGGCATGAACCTGAACGGAATTCACCACTGGGTGTTCGACATGGACGGCACCCTGACCATCGCGGTGCATGATTTTCCGGCGATCAAACGCGCGCTGGATATCCCGCAGGATCACGACATTCTTGGTCATCTCGCGGCATTGCCCGCCGATGTGGCTGCGGCCAAGCATGCCTGGTTGCTGGAGCACGAGCGCGAACTGGCCTTGGGTTCGCAAGCCGCGCCGGGCGCGGTGGAGCTGGTGCGTGATCTGGCGGGGCGTGGTTTTCGGCTCGGCATCCTGACCCGCAACGCGCGGGAGCTGGCGCATGTGACGCTTGAAGCCATCGGGCTGGCGGATTGTTTTGCGCTGGAAGACATTCTCGGACGCGACGAAGCCGCGCACAAACCCGACCCGGCCGGCCTGCTGCATCTGGCGCACGCCTGGCAGGTCGAGCCATCGCAAATGGTCATGGTCGGCGATTACCGGTTTGATCTGGACTGCGGCCGCGCTGCCGGAACCCGGACGATTCTGGTCAACCTGCCGGAAAACCCATGGCCGGAACTCGCCGATTGGCATGCACAGGATTGCGTGGAATTGCGCGGGTTGTTGGGCTGATCACCCCTTTTGGAGATTCTATGTCTGGGGGCAACCGCCAGGCGCCAGATGTATTGTCTGAACCGACGTCTTCCCGGCTAAAGCCGGTCCCACTGTGGGACCGGCTTTAGCCGGGAAGACGGCATTCCAGTAGACGCAAATGCATCGGCTGTACGTGCAGAACCGTTGGAGATTCTATGTTCGCGGGCAAGCCTCGCTCCAACGCAGGATCATTTACAGCGGCTTGAACAATACAGCCTGGCCTTCAGGCGAGGTGAACATGCCGTCGCCGTTGTGGCCGACATTGGGCACGATGATCAAACGCTGATTCAGGCCTTCCGGGTGGCGCTTGGTCAAGTAGTTGAAGTAATTCTGGCCGCGCGCCAGGCGGTATGCGCCCTGGGCTTCGGCGCCGCAGGTCTTGTCCAGCGCGGGATGATTGGGGTTGGTGTCGAGTTCACCCAGCAAGTAGGTAACGTCACGTTTGACATAACCCTGCTCGATTTCCGCCGGGTTCACTTTGCCGGCATAGGTCGGCATGTGTTTCAAACCGTACTTCCAGTCATCAAAGCCCGGGCACTGTGCCGCCGTTACCGGCAATGGCCGTTCGGCATCGAACCAGGCGTAGCTGGACGGGTTGGCAATCACATAGCGCAGCTTGATACCTTCTTTGCGCAGCAGCACATCTTCCTTGCCGCCAAGCATCACGTAGCGCTGCACCACCTGTGCGCCGCCGGAGTGACCGGCAATCACGATTTCCTTCAGGTTGGGGTACAACTTGCTGTCGCTGAGGCGGCGCAGGATATGGTCGATGACGATGAACGAGCTGACCGGCTTTGGCCCGACGGCGGTGTCG
Source organism: Pseudomonas sp. DSP3-2-3 (assembly GCF_049898225.1). NCBI lineage: Bacteria > Pseudomonadati > Pseudomonadota > Gammaproteobacteria > Pseudomonadales > Pseudomonadaceae > Pseudomonas > Pseudomonas sp. DSP3-2-3. The sequence goes on along the minus strand of NZ_JAFCXH010000012.1, from coordinate 118,131 downwards.
CCCGCCATCCAGTCGTTGCCGTGCCAGCGCAGGATGTTGTCTGCCAGATGGTGAGCGACGACGTCCTTCTCATTGAGGAATTGCGGCGCGATCAACAGCGTTTTGCTGCGTTGCTTGGACTGATTGGCCGCCCGCTCGATGCTGCGCAAATAAGTCTGCGCATTGCGCAAGCGGCCATGCAGCACGATCACCGCACGCTCGATCTGCGGCTTGGGCCGAAGCCATTCCTGGCTCAGGCCCAGCGTAGCCTGCACGCCATTGATGGTCAGTCGATCCGGACTGATTGATTTGACCGCCTGATCCTCGGCATGAGCTGCAAAACTCAGAAGGGCGCTTAACGACAGGACCAGAAGCGGTTTTATCATGTGATCAGAGGCTCTTTGCTGCGAACGTGTCGCACTGATTGATTTGGCCTTGGGCGAAGCCGGTCTTGAACCAGCGAACCCGTTGAGCGGAGGTCCCGTGCGTGAACGAATCGGGTACTACGCGGCCCTGGCTTTGCTGCTGCAAACGGTCGTCGCCAATGGCGTTGGCCGCGTTCAGCGCTTCTTCAATATCACCGGGTTCGAGCCAGTTCAAACGCTTTTGCGCATTGAAAGCCCAGACACCTGCCAGACAGTCGGCCTGAAGTTCCTGGCGTACCAGCAACCCATTGGTGCCTTCCATTTTCTGGCCCCGTTGACGGGCTGCCTGAACCTTATCTGAAACACCCAGTAACGTCTGCACATGATGGCCTACTTCGTGAGCAATCACATAGGCCTGGGCGAAATCTCCTGCGGCCTTGAAGCGCTGTGACATTTCCCGGAAGAAGTCCATGTCCAGATAGACCTGCCGGTCTGCCGGGCAGTAGAACGGGCCGCTGGCCGACGATGCAAAACCACACGCCGACTGGACCTGACCGCGAAACAGGACCAGTTTCGGGTCCTGGTATTGGCGGCCATTGAGCTGGAAGACTGCACGCCAGGTGTCTTCGGTATCGCCCAGAATCGAGCGGACGAACTCGGCCTGCTGATCGTTGGCGGGTGGCGCCTGCGTTGTTTGCGGGGAGACCGCCGCAGGTTGTTCGCTCAGCTGGCCGGTGATCTGCCCGAGAATCTGCATCGGGTCCTGGCCGGTCAACAGACCGATGGCGACGATGATGACGATGCCACCGATCCCCAATCCCTTGCCGCCCAAGCGCATCCCTCCGCCGCCGCTACCACTGTCTCGCGCATCTACCACGTTGTCGCTGCGGCGACCTTTTTTCCATAGCATGGGGCAATCCTCTACTTATCCTTTAAGGAGTTTCGCTGCTAGGTCGGGTATGCGCCAGTCCGATTATCAGGGCTGGCGAAATGGATGACGCTGACAGCAAAGCTTCGACGGATAAGTAGAGATGTTTCGGCAGGTATTAGTTCGCCATTATCCGCACTGGATTCAGCTTCTAACCAGCTCGTGTTCGGCTTTCACTGACTGGATGAACGCCTGCATCGCCGAGGATTGGATGCGATGGCGGCGGGTGATCAGCCCGTAAGGCATGTCCACCACCGCTTCGCCAATGGCCGAATTCTTCCCGGTATTCGACGTGGAGGTCGGCAACGAGCTGTTCTATTACTTGTTCAAGGGCGAACCACAGCCGGTCAACGGCTACATCCAGCTGGACGATGACAAACCAGGACTGGGCCTGGAGATCTCCGACGAGTATTTGAGCGACTTCAATATTATTGAGTAACGCCTGTGGCGGCCTCCGTGGGAGCGAGCTTGCTCGCGAAGTCGATGGTTCGGGCGCTGGTAGTGCTTCGGATGTATCGGCCTCTTCGCGAGCAAGCTCGCTCCCACCAAGGTTGGCTCCTACGAGTTTCTGGAGATTAATTCATGCACCTGATCCAGTTTGAAACCCAGTCCGGCCAGCGTCAGGTCGGTGCCGTCGACGGCGACGGCGACGGCGACCGTCTTGATGTGGTCCGCAATACCCAAAGCACTCGCGAACTGGCCCTTGCCGCCATTCGCGGACAACGCAGCCTGCAGGATGAAGTTGCCAGTCGCGGCACCGAGCCCGGTCCGGACTTCCGGGCGTTGCTGCAAACCCCCAGATCCTGCCGCCGCTGGATCACGAAGACCCGGCCCATTGCCTGATCAGCGGCACCGGCCTCACACATCTGGGCAGCGCCTCGGCCTGGGACAAGATGCACCAGCATGACGGTCAGGTCGAAGCGGGCATGACCGACACGATGAAAATCTTCAAGTGGGGCATCGAAGGCGGCAAACCGGCAGCGGGGCAGGTCGGTGCGCAACCGGAATGGTTTTACAAGGGCGATGGCAGCATCGTCGTGCGGCCCGGAGCTGACTTTCCGGTGCCGGCGTTTGCCGAGGATGCCGGGGAAGAACCCGAGCTGACCGGCCTGTATGTGATTGGCGACGATGGCCAGCCGTATCGCCTGGGCTATGCGCTGGGCAACGAGTTTTCCGATCACGTCATGGAGCGGCGCAATTATCTGTATCTGTCGCATTCCAAATTGCGCTTCTGCGCCTATGGACCGGAATTACGCGTGGGCGAACTGCCGCGTCATCTGTCCGGCATGAGCCGCGTAGTGCGCGATGGTCAGGTGTTGTGGGAAAAGGAATTTCTCAGCGGCGAAGACAATATGTGCCACAGCCTGGCGAACCTCGAATACCACCACTTCAAGTACAGCCAGTTCCTGCGCCCCGGCGATGTGCACATCCACTATTTTGGCACGGCAACTTTGTCTTTTGCCGACGGGGTGAAAACCCAGCCCGGCGACCGCTTCCAGATCAGCTTGGACGAGTTCGGCGCGGCGCTGGAAAACGGTATCGGCGAAGGGCCGGGGGCGGTGGGGATTGGGCAGATAAAGGCCCTGTAAATCAAGGAGCTGCGCAAAGCGACGTGGGACCGGCTTTAGCCGGGAAGACAGTAATCCAGACGCTATAAATGCAGCGTATGTACCTGCCTCTTCCCGGCTAAAGCCGGTCCCACGGGGCGTGCGGCGTTAACGCCTTACCAGCAAAACCCCCGACTCCATGTGGTGGGTATACGGAAACTGGTCAAACAGCGCGCAACGCTCGACACGATGGGTGTCGTGCAGTTGCGCGATGTTCTCGGCCAGGGTTTCCGGATTGCAGGAGATATACAGGATGCGCTCGAAACGCCGGGTCAGCTCGCAGGTGTCCGGGTCCATGCCGGCGCGGGGCGGGTCGACGAAGACGCTGCCAAACTCGTAGCTCTTCAAATCCACGCCATGCAGGCGACGGAACGGTCGCACTTCATTCAACGCCTGAGTCAGCTCTTCAGCAGAAAGACGCACCAGCGTGACGTTATCCACCGCGTTGTCCGCCAGATTGGCCAAGGCCGCATTCACCGACGTCTTGCTGATTTCGGTGGCCAGCACTTTGCGCACCCGCGTCGCCAGCGGCAGGGTGAAGTTGCCGTTGCCGCAATACAACTCCAGCAAATCGTCATCCCGCGTGCCCAAGGCATCGTAGGCCCAATTGAGCATCTTCTGGTTCACCGTGCCGTTGGGCTGAGTGAACGCGCCTTCCGGCTGGCGATAACTGAAGGTGCGCCCGGCGACGTCCAGTTCTTCGGTCACGTAGTCGCGGCCGATCACCAGCCGCTGGCCCTTGGAACGTCCGATCAGGCTGACGTCCAGTTCGGCGGCAAGTTTTTCGGCGGCGGCGGTCCACTCCTCATCCAGCGGGCGGTGATAACACAAAGTGATCATCGCGTCGCCGGCCAGCGTGGTCAGGAAGTCCACCTGAAACAGCTTGTGGCTCAGCACGCCGCTGGCTTCCCAGCGGTCGCGCAGTACCGGCATCAGCGCATTGATGCGCGCGCTGGCGATGGGCAAACCTTGCAGCAGGATCGGCGTGCGGTTGTCGCCGGGGGCGAACATCGCGTAGTGACGCTTCTGATCTTCGCGCCACAGACGAAACTCGGCGCGCAGCCGGTAATGCTCGCGCGGCGAGTCAAACACCTGCGGCTCGGGCGCATCGAACGGCGCCAGCAGTTCACGCAGGCGCACGGCTTTTGCTTCGAGCTGACGGTCGTAGCTAGCAGGATCGAATGGAACACTCATTGAAGAAGACTCATGCAGGGAACCAACCCAACTTGATCACGAACAGAATCGACAGGATCACCAGCGCCGAATTCAGCTCGCGCCAGCGGCCCGACAACAGTTTGATCGCGGTCCAGGAAATGAAGCCAAAGGCAATGCCGTTGGCAATGGAATAGGTGAATGGCATGGCCAGCGCAGTGATGACCACGGGCGCCGCGACAGTGATGTCATCCCAGTCGATTTCAGCCAGTCCGGAAGTCATCAGCACGGCCACGAACAGCAGGGCAGGGGCCGTGGCGAAGGCCGGAACGCTGCTGGCAAGCGGCGCGAAGAACAACGCCAGCAGGAACAGAATCGCTACGACAATCGCAGTCAGCCCGGTGCGGCCGCCAGCACTGACACCGGCGGCGGATTCGATATAGCTGGTGGTAGTCGAGGTACCCAGCAGCGAACCGGCCATGGCCGCAGTGCTGTCGGCGATCAGGGCGCGGCCCATTTTTGGCATGTGGCCGTTCTTGTCCATCAGGCCCGCGCGTTTGGCGACGCCGATCAAGGTGCCGGAATTGTCGAACAGATCGACGAACAGGAAGGCAAAGATCACGCTGATCAGACCGATGTCCAGCGCGCCCCTGATGTCCAGCTGCAGGAAGGTCGGGGCCAGCGAAGGCGGCATCGAGATCACCCCGCCAAAGGGCGTGAAGCCCAGGACGATGGAGGCGATGGTCACCGCAAGAATGCCGATCAATACCGCGCCGCGTACCTGGCGTCTTTCCAGAGCGACAATCAGGAAGAAGCCCAACGTCGCCAGCACCGGCGCCGGTTGTTTCAGGTCGCCCATGCCAACCATGGTTGCCGGATTGCTGACCACGATGCCCGCGTTGTGCAGGGCAATCAGTGCCAGGAACAGGCCGATACCGGCGGCAATCGCCGAGCGCAACGGCAGTGGAATGCTGTTGATGATCCACTCACGAATGCGAAAGATCGACAGCACGAAAAACATCACTGCCGAAATAAACACCGCGCCGAGCGCCACCTGCCAGGTATGGCCCAGGTGCAACACGACGGTATAGGTGAAGAACGCGTTGAGGCCCATGCCCGGCGCAAGAGCAATCGGGTAGTTGGCAATCAGACCCATGGTCGCCGAGCCGATGGCGGCGGCCAGGCAAGTGGCGACGAACAGCGCGCCCTTGTCCATGCCGGTTTCGCCGAGGATGCTCGGGTTGACGAAGAGGATGTAGGCCATGGCCAGAAAGGTCGTGACGCCCGCGAGAATCTCGGTACGCACATTGGTGTTGTGTGCCTTGAGTTGAAACAGCCGTTCCAGCATGTCTGGCTCCCCGTGACGCGCGTGCGTCGTAAATGAATCGACTAAAACAGCAAAGCACAGACTGCTCAGGCAGCCGGGACATTTTCTGTGGGTCGAAAAAGCCGCGCATCATACCAGTAGCGTGTTCATATGACTGCTCACCGATCATCGGCGGTTGTTCACAAATTCTGGCTAAGCTTGCCTGAAACCTTTTCGAGGAGTCGCCTGTGAGTAAAAGAGCCTTGATTGTGGTGGCGGATGGCATCGACGACCTGCAAAGCGTGACCTTGATCGACCTGCTGCGGCGTGCCGATATCGACGTGGTAGTGGCCAGCATCGAAGCGCGGCGCATGCTGACTTGCGCGCGAGGCACTCGTTTGACTGCCGATACCATGCTTGTGGATGTACTGGCGCAGACGTTCGATTTGATCGTGCTGCCCGGTGGCTTGCCCGGCGCCCGGCATCTGGCCGAGCATCAGCCGTTGGCGCAACGCGTCCGCGAACAGGCGGCCGCTGGCCGGTTTTACGCCGGTATAGCTGAATCCCCGGCGCTGGCCCTTCAGGCATACGGCGTTCTCAAACAACGCCGCATGACCTGCAGCGAGGCGGTCAGTGATCAGCTCTCAGGCTGTGCATTTGTTGATCAGCCGGTAGTGGTGGACGGCAATTGCATCACTGCCAAGGGTTCAGTCGCGGCGTTGGAATTTGCGCTGATGCTGGTCGAGCAGCTGTGCGGCAAGGCTCGGAAGGCGGCGGTTCTTGATGCTATTGCCTGACGCTGGCAGGAGGGGACTTGTCCCCGAAAGCGTATTCCGAGGCGTGTGTCGTTGTCCGTCCAATCGCCTTCGGGGACAAGTCCCCTCCTACCGTTTTGTATCAGCCCTAACCAGCTTTTGAATCTGGATCGACGCCCATCCAGAAACCCTGAACGTTGCCAACCTCGCGAAGTCGTAGCCCTTAAGACGCAGAAAAAATGCGCTACTACGTACCTACCGTGAGGTTCCCATGAGTGCAACGACCCCCAAGGATTTCGCCGGCCATGCGATAAGCCTGACCCTCAACGGCCAAACCCGGACGCTCGATGTACAGCCGTGGACGACATTGCTGGACCTGCTGCGCGACCGGCTTGACCTGACCGGCAGCAAGAAAGGCTGTGACCACGGCCAGTGCGGCGCATGCACCGTGTTGCGTGACGGTAAACGCATCAATGCCTGCCTGACCCTGGCGATCATGTGCGATGGCGCCGAACTGACCACAGTCGAAGGGCTGGCCGACGGCGAGCAACTGCATCCGCTGCAGCAGGCCTTCATCAAGCACGATGCCTTCCAGTGCGGCTATTGCACGCCGGGGCAGATCTGTTCGGCAGTTGGCCTGGCCAATGAAGGCCGCGCCAACAGCCGCGCCGAAATCCAGGAAATGATGAGCGGTAACCTGTGCCGTTGTGGGGCGTACAGCAACATTATCGCCGCAGTTGAAGAAGTGCTGCCCGAGATGCGCGAAGCTCAACGCACAGGGAGCGGCCAATGAATCCCTTCACCTACAGCAAACCCGCGACCGTCAGCGATGCCGTCCACCTCAGTGGCGCGGCGACGCGGTTTATCGCTGGCGGCACCAATCTGCTCGATCTGATGAAAGAAAACATCACCCGGCCCGAGCACCTGATCGATATTACCGGCCTGCCACTCAAGAGCGTCACGCAGACAGCTGGTGGCGGCGTGTTGATTGGTGCCTTGGTGAGCAATGCCGATCTGGCCTGGAACCCGATAATCGAAAAGCAGTATCCGTTGTTGTCCAAAGCGATTCTGGCTGGCGCGTCGCCGCAATTGCGCAACATGGCGAGCACGGGTGGCAATTTGTTGCAGCGCACCCGCTGCTATTACTTCTACGACGCGAGCGTGCCCTGTAACAAACGAGAACCGGGCAGCGGCTGTCCGGCACGCGAGGGCCTGAACCGGATTCACGCCATTCTGGGCGCCAGCGACGAATGTGTTGCGACTCATCCTTCTGACATGTGCGTCGCCTTGTCTGCATTGGATGCAGTCGTCCACGTGGAAGGCCGTGCAGGCGTTCGCACAATCGAATTCGCCGACTTCCACAGGCTACCGGGCGATGCGCCTGAACGTGACAATCAACTGGCTGACGACGAACTGATCACTGCGGTGGAGCTGCCGCCAGCCGGTTTCGCTGCCAACCACAATTATCTGAAGATTCGGGACCGTGCGTCTTATGCATTCGCGCTGGTGTCCGTCGCCGCTGCGCTGGAGCTGGACGGTGGAATCATTCGCGACGTGCACCTTGCCCTGGGCGGTGTCGCGCATAAACCGTGGCGCGACAAGGCCGTTGAGCAAGCGCTGATAGGCAAACCGGTGTCTCGGGAGAACTTCGCCGCAGCAGCCGATGCGCTGCTCAAGGATGCGCAGCCGCTGGAACACAACGCCTTCAAAATCAAGCTGGCGCGCCGGGCGATCATTCGTGCCTTGAGCGATGCCGCTGTGGGAGCAAACGCCCAATGAACAGCCTGACAAACCCACCGTCGTCACCCCTGGGCCAACCGCTGGACCGCGTTGACGGCAGGCTCAAAGTCACCGGCCAGGCGCGTTATGCCGGTGAATACCCGGAAACCGGTTTGCTGCATGGCAGCGTGGTGTCCAGCACCATTGCTCGTGGCCGCGTGACGCATATCGATATCAGCCAGGCGTTGCAGGTGCCCGGTGTGGTGATGGTTCTGGATCACAAGAACCGTCCCCGCCTCGCCAGCGACGATGAGAATTACGAGGACGCCGACTCGGCCGACGGCTCCCCATTTCGTCCGCTGTATAACGATCAAGTGCTGTACAGCGGCCAGCCGCTGGCGCTGGTGGTGGCCGAAACCCTGGAGCTGGCGCGTTACGCCGGTTCATTGGTGCGCATCGAATATCTGGTTGAAGGCCACGAGACGGATTTGCTCGCCGCACAGGGAGACTCCCAGGATGCACCGGCCGAACTGCCCAAGCCGCGCGGCAACTTCAAGGCTGAATTTGCCGGATCAGCATTGAGCGTCGACGTTCACTACAGCACGCCTATCGAGCACCACAATCCGATGGAGCCCCACGCGTCCACCGTGCTGTATCAGGCCGACGGCAGCCTGCATGTCCACGACAAGACCCAAGGCCCGCAGAACTGTCAGGATTACCTGCACAAAGTATTCGGCATCGAAAAGGAAAAGATCCGCGTGTTCGCCGCCTTTGTCGGTGGCGCGTTCGGTTCCGGGCTGCGTCCGCAGTACCAGCTGCCGCTCGCGGTCATGGCGGCGCTGGAGTTGAAGCGTTCGGTACGCGTGACGTTGACTCGGCAGCAGATGTTCACCTTCGGCTATCGGCCGCGAACCTTGCAGCATCTGCGTCTGGGCGCTGCGGCCAATGGTCGGCTGCTGGCGATCGCGCATGAGGCCATCGGCCAGACCTCACGGTTCGAAGACTTCACCGAGCACGTCGTGGAATGGAGCGGCATGCTCTATCAGTGCGATAACGTTCAGCTCACTTACAAACTCGCGCCACTGGATGTTTTCACGCCGCTGGACATGCGCGCGCCGGGTGCCGCGCTGGGCCTGATCGGCCTGGAATGTGCCATGGACGAACTGGCCTGCGCCGTGGCAATCGACCCGGTGCAACTGCGCCTGATTAATTTCGCCGAGCGTAATGGCAACGAAGACAAGCCTTATTCGAGCAAGGAATTGCGCGCCTGTTACGCGCAGGGCGCGGAGCGTTTCGGCTGGAGCAACCGCAACCCGGAACCGCGCAGCATGCGTGCAGGTCGGCAGTTGATCGGTTGGGGCATGGCCGGTGGCGTCTGGGAAGCCATGCAAATGAAGGCCAGCGCCAAGGCCCGTCTCGGCGCGGACGGCAAGTTGATCGTCAGCAGCGCGACCACTGATATCGGCACTGGCACCTACACCGTCATGACCCAGATCGCGGCCGCGGCTGCGGGTGTTGCAGTCGAAGACGTCAGTTTTTTGCTTGGCGACTCCTCGTTGCCCACCGCGCCATTGCAGGGCGGTTCCTTCACCGTTTCTTCGGTGGGCACCGCTGTGCAGCAGGCCAGCAAGGCATTGCGCGAGAAACTGTTCGAAGCGGCCTGTCAGGTCGATGCGCAATGGAGTTCTGGCCGCGCCGATCAGATGACCCTTGCCCAAGGTTACTTGCAGTTGGGCGATCAGCAGTTGGCATTGGCCGAAGTGTTGAGCGGTTTGCCTGACGGGCTTGAGGTGCAGATCGACGCCGAGCCGGACAAGAAGCGCGAGGCTTATGCCACGGCGACGCATTCGGCGGTTTTCGTTGAAGTGCAGGTGGACGAAGACTTGGGCAGCATTCGGGTCAGTCGGGTGGTCAGCGCCATCGCCGCAGGGCGGGTGGTCAATCCGAAAATGGCGCGCAGCCAGATCCTCGGTGGCGTGGTCTGGGGCATTGGCATGGCACTCCATGAGGAAACCCAGACCGACCATAACCTGGGGCGTCACATGAACCACAGTCTCGCCGAGTACCACATTCCGGTTAATGCCGATATCGGCGACATTGATGTGATTTTCGTTGAAGAAGACGACGAGATCGTCAATGCACTGGGTTCCAAGGGGGTCGGCGAAATCGGCATCGTGGGTGTTGCAGCGGCAGTCGCCAATGCGATTTATCACGCAACCGGCAAGCGGGTCAGGGATTTCCCGATTACGCTGGATAAGGTGCTTTAACGGGTAGTACTTACCTGTGCAGTCTGTGTGGGAGCGAGCTTGCTCGCAAAGGCGGTGGTTCTGGCCTATTCGCGAGCAAGCTCGCTCCCATCAAGTCCGCTCCACAGCGCGAGCCCTCAATGTCGCCAGAGTGCAAGCACAGGTCGCGCTGGTGCGTTTCGTGCAGCGCACTGCTGCGTAATTTGGTCACTCCGGCAGCACTCGTATTGCCGCTGATGCTTGAAAAAACCAAAAATATCGAGCCGACCCGAGGGAGCACGCATGAAGAAACTTATTCGTCATATCAGTTGCGGTGTATTGATGCTGAGCAGTACAGCGTTGCTGGCTGCCGAACCCGCAGCGTGCCAGAACGTTCGCATGGGCGTGGTCAACTGGACCGACGTGATCGCCACCAGCGCGGTTGCCCAGGTCCTGCTGCAAAACATGGGTTATGACGTCAAACAGACCAGCGCCGCGCAGCAGATTGTCTTTGGCGGTTTGCGCGACGGGCGTCTGGATATCTTCCTCGGCTACTGGAAGCCGGCGATGGACAAGAACATCGCCCCGTTCCTGGCGGCCAATCAGGTCAAGGTCCTCGATAAACCCAGCATGAGCGACGCCCAGGCGACCTTGGCGGTGCCGGATTATGTGGCGGCTGGCGGGCTCAAGACCTTCGGCGATATCGCCAAATTCAAGGACAAGCTCGGTGGCAAGATCTACGGCATCGAACCCGGCACCGGCGCCAACACCAATATCAAGGACATGATCGCCAAGAACCAGTTCGGCCTCGGCAGCTTCCAGTTGGTGGAATCGGGTGAAGCCGGGATGCTGGCGGCAGTGCAGCGCGCGGTCAAACGCAACGAATGGGTGGTGTTTGTCGGCTGGACTCCGCACCCGATGAACATCAACATGAAAATCGATTACCTGACTGGCAGCGAAGACGTATTTGGTCCGCAGGAAGGCGCCGCGACTGTCTCCGTCGTGACCGCTCCGGACTATGCCCAGCGTTGCCCGAACGTTAGCAAATTGCTGACCAATCTGACGTTCACCGCCGCTCAGGAAAGCCAGCTGATGGTGCCGATCATGGACCGTAAAGCGCCGGATGATGTCGCCAAGCAATGGCTGAAGGATCATCCTGAAGATTTGCAACGCTGGCTGGCCGGCGTGACGACCTTTGATGGCAAGGACGCAGCGCTGGCGGTTGTTGCCGCAATCGGGAAGTAGCGCTGGACTCGTAGTAGATTTCGCCGTGTTGTTGACACGGAGCTGTCGTCCGGCAAACACCGAACAGGTGGGATCGGATTTATCCGGGAAGGCGGCATTTCTGACGACGAAATGCATTGAGTGAGCCGCACTCTTCCCGGATAAATCCGGTCCCACGGGTTCTTCATCAGTCAGATGCTCCTGCGCCAAACGGAGTTTTTGTGACCACCCATTACCCTCTATCTGCCGAAATGGCCGGGTTCGTCGCCCGGACCCAGACCTTCAGCTCCTCCGCTTCGGCTATGAGCGAGCAACGCGCGGCCTATTCGAAGATGTGCCGGGCGTTTAACCCGTCACGCCCGGCAGGTCTTGTGGTTACGGATTTCGAATTGGCTGATGTGCCCGTTCGCAGCTATCGACCTGACAGCCTTTCCCCGGACACCGCTGCCAATTGCGCGCTTTACCTGCATGGCGGTGGTTGGGTGGTGGGCGATCTGGATTCCCACGACTTCATCTGCGCTGATCTTGCCCTTGATCTGGGCTGCGTGGTGATCGCCGTGGACTATCGCCTGGCGCCGGAGCATCCGTTTCCGGCGGCATTCGAAGATTGTGTGGCGGTCTGGCACGGCGTTCAGGCGCAAGCGGACTGGCTGCACATCAATCCACTAAAAGTCGCGGTTGCCGGAGATAGCGCGGGGGCGACCCTGGCGGCTGCGTTGTGCCTGGGGTTGCGCGATGCGGGACAGCGTCAGCCTTGCGCTCAGGTCCTGATTTATCCGGCGTTGGGCGGAGCGGCGGATTTACCGTCGCGCAGTGAATGTGCCGATGCGCCGCTATTGAGCAGCGTGGATATTGATTGTTATCAGGCGCTTTACGCGACCAAACCTGAGCACATGCAGTCGCCTTATGCGTGGCCCTTGCTGGCCCAGGACTTCAGCCAGCTCGCCCCGGCGTTCATTGCCGTCGCGCAGTTCGATCCTTTGCGCGATGACGGCACGGTGTATGAGCAAAAGCTGCGCGAGGCGGGCGTTGCCACGCGTTTTTACTGGGGCGGCGGGTTGGTCCACGGCTGTCTGCGGGCCAAGGGGCAGGCGGAGGAGGCTGATGAGTTGTATAGGTGGCTCATCGGCGCGTTTTCTTGGAGCGAGCACTGAAATCAGTAGTGGGAGCGAGCTTGCTCGCGAAGGCTCAGTTGCTTGCGACCTAGATTTGCGCCGCATGCAAGCCGCTTCGCGAGCAAGCTCGCTCCCACCAAGCTCCCACCGTTGTCCGAGAATGAAGTTACACAGCCGCCTTCTGCACCTCGGCCTCTTCCACCACATCCCGCATCCGGTCGCGATTGGCCAGGGTCGGGAACAGTTTGATCCAGATTCCGGTCACCGCCAGGGTGCCGACGCCGCCCAGCACTACTGCCGGGACGGTGCCCAACCAGTGCGCGGTCAAGCCGGATTCGAACTCTCCCAGCTGATTGGACGCCCCGATGAACAGCCCGTTGACCGCGCTGACGCGGCCGCGCATTTCATCCGGGGTTTCCAGTTGCACGAACGAGGCGCGGATCACCATGCTGATCATGTCTGCCGCGCCCAGCACGACCAGTACCGCGAGGGAAAACCAGAACGACGTCGACAAGCCGAACGCGATGGTCGCCACCCCGAACACGCCGACGGCGGTAAACATCACGCGTCCCACGTTGCGCTCGACGTTGAAGTGCGCGAGCCACAACGACATGCCCAGCGCTCCCACAGCCGGTGCCGAACGCAGTAAACCCAAGCCCCACGGGCCGGTCAGCAGGATATCGCTGGCGAACACCGGCAGCAGCGCCGTTGCGCCGCCGAGTAATACCGCAAACAAGTCCAGCGAAATCGCGCCGAGCACGTCCGGGCGACTGCGGATGAAGCGAATCCCGGCCAGCAGCGAATCCAGCGTTGCCTTGCCCTTGTTCAACGCCATCTGGCGAGCCGGCAGGCTGAGCATCAGGATGCAGGCAATCACATACAGCAAGACGGTCGGGCCGTAGACCCAACTGCTGCCAAAAGCATAGAGAAAGCCGCCCAGCGCCGGCGCGACAATGGTCGCGGTCTGCTGAGCCGACTGCGCTGATGCTACCGCTCGGGGAAACAGCGAGCTGGGCACGATGCTCGGCAGCAGCGCCTGGGTCGCAGGCATTTCAAAGGAGCGGGATGCGCCCAGGGCGAACGCCAGAATGAAGATCATCTCCCGCGTCACGCTGTCGGTGCTGCTGCCGATGAACAGCGCCAGGGCGATCAATGCCTGGGCGGTCTGGCAGAGCGCGGCGATCTTGCGGCGGTCATAGCGATCCGCGACGTGCCCGGTGTGCAGCATGAACAGCACGCGCGGGACAAATTCCACGAGTCCCACCAGACCCAGGTCCAGAACGTTGCCGGTCAGCTGATAAAGATTCCAGCCAATGGCCACCGTCAGCATCTGAAAACCACTGGCGGTGAAGATACGGGCGAACCAGAAAGCGACGAACGGACGATGATTGCGCAACAGAACGGGGGTTTGAGTCGGCATGAGTTACAGCGGCCTGGCGGGGGGATGGCCGAGATTATCACTTTGTAACAACGCATTGCGTGAAACTAAGGTCTATGCCGTCGCTATTTTTTTGCCGCCGGCGCGCCGGTTACAAATTCCACTTCGATGTCAGAAAACTCCGAAGACCCGACTGGGCGGGCCTTTGCGGGGTGAGGCAAGACGTCACGCGACAAAAGACCACACAGAGCACACGTTCAAATGGGTCTACTCTTTGATCGTTGGTTGACCTGCGTCAATGCGCATAAAGCAATCGTGTGTCGGCGCAACCAACAGATCCCCCATGCCAGAAACAACACAGAACAATTCCACCCTGCCGTGCTCCATATTTGTGGGGGCAGTCGCTGATGGCCTCGGGTCACCAGCTGTATAACCTGATAGAGGAAGACCTATGTTCGGTTTGGAGGCAATTGATCTCGCCCGAATTCAGTTCGCGTTCACCATTTCGTTCCACATTCTGTTTCCTGCCATCACCATTGGTCTGGCAAGTTACCTGGCTGTGCTCGAAGGGCTGTGGCTGAAGACCCGAGAAGACGTCTACCGTGACCTGTACCATTTCTGGTCGAAGATCTTTGCCGTCAACTTCGGTATGGGTGTGGTTTCCGGGTTGGTCATGGCGTATCAATTCGGCACCAACTGGAGCCGGTTTTCCGATTTCGCGGGGGCTGTCACCGGTCCGCTGCTCACCTACGAGGTGCTGACGGCGTTCTTCCTCGAAGCAGGCTTCCTCGGCGTCATGTTGTTCGGCTGGAATCGCGTCGGCCGCAACCTGCACTTCTTCTCGACGGTCATGGTAGCTATCGGCACCTTGATTTCGACCTTCTGGATCCTGTCTTCCAACAGCTGGATGCAGACCCCGCAAGGCTTTGAAATCGTGGATGGTCGAGTGATCCCGACCGACTGGTTCGCGGTGGTGTTCAACCCATCGTTCCCGTACCGCCTGGCGCACATGTCCGTGGCAGCGTTCGTCGCAACCGCGTTTTTCGTGGGCTCGTCGGCGGCCTGGCATCTGCTGCGCGGTCGCGACACGCCACCGATACGCAAGATGCTTTCCATGGCCATGTGGATGGCGCTGCTGGTCGCACCCGTACAGGCCGTGATCGGCGACTTCCATGGCCTGAATACGCTTGAACATCAGCCCGCGAAAATCGCCGCGATTGAAGGTCACTGGGAAAACGTCGGTGACGAGCCGACGCCGTTGATCCTGTTCGGTCTGCCGAATATGAAAACCGAAACCACTGATTTTGCCGTGGAAATTCCTTATCTGGGCAGCCTGATCCTGACCCACAGCCTGGACAAGCAAGTCCCGGCGCTCAAGGAGTTCAAGCCCGAAGACCGGCCAAATTCGACCATTGTGTTCTGGTCGTTCCGGGTCATGGTCGGCCTCGGCTTCCTGATGATCTTCACCGGGCTGTGGAGCCTTTGGCTGCGCAGGCGTGACGCGCTCTACAAGTCACGTCCGTTCCTGTACCTGACATTGTGGATGGGACCTTCAGGCCTGATTGCGATTCTGGCGGGCTGGATCACTACGGAAGTCGGTCGCCAGCCATGGGTCGTTTACGGCCTGATGCGCACCAGGGACGCGTCTTCCGGACACAGCATCGAACAGATGACCATCACCCTGGTGCTGTTTGTGGTGGTGTATTTCCTGCTGTTCGGGACAGGTCTTGGCTACATGATGCGTCTGGTGCGCAAAGGTCCGGTGGTCAATGAAGGCGATACGCCCAAACACGGCGGCCCCGGTCAGAAACGTACTCCGGCTCGTCCGCTCTCCGCCGCTGAAGAAGGCGCCGAAGACCATGACAACCACGACAGCCTGACCAAGGAGCATTGAGCCATGGGTATTGATCTTCCGCTGATCTGGGCCGTCATCATCATCTTCGGCATCATGATGTATGTCGTGATGGACGGCTTTGACCTGGGCATCGGCATCCTCTTCCCGTTCATGAAGGAAGAGCACGACCGCGATGTGATGATGAACACCGTCGCGCCGGTCTGGGACGGCAACGAAACCTGGCTGGTCCTGGGGGGCGCGGGTTTGTTCGGCGCCTTCCCGCTGGCCTATTCGGTAGTGTTGTCGGCGCTCTATCTGCCATTGATCCTGATGCTGATCGGGCTGATTTTTCGCGGTGTTGCCTTCGAGTTCCGCTTCAAGGCCACCGCCGCCAAGCGCCATTTGTGGGACAAGGCTTTTATCGGCGGCTCGCTGACGGCCACGTTCTTCCAGGGGGTCGCGCTGGGGGCGTTTATTGACGGTTTCCCGGTGGTCAACCGGCAATTTGCTGGCGGTTCACTGGACTGGTTCACTCCGTTCACGATGTTCTGCGGCGTGGCGTTGATTGTCGCCTATGCGCTGCTGGGCTGTACCTGGCTGATCATGAAGACCGAAGGCACGCTGCAAAAGGCGATGCACGATCTGGCGCGGCCGTTGGCGTTCGCGGTTCTGGCGGTGATCGGCATCGTCAGTCTCTGGACGCCGCTGGCCCACCCGGACATCGCCGATCGCTGGTTCACGTTGCCGAATCTGTTCTGGTTCCTGCCGGTGCCGATTCTGGTGCTGGTGACCATGTACGGTCTGTTCAAGGCTGTGGCCCGCAATGCGAATTACACGCCGTTCCTGTTGACGCTGGTGCTGATCTTCCTTGGCTACAGCGGCTTGGGTATCAGCTTGTGGCCGAACATCGTGCCGCCGTCGATTTCCATCTGGGACGCCGCATCGCCACCGCAGAGCCAGGGTTTCATGCTGGTCGGGACGTTGTTCATCATCCCGTTCATCCTGGGTTACACCTTCTGGAGCTACTACGTGTTCCGCGGCAAGGTCACCCATGAAGACGGCTATCACTAGCAGACCGGCCTCCGGCGCTCAGCGCCGGAGCCATTGATAGAGGAGATTGGCGATGTCTGGCAAAGAATCCTTTCATGACGATGACCAGGACCCGGCCCTGAAAAAGCCGCTCTGGCAGCGCGTAGCCTGGTTGATCGGTATCTGGGCGGGCAGTGTGTTCGCCCTGTATATCGTCGCCAGCCTGCTGCGGATGTTCATGACTGCCGCAGGTATGCGCACTCATTGACACGAATCCCATCCCGCGCCCACTGGGCGCGGCATTTCTGGAGCTTATTTGCGGGCTTTGAGGATCACGAACTTGGGCGTGGCAGCCACTTGCTCGACACCGCGAAACAGCCGCGCCAGCTTGCTGTGGTAGCCCAGATGGCGATTGCCGACCACATACAGTGCGCCACCGACGACCAGTGCCGAGCGTGCCTGTTGAAACATGCGCCAGGCGAGGAAATCGCCGACCACCTGTTGCTGGTGGAAGGGCGGATTACAGAGAATTACGTCGAGGGAATCGGGTTCCTGGCTGGCGAGCCCGTCATCGGCGCGGATGACTGCTTCGCGCTCGCCCATTGCCGTCTTCCAGTTCTGCGCAGCCGATTGCACTGCCATGAACGACTCGTCCACCAGCGTGTAATGGGCTTGCGGGTTAGCCAGCGCGCTGGCAATCGCCAGCACACCATTGCCACAACCCAGATCTGCAACCCGTGCCGAACCCAGGTTTTTCGGTAGATGCGGCAAGAATGCGCGGGTGCCGATATCCAGGCCTTCGCGGCAGAAAACATTGGCGTGGTTGGCCAGCTCGATGACGGGATCATCAAGCTTATAGGTGGTCGGGTAGGGCGAGGGCTGGATTTCGCCGGGTTGCGGCGTCGCGAACAGCAGTCGCGCTTTTTTGACTGCCAGCGAGGCGGTCACCGGCCCGACATATTGCTCAAGCAACTCTCCGGCCGTCCGTGGCAGATGCTTGACCATTGCCGCCGCCACGACCCGCGCGCCCGGCGCCAGCTGGCCTTGCAAACGAATCAGCTGTTCTTCCAGTAGCGCGAGGGTTTTCGGCACCCGGATCAGCACCCAGTCAAATGGCCCCTGCAGCGGCTCGCTCGCCGGAATCATCGGCACCGAGTCGTAAGCCATGTTGTTGCGGATCAGGTTCTTTTCCAGGCCGTGAGCGCCCAGGAACGAATCCGTGCTGCTGATGACCGTCGCATGTTGCGCAAGGCTCGCGGCCAGCGCGCCGAAGCTGTCATTGAGCACCAGCACCCGGCTCTGCAATGTCACGCCTTGCTCGGCCACGTGGTTGAGCAAGTATTCATCGGCAGCGTCAAATGCCTGCAATGGCTCATCTTGCTGTTCCGGTTGGCGTATCAGATCGAGCTGGGCAAAGGGTGTGATAAGCAGGGGCATGGGCAGGCAAACTCAGGGGCAATCAGCGTGTTGGCACATAAGCCCATGGTGCGCGGGCTCGCAGAAGACGGTGATTTTACGTGCTTTTTGCCGCTTGGCACTCTGTCGTTTGTCCTTTGCTCAGAACATGCCGCTTAACGCAGCCTGGACCACCGCCGAGATCTTGTTGCACGCGCCCATTTTTTGCACGGCGTTTGCCACGTGGAAGTGTACGGTTCGTTCTTTCATGCTGAGGATGATGGCGATATCTGCCGCTGTCTTGCCCTCGGCGGACCATCGCAGAATTTCTATTTCTCGTGGGGTCAGGTGTTTGTCAGACACTCCCTGCAACGAGCTGACTGAACTTCTATCCATTCTCGCCTCCGTGCTGCCCTTCACTCATTCCATGCGTCGAGACTCCAAGTGTAGGAAAAAACCTTGAGAGAAATTTGGCGCTGAAACGTTAGTGGACGGATGGATGCTGGCATTCCTGGCCTGCTCCCGACGTTGTAAAGATTCACAACGGTGGGAGCTGCGTGTCACTGCGGTTACGCCGAATTCAAGTCCGGAGGCGGACCGTCTCGCTATAGCTGCAAGAGTGAAAGATTCTAAATCTTCAGCCTGTTTATTGCCCCGCAGGGATACCACTACAAACCGGTGGTGTTTATCTGCCAGGCTTTGCGGGACACTGATCACCTTCTTTTCTTGCTTGCAGGTTGACCATGACCGCCAGTGCAGACAAATTCACTCGGCAGACCCTGCTGAATGTAACGCCACTCACTCCCAGCCTGTTTACCCTGCGCACCACGCGCGACGCGGGTTTCCGCTTCCGGGCCGGGCAGTTCGCCCGCCTGGGTGTCACCAAGGCTGACGGCAGTGTTGTGTGGCGTGCCTACTCGATGGTTTCGTCGCCTCATGACGAGTTCCTGGAGTTCTTCTCCATCGTGGTGCCGGATGGCGAATTCACCAGCGAACTCAGCCGGCTGCGCGAAGGCGATTCGCTGCTGATCGAAAAACAGGCATTCGGCTATCTGACCCTTGATCGTTTCGTCGATGGCCGTGACTTGTGGCTTTTATCCACCGGCACCGGCATCGCTCCCTTTCTGTCGATCCTGCAGGATTTTGAAGTCTGGGAAAAATTCGAACGGATCATCCTGGTCTACAGCGTTCGTGAGGCCAAAGAGCTGGCATATCAGGAGCTGATTGCCACCCTGACCGAGCGCGAGTACCTGGCTGAATATGCCGACAAGTTCCTGTTCCTGCCCTTGGTGACCCGCGAACAGCCACCCGGCGTGTTGCACGGGCGGATTACTCACCTGCTGGAAAGCGGCGATCTGGAGAAGGCAGCGGCGCTGGACATGGATGCCGAGCATTCAAGAGTGATGCTGTGCGGCAACCCGCAAATGGTCGAAGACACCCGCGCCCTGCTCAAGGAGCGTGACATGAATCTTAGCTTGAGCCGCCGTCCGGGACAGGTTGCAGTGGAAACGTATTGGTGAAATCCAGTTCCGTTGGAGCGAGGCTTGCCCGCGAAGAACGATAACGCGGTATGTCAGGTCCATCGAGGCGCCTGATTCGCGGGCGAGCCTCGCTCCAACGGGCTGACGCGAAGAGGGCGGTACATTCGATGCGAATCTGGCGCATCGAATGCCGCTCTCCCGGATAAATCCGGTCCTACAGGTATTGCGTCAAATCAAACCGGACGCAGCGGATCAACAGTGATTGGTGCCGCAGGTGTGTTCTGCTCTTTCAACAGATCGCGGATCTCACCCAGCAGGACTTCTTCCTTGCTTGGCACTGGCGGCAAGGTCGGAGCCTTGGCTTCTTCGCGTTTCAGGCGGTTGATGGCCTTTACGCCCATGAAAATGGCAAACGCCACAATAATGAAGTCGATCACGGTCTGGATGAATTTGCCGTAGGCCAGCATTACCGCAGGCGCCGTGCCTTCGCCAGGTCGCAGAACGACCGCCAGGTCGCTGAAATCCACGCCGCCAATCAGCAGCCCGAGGGGCGGCATGATTACATCGCCGACGAACGACGAAACGATCTTGCCGAATGCCGCACCAATGATGATACCGACGGCCATATCGACCACGTTACCTTTGACGGCAAAGGCTTTGAACTCGCTTAGTACGCTCATGGGTCATTCCTTGTTACAGATGAGTTGGGTCAATGCAGTGTAATTCAGCTCTGCGCAACGTGCTTCACCTGCAATCGACCGGGCTCCTTCGTAGAAGTTTACCGAAACACGCAAAAACACAGGGCATAAAGGCTTTGGAACGCAGTGGCGGCCACCTGCGTTATGATTGCCGACTTTTACGAATGGGGTGGTCATGGCCAAGGCCAAACGCATGTACGGTTGCACCGAATGCGGTGCGACGTTTCCCAAGTGGGCCGGTCAGTGCAGCGAATGCGGTGCCTGGAACACACTGGTTGAAACCGTTCTGGAAAGCGGCTCGGCGGCGCCGCCCAGTGGCCGTTCCAGCTGGACCGGCCAGCAGGCGCAGATTCGCACCCTGGCCGAAGTCAGCGTCGAGGAAATTCCGCGTTTTACCACCAATTCCACCGAGCTGGACCGCGTACTCGGCGGCGGCCTGGTCGATGGCTCCGTCGTCCTGATTGGCGGCGATCCGGGCATCGGCAAATCCACCATTTTGTTGCAAACCCTGTGCGCCATCGCCGAACAGATGCCAGCGCTGTACGTCACCGGCGAGGAATCGCAGCAGCAGGTCGCCATGCGCGCCCGTCGTCTGGGCTTGCCTCAAGACAAGCTCAAGGTCATGACCGAAACCTGCATCGAAAGCATCATCGCCACGGCGAAGGTCGAAAAGCCGAAAGTCATGGTCATCGACTCCATCCAGACGATTTTCACCGAGCAACTGCAATCCGCGCCGGGCGGTGTTTCCCAGGTGCGTGAAAGCGCCGCGTTGCTGGTGCGTTACGCCAAGCAAAGCGGCACGGCGATTTTCCTCGTCGGCCACGTCACCAAGGAGGGCGCGCTGGCTGGTCCTCGGGTCCTCGAACACATGGTTGATACGGTGCTGTACTTCGAAGGCGAATCCGATGGACGTCTGCGTCTGCTGCGGGCGGTGAAGAATCGTTTCGGTGCGGTCAACGAGCTGGGCGTGTTCGGCATGACCGACAAAGGGCTGAAAGAAGTCTCCAACCCGTCCGCGATCTTTCTCACACGCGCTCAGGAAGAAGTCCCGGGTAGCGTGGTCATGGCGACATGGGAAGGCACGCGGCCGATGCTGGTCGAAGTACAGGCGTTGGTGGATGACAGCCATTTGGCCAATCCACGCCGCGTAACCCTCGGGCTGGATCAGAATCGCCTGGCCATGCTGCTGGCGGTCCTGCATCGCCACGGCGGAATTCCTACCCATGATCAGGATGTTTTCCTCAACGTGGTCGGCGGCGTCAAGGTGCTGGAAACCGCATCCGACCTGGCCTTGATGGCAGCCGTGATGTCCAGCCTGCGTAATCGTCCACTGCCGCACGACTTGCTGGTATTTGGCGAAGTCGGGCTGTCTGGCGAAGTGCGGCCGGTGCCCAGCGGCCAGGAGCGCTTGAAAGAAGCGGCCAAACACGGCTTCAAACGCGCCATCGTGCCCAAAGCCAACGCGCCGAAGGAGTCACCGCCAGGGTTGCAGATCATTGGCGTGACGCGGCTGGAACAGGCTTTGGATGCATTGTTTGAGTGAGGGTGGCGCTAACGACACTCAGGTAGGAGGGGACTTGTCCCGGAAGGCGTCATTGCCAGCGCTGAAGATCTTCCGTGACAGGCCCGCCGCTTTCCCGGACAAGTCCGGTCCTACCGAATCTGTGCAAACCGGGGGCATCGTTTACGTTTTAAACCGCGATCAGCGCCGCCAGTTCACGGTCCAGCTCATCGTGGTCAGCCAGGTTCAGCTCGATCAGGCGGCGTAGATGGCTGATCGAGTCCAGGCCAATGTGCAGGCAGACAAACCCCAGTTGCTGATGATCGTCATGGGTCAACTGGACATCCATCTGCACCTGAGCCTCGTCACTCAGGCGGATATCCACCGAAAATGGCTTGCCGGTGTCGGCCAGCCACGCGGCGGGACGCTGGATGAGCAGACCTTTAAGCGATAGGTCGACTAACTGCACTTGCCACTGTTTGTCACCCTGGCGCAGTTCGGTTTTTGCATCGAAGGCAATGCGCTTGAAACGTCGGCGGTCTGTCTGGGAGTCGGTCATCTGATCAGTTCTCTTGTAATCGAGTGACTATACGTCAGCGGATCGACGCTCGTCAGCAGCGCCGCATCTCTGGACGATAGACCTGTTCGGAGTTGTCGAACAGTTCTCAACTGGATATTTATCAGGCGAAGTTCCTGTACGCATTGTGCTTATTTCAATCGGCCTTTTCTGACGGACTGCATCGGTTAATTCTTTTGCGCTGTATACCTTCGTGGGGGGTGGCCTTTCACAGCGACGGAGCTAAACTCGCATCGTTGGTCTTCTAGTCATTCTGCTGGAATAAAAAAATGAAAAATAATAATAGCCTCATGCGCCATGTGCCTTGGCTGATCGTTGCAATTATCGGGGCCTGTGCCCTGGGGGTCGTGGCCTTGCGCCGCGGAGAAGCAATCAACGCGCTATGGATCGTAGTGGCAGCAGTTGCCATTTATCTGGTCGCGTATCGCTATTACAGTCTGTTCATCGCTACGCACGTCATGCAACTCGATCCGCTGCGGGCAACTCCGGCAGTGGTCAACAATGACGGTCTGGACTATGTGCCGACCAACAAACACATTCTTTTCGGTCACCACTTTGCGGCCATCGCTGGCGCGGGTCCGCTGGTCGGCCCGGTTCTGGCTGCGCAGATGGGCTATCTGCCCGGTACGCTGTGGCTGATTGCTGGCGTGGTGCTGGCCGGTGCGGTACAGGATTTCATGATCCTGTTCCTCTCCACACGCCGTAACGGTCGCTCGCTGGGCGACATGGTGCGCGAGGAAATGGGCCGCATTCCGGGCACCATCGCCTTGTTCGGCTGCTTCCTGATCATGATCATCATCCTTGCGGTGCTGGCGCTTATCGTCGTGAAGGCCCTGGCCGAAAGTCCATGGGGCATGTTCACGGTGCTGGCGACCATCCCGACGGCGATGTTCATGGGCATTTACATGCGCTACATCCGTCCGGGTCGTATCGGGGAAATCTCGCTCATCGGCGTGGTGTTGCTGCTGCTGTCGATCTGGGCCGGTGGGCAGATTGCCGCCAGTCCGGAGTGGGCGCCGATGTTCACCTTCACCGGTGTGCAGATCACCTGGATGCTGGTGGGCTACGGTTTCGTAGCGGCCATGCTGCCGGTCTGGTTGCTGCTGGCGCCGCGTGACTACCTGTCTACTTTCCTGAAAATCGGCACCATCGTTGCCTTGGCAATCGGCATTCTGATCCTTGCGCCAGAGCTGAAAATGCCTGCGCTGACTCAGTTCACCGACGGTACCGGTCCGGTCTGGAAAGGTGCGCTGTTTCCGTTCCTGTTCATCACCATCGCCTGTGGCGCGGTTTCGGGCTTCCATGCACTGATCTCGTCGGGCACCACGCCAAAACTGCTGGATAACGAAACCAACGCCCGTTACATCGGTTACGGCGGCATGTTGATGGAATCCTTCGTGGCCATCATGGCAATGGTTGCCGCTTCGGTGATCGAGCCAGGCGTGTACTTCGCCATGAACAGCCCGGCGGCCATCGTCGGTAGCGACGTGGTGACCGTTGCGCAGACAGTGACCAGCTGGGGCTTTGCCATCACGCCTGATCAACTGACCGCAGTGGCCAAGGACATCGGCGAGAACACCGTGCTGGCTCGTGCTGGCGGTGCGCCGACTCTGGCGGTCGGTATCGCGCAGATTCTGCACCAGGCGTTGCCGGGCACCAGCACCATGGCTTTCTGGTACCACTTCGCGATCCTGTTCGAAGCGCTGTTCATTCTGACCGCAGTTGATGCCGGTACGCGTGCCGGTCGTTTCATGCTGCAAGACTTGCTGGGCAGCTTCGTGCCAGCCCTGAAACGCACCGAGTCCTGGACCGCCAACGCCATCGGCACCGGTGGTTGCGTCGCGCTGTGGGGTTACTTGCTGTATCAAGGCGTGATCGATCCGCTGGGCGGGATCAACACCCTGTGGCCGCTGTTTGGTATCTCCAACCAGATGCTGGCCGGGATCGCGCTGATGCTGGCGACGGTCGTTCTGATCAAGATGAAGCGTCAACGTTATGTCTGGGTGACCATGTTGCCAGCCACCTGGCTGCTGATCTGCACCGTGACGGCGGGCTTCATCAAGCTGTTCGACGCCAACCCGGCGGTCGGCTTCCTGGCCCTGGCCAAGAAATACAGCACTGCCGCTGACGCCGGTCAGATCCTGGCTCCGGCCAAGACCATGGACCAGATGCAGCATGTCATCTTCAACGCTTACACCAACGCGACGCTGACCGCCTTGTTCCTGTTCGTGGTGTTCAGCATTCTGTTCTACGCGTTGAAAATCGGCATTGCGGCATGGGGCAAGAAGGAGCGTACCGACAAGGAAGCTCCGTTCCACGCTTTGACCACGCCGACTCAAGTGTGAAGAGCCAACTGAAAAGAGGATCTGCTTATGTTCAATGACCTGAGTCGACTCGGGAAATACCTCGGTCAGGCCGCACGCCTGATGGTGGGCATGCCCGACTACGACACCTACGTCGCACATATGCAGGTCAAACACCCCGACAAGCCGGTGATGGATTACGAGGCGTTCTTCCGGGAACGCCAGGAAGCCCGATACGGCGGCAAGGGTGGGCCGAAATGCTGCTGATCGGCAGGCTGATCTGAACAACGCGCCACGCTAGTCGTGGCGCGTTTTTGTTTGTGTGGTGATTACCTCCTGTGGGACCGGCTTTAGCCGGGAATGCGGTGTTTCAAAAGGTGCAAACACGGCGAATGGACTGACTTCTTCCCGGCTAAAGCCGGTCCCACAGGATTGCGCTAAATTCAATAATTTTGCTTATCAGTACAGGAGCACCCATGATCATCGCACAACCCATTCCCGTCACCGTGCTCAGCGGTTTTCTCGGTGCCGGCAAGACCACGTTGCTGCGCCATCTGCTCAGGGCCGAACACGGCCTGAAAATCGCCGTGATCGAGAACGAATTCAGTGATGCCGGTATCGACACCCAATTGCTGGGTTCGGAGCCGGTGCAAGTCATGACCCTGTCCAACGGCTGCGTGTGCTGCACCATTCACACCGACCTGACCAAAGCGTTGTTCCTGCTGCTCGAGCGTCTGGACAGCGGCGAAATCGCCTTTGATCGTCTGGTGATCGAGTGTACCGGGCTGGCCGATCCGGCTCCGGTGGCGCAGACCTTCTTCATTGATGAAGAGCTGCGAGAGCGCTACATCCTCGATGGGATCATCACCCTGGTGGACGCGGCCAACGCCGATACGCATCTGGCGCAAACCATCGCTCAGGCCCAGATCGGCTTTGCCGATCGTTTGCTGGTCAGCAAGCGCGATCTGGTGGATGACGCGGCATTCGAGGCCCTCAGCGCGCGGCTGACGCGCATCAACCGACGTGCGCCGATTCGGGTGGTCGAGCACGGCAAGATCGATCTGGCCGAGTTGCTGGACGTGCGCGGCTTCAACCTGAACGCCGATCTGGGTGGCGGCATGAGCCTGCGGCCAGTGGCGCCAGCCGGCCATTCCGTCGACCGGATCAGCAGCCTGGTGCTGCGCAGCGACAAACCGCTGGATCTCGACAAGCTCAGCGAGTTCATGAACGAACTGCTGGAAGAGCACGGCCCGCAATTGCTGCGCTACAAAGGCGTGCTGAGCATCGTCAACGAGCCTCGGCGCATGGTGTTCCAGGGCGTGCTGAAGCTTTATGGCTTCGACTGGGATACCGAATGGGCCGAAGACGAAAAGCGCGAAAGCGTGATCGTGTTCATCGCCGATGAGTTGCCGGAGGAGAAGATTCGGGAGGGGTTTGCAAGAGTTTCAGTGTAAGCAGACGTGGGACCGGCTTTAGCCGGGAAGGTGCTCTTTGTAATGACGCATATGTGTCGGATGTTCTGGCCTCTTCCCGGCTAAAGCCGGTCCCACGACGATAGGGATGTCGCAGCTAAAAAAGCCCGTCATTCATATCGAATGACGGGCTTTTCGTTACTGCTGAAAACGCACTGATTAAGCGCCGTAGACCGGCAGTTTGGCGCAGATGGCTTTTACTTTTTCGCGTACTGCGTCGATCACGGCTTCGTTGTTCAGGTCAGCCAGGATGTCGCAGATCCAGCCAGCCAGTTCCTTGCACTCTGCTTCCTTGAAGCCACGAGTGGTCACGGCCGGGGTGCCGAAGCGCAGGCCCGAAGTCACGAACGGCGAGCGCGGATCGTTCGGTACGGAGTTTTTGTTCACGGTGATGAACGCGCGACCCAGGGCAGCGTCGGCGTCTTTACCGGAGATGTCCTGTTTGATCAGCGACAGCAGGAACAGGTGGTTTTCAGTGCCGCCGGAAACCACGTCAAAGCCGCGCTCGATGAACACGCCAGCCATGGCCTTGGCGTTCTTCACTACTTGCTGTTGGTAAGTCTTGAACTCAGGTTGCAGCGCTTCCTTGAAGCAAACGGCCTTGGCCGCGATAACGTGCTCCAGCGGGCCACCTTGTGCGCCAGGGAAAACTGCCGAGTTCAGCTTTTTCTCGATTTCGGCATTGGCGCGAGCCAGGATCAGGCCGCCACGTGGGCCGCGCAGGGTCTTGTGCGTGGTGGTGGTCACGACGTCAGCGAAAGGCACCGGGTTCGGGTAAACGCCCGCAGCAACCAGACCGGCAACGTGAGCCATATCGACGAACAGGTACGCGCCGACTTTGTCAGCGATGGCACGGAAGCGTGGGAAATCGAGGATCTGCGAGTAGGCAGAGAAACCGGCCACGATCATTTTCGGCTTGTGCTCAACGGCCAGACGCTCGACTTCGTCGTAGTCGATCATGCCGTTGCCGTCGATGCCGTACTGCACAGCGTTGTACAGCTTGCCCGACGAGCTGACGCTGGCGCCGTGAGTCAGGTGACCGCCGTGAGCCAGGCTCATGCCCAGAATGGTGTCGCCGCCTTGCAGCAGTGCCAGGTAAACCGCGCTGTTGGCTTGCGAACCAGCGTGGGGCTGAACGTTGGCGTAATCGGCGCCGAACAGCTCTTTGGCGCGGTCGATGGCCAGTTGCTCAACCACGTCGACGAATTCGCAGCCGCCGTAGTAACGCTTGCCTGGATAGCCTTCGGCGTACTTGTTGGTCAGGACCGAGCCCTGAGCTTCCATGACCGCTGGGCTGGTGTAGTTTTCCGAGGCAATCAGCTCGATGTGCTCTTCCTGGCGCTGAGCTTCTTGCTCCATTGCGGCAAAGAGATCGGAGTCGTACTTGGCGAGAGTCAAATCACGGCTGAACATGGCGGTCCTCAAGGATCGGGGCAGAAAAGGAGGGCATTCTAACCTAACCGCTTTTGGAAGGGATATGAAACGCAGTTACGTTGTGGATAAGCGGGCTTCAAGCGGTAAGCTGCAAGCTGCAAGCTAAAGGCAGAGCCAGGTCTGCTTCTGCTTGAGGCTTGTAGCTCGAAGCTTGCAGCTACTCTTCATGCTCGACTGATGTGAGCTGCTGTAAGTAGCTCCAAATCAGTCGAGCATGAAGAGCGCATCATTGCTGAACTGCGCTTCGAAGCGCCCTGGCGGCATTGGGCGGCCGAACAGGTAGCCCTGGACTTCATCGCAGCCATGTTCGCGCAAGAACTCCAGTTGCTCGTGGGTCTCGACGCCTTCGGCGATGACCGCCAGATTCAGGCTGTGCGCCATGGCAATGATGGCCCGTGCAATCTGCGCATCCTGTTCGCCTGATGGCAGGCCGTCGACGAAGGTGCGGTCGATTTTCAGCACGTCGATGGGGAATTGCTTGAGGTAATTCAGCGACGAGTACCCGGTGCCGAAGTCGTCGACCGCGATGCTCAGGCCCAGGCATTTGAGGCCGTCAAGAATCTGCATCGCTTCGCTGACTTCGCGCATCAGAATACTTTCAGTCAGTTCCAGCTCCAGACATGCCGGTGGCAGGCCGGATTCCTTGAGAATAGTGGCGATCCGCGTGCCGAGCTGGCCGTCGGAGAACTGCCGGGCCGAGATGTTCACCGAGACTTTGGGCACGCGGACTTTGGCCACATGCCACGCCTTGAGCTGGCGACAGGCTTCGGCAAGGACCCAATCGCCGACTTCCACCACCAGCCCGAGTTCTTCGAGCACCGGAATGAATTCGATGGGCGATACCAGTCCACGGCGCGGATGGCGCCAGCGCAGCAGGGCTTCGGCGCCGGTCAGGCGTTTGCCGTCGCCGCTGAACTGCGGTTGATAGAAGAGGGTGAATTCTTTCTGCTCCAGAGCGTGGCGCAGGTCGCTTTCCAGCTCAAGGCGTTCCAGCGCCGAGGCGTTCATGTCGGCCTGATAGAACTGGAAGTTGTTTTTGCCGCGTTCCTTGGCGTGATACATCGCCGTGTCGGCGTTTTTCATCAACTGGCTGAGCTCATTGCCATCCTGCGGGCTTAGCGCGATGCCGATACTTGCCGTGACGAAGAACTCACGGCCTTCGAGCACGAACGGAGTGACCAGGCTGGTCAGGATTTTTTCCGCAACGTTGATTGCGCGGTTCAAGGCCAGTTGGCGAGTGGCGCCCGGTTGCAACAGCAAGGTGAATTCGTCGCCACCCATGCGCGCCACGGTGTCGTCATCGGCAACGCAGGCCAGCAGGCGCGTGGCCATCTCCTGGAGCATCCGGTCGCCGGCAGCATGGCCGAGGGAGTCGTTGATCGGTTTGAAACGGTCAAGGTCGAGGAACATCAGCACCACCCACGACTGCTGCCGTTCAGCCTGTTGCAAGGCCGAGTGCAGGCGATCCTGAAACAGCGTGCGGTTGGGCAGGTGGGTCAGGGCGTCGTAGTAGGCCAGGCGATGGATGCGTTGCTCGCTGGCCTTGCGCTCGCTGATGTCGCTGAAGAAGCACACGTAACTGGCCAGATCGCCTTCATCGTCGAGCACTGCGTTGATGCCAACCCATGCCGGGTAATGCTCGCCGCTGCGGCGCTTGAGCCACACTTCGCCTTCCCAGCTGCGCCGTTGATGCAGTTGCTTGACGATGTAGCGCAGGTGCGCTTCCTGGTGTTCGTCGACGGTCAGCATGGTCGGCAACTGATCCAGCACTTGCGCGACTTCGTAGCCGCTGACTCGACTGAACGCTTCGTTGGCCTGGACGATATAGCCAGCCGGGTCGGTAATGATGATGGCGGAAGTGGAATGCTCGAACACCGTGGCCGCCATGCGCAGGTCTTTTTCCGCCCGTCGCTGCTGGCTGACATCGCGCCCGACGCCGAGGATGCCTTCGAACACACCGTGCTCGTCCCAGACCAGCACCAGACGCAGCTCTATGGGGATTTTTCGGCCGTCGGCCCGCAGGGAGTCGAACAGAAACAGCTGGGTGGGCACTTCCAGGCGCAGCTTTTGCAATTCGTCGGGCTGGTCCAGTGCTTTACCGATGCGCGCCAGCAGCGCGTACATGTCCGCCAGTTGCGCAGGGTTGGCGAATGTCGTGTCCCAGCCGTTTTCGAGAATCCATTCGGCGCTGTAACCCAGGACGGTGTTCACCGAAGGGCTTACATAGTTGGGTTTGAGCTGACTGTCGGTGGAGAAAATCACATCGCTGATGCTCTCGGCGAGCATGCGATAGCGCTGTTCGCTGTCACGCAAGGATTCGCTGGCTTCCAGCTGTTCGGTGATGTCCTTGGCAACGCCGATGATGCGCGTGACCTGATCGTCCTTGTCGCGGGCCAGCGCCTGTTCGCGAATGTCAAAGCGCCGCCACTTGCCGTTGCTGTCACGAAAGCGCAGCAGGCAATGCAGCAGCTCGCTATGGCCTCGATGACGCTGACGCAGGCGCATGTCCTGATAACTCTGCGCATCATCGGGGTGCAGAAGGATTTCCCAGAAGAACTCGCCCATCCGCATCAGCTCGTTCTTGCTGTAACCCAGCGTGTGCCCCAAGTGATGGTTGCTGTAGATCATCCGCTGGCTGAGCACGTCCTGAACATAGAGATGGTCCGGCACGGTGCGCACCACGTCGGACCAGAAACTCTCGCGCTCCTGCAATGACAACTCGACCTGCTTGCGCCGGGTAATGTCGCCGATGCTGAGGATTACTGCATGGAAGTCGTCGATGTGTTCCGGCAGGCGTAGCACCAGCCATAAATGCTGGTCTTCACCATCATCCTGAGTCAGGCGGATTTCCAGTTCGAGCTGGTTTTGCCGAGACAGCACCGCGTGCAGCACCTGTTCGCCGATGCCCTGACGAGTACGCGGGCAGCCTTCGATCAAGTATTCCCAGGCCTGCTGGCTGGATTCAACCTTGAGCAGGCTCAGTGCGACCTGATTGACCTCGGTGATACGCAGTTGCCGCAACAGCGCCTTCAATTGGCCAGGCTGAGTCTGCAGCAAGTCTTCCAGATCATCGCGAGTATTGAGTTTCAAGGCATCCAGATGAGCCGGCAGGCCGGACATGTCCAGGACGCAGATGGCCACACCGGTGCCTTCGAAAATCTCCTGATAACGGCGGCGACTTTCGTGCAGTTGGCGCTGGCGACGACGCAGGCTGACCAATGCCAGCAGCGGCAGGATTGAACACAACAGGCCAATCAGGCACTTGCCGATCAAGGGCGGCAGCAGTTGCGCCCGCGCTTTCTGCGCGTCGAACAATCCACGCAGTTGCCAATCGCTATTGGTCAACGGCTGGAGCAACACCGTTTCGTTATCCCCTAGACTGCTGCCGCTCGGCTTGTTATCTGGCGGGCTGTCACGAAACAGCATGCGTTCGGTGCTGCGGTTTTCCAGGCGCCACAGGGGCTGAAAATCTTGAACGGTCTGTCGGGCCAGAGCCTTCAAGGCCTCTGGTGCCATCCGCAATGCCCAGTATTCCCGAACCTCGCCGGGTTTGCGCACCAACAGGTAGATGACTGAGCCATCGGTCGCATTGTCGTAGTAATAAGGCCGGCCCGCTGCCTGTTGCATGGTCTTTTTCAGAACATCGGTGTCGCGCGCGTTGTCGATGCTATCGGCGATTACACTGCCGGTAGCATCGAGCAAGGCAATACTGCGCAACGAAGGCAGGGATTGCCGCAGAGCTGCAACCTCGGTCGATCCGGTCGGGTCTTGTGGTTGCTGCGAGCTGTCGGCCAGCAAATTGAGGCCGACCTGGGCGCTGAGCGCCATGTTCAGGCTCAGGCGGTCAGCCAACTGCATGCTGTAGTCGAGACTGCGTTGCCGCTGGCGATCCTGAGTCTGCTGGAACTGCTCGATCAATTGCCACAACAACAGCGCCAGCATCAGCAGCACCAAAGCCGCCAGCGCACCTTTCAATGAGCCGCGCAAAGGCGTGGCGGTCGCGCCTTTTGCCATACGCGTTGAATATGGGTGAATTGGTGTGGACAAGCTCTGATCCTGACTACTGGACTGAACAGACGGCGTGAAAACTCCTGCAATTACGTTTTCACACGATCGGTGGGGCAGCTAATGCGAAATGCACTATAAGCCGGACGCCCAAAGGGCGGCTAGCATGCCTTTAGTTGTGGCAAAGTGCCAGTCCCGTTAGGCCGGATGGTTTGCCCTGCCGAGCGCATTCGGGTAGCTTTGCCCGACGCGCGGCCCTGATTTCTGCATGAGTGATTCCACTGCTTGCATTTAATGATCCCGATCCCAACTCTATCGTTCATCGCCTAGTGCTGTGCTTGATTCAAGGCTCGGAAACGTCAAACGGCAAGTGCCGTCGATAAAAAAAGCTTTTTTCAGGACGGGGCTCTAAGCTCGCGCTCTATTCAGCCCTATTTAATAGCCACATACACCAGGTTTTTATTCCATGGCCCAATACGTCTTTACCATGCATCGGCTGAGCAAAGTTGTGCCGCCGAAGCGGGAAATTCTCAAAAATATCTCCCTCTCGTTCTTTCCGGGCGCCAAGATCGGCGTTCTCGGCCTGAACGGGTCGGGTAAATCGACTCTGTTGAAAATCATGGCCGGTGTCGACACCGAGTTCGATGGCGAAGCACGGCCGATGCCCGAGCTGAACATTGGCTATTTGCCGCAGGAACCGCAACTGGATCCGACCAAGACTGTACGTGAAGTGGTCGAAGAAGCCGTGAGCGTGATCAAGAACGCCCAGGCGCGTCTGGGTCAGGTCTACGCCGAATATGCCGAGCCGGATGCTGATTTCGACAAGCTGGCCGCCGAACAGGCCAAGCTCGAAGCCATCCTGCAAGCCAGCGACGGGCACAACCTTGAGCGTCAGCTGGAAGTCGCCGCCGATGCCTTGCGTCTGCCTGCGTGGGACGCGAAAGTCGCGGTTCTTTCCGGTGGTGAAAAACGTCGCGTAGCCTTGTGCCGCCTGCTGCTCTCCGCGCCGGACATGCTGCTGCTCGACGAACCAACCAACCACCTGGACGCCGATTCTGTCGCCTGGCTTGAGCATTTCCTGCACGATTTCCCGGGCACCGTGGTTGCGATCACGCACGACCGGTACTTCCTGGATAACGTCGCCGGCTGGATTCTGGAACTCGACCGCGGTGCGGGCATTCCTTACGAGGGCAACTATTCGGGCTGGCTTGAAGCCAAGTCCGACCGTCTGGCCCAGGAATCCAAGCAGCAATCGGCCCATGAAAAGGCCATGAAAGAAGAGCTGGAATGGGTTCGGCAGGGCGCCAAGGCGCGTCAGTCCAAATCCAAGGCTCGTCTGCAACGCTTTGAGGAAATGCAGTCGCAGGAATTCCAGAAGCGCAGCGAGACCAACGAGATCTATATCCCGGCCGGTCCGCGTCTGGGCGACAAAGTCATCGAGTTCAAGAACGTCAGCAAGGGTTACGGCGATCGTGTGTTGATCGACAACCTGTCGTTCGCCATGCCCAAAGGCGCAATCGTCGGCGTGATCGGCGGTAACGGTGCCGGTAAATCGACCTTGTTCCGCATGCTGATGGGCAAGGAACAGCCGGATTCGGGCAGCATCGAAATCGGTGAAACCGTGCAGCTGGCCTGCGTGGATCAAAGCCGTGACGACCTGGACGGCAGCAAGACTGTGTTCCAGCAGATCTCCGATGGCTCTGATCAGATCCGCATCGGCAACTATGAAATCCCGTCGCGTACTTATGTCGGTCGTTTCAACTTCAAGGGCGGCGATCAGCAGAAGTTCGTCAAGGACCTTTCCGGTGGTGAGCGTGGCCGCTTGCACCTGGCATTGACCTTGAAAGAAGGCGGCAACGTCCTGCTGCTCGATGAACCGTCCAACGACCTTGACGTGGAAACCCTGCGTTCGCTGGAAGAAGCGCTGCTGGACTTCCCTGGCGCCGCCATTGTGATCTCTCACGATCGGTGGTTCCTGGACCGTGTGGCGACGCACATCCTGGCCTACGAAGATGACTCGCAAGCGGTTTTCTTCGAAGGTAACTACACCGAGTACGAAGCCGACCGCAAAAAGCGTCTCGGCGATGCCGCCGCCCAGCCACACCGGGTACGGCACAAGAAACTGGCCTGATCTGTTCAGGTGTCACAAAAAACGGAGCCTTCGGGCTCCGTTTTTTTTTGGTGCATCGTGGGACCGGCTTTAGCCGGGAAGGCGGCGTTTCTAACGATGTGGATGCAGCGGATGTACTGACCTCTTCCCGGCTAAAGCCGGTCCCACACAGTCTGCACGGGTAATCATGTTTTAGAAGGGATGGGATTACACATTCGCCTCAATCAGCACCACTTCAATCAACTGATCCCCGGCCGGGCGTCTCCACAGCACTTCATCGCCCGGTTGCGCGCCCAGCAGCGCGCGGCCCAGCGGCGAGCCCCAGTTGATCAAGCCGGCAGCGGCGTCGGCCTGATCTTCGCCGACCAGTTGCACGCGCTGCTCGGTGCCTTGTTCGTCGGCGAAGGTCACCCAACTACCGATCTGCACCTTTTCCGTTGAAATCGCAGGCGTAACTACCTGAGCACTCAGAAGGCGCTGATTGAAGTAGCGCAGATCGCGCTCAAGGTCGGCCAGGCGCTGTTTGTCCGAGTTGTCGACCAGCGCCGATTGCGCGCTGTGTTGCGCCTGAAGTTCGGCGACCCGGTTCTGCAGTTGCAGCAAACCCTGGGCGGTGACGTAGTTGGGTTGTTGGCTGACGAGGCGCTCGACCGGCTGGCTGGCGTCCGCAGCGGCGTTATCTTCATTGACGAAGGCGCGGCTCATGGGGTTCTCCTGTTCATGAGATTTGGGCCACGCTTGCGCCTGATTAGTTTCGTTGGATCTCTATCCAGCCCGCTCAGTGCGAACGGTAAGCCTTGGCTTCACCTTGGGTTTTCTGTTGCTCCCAGGCGCGATCACGGTCGTTCCAGATGTGCTCTGTGTCCAGCCGGTCGCGGCTTTCCAGCATGCTCTGGCACTGCCGAAAACCGTCGCTCCAGCCTTGGGCGTAAGTCGCGTCCTTGAGGTAGCGCGGCACATCCTTCTTGTATTGCCCGCCGATTGATCCCGCCGCCTGCCGACCACTGCCGCAGCCATCCTGAAACCCGTCGGCGAATGCCGGAGGATAACCTTCGGCCAATAACTGCTCATGAGTCGATTGACAACCAGCGACCAGCACCACTAACCACAGCACAGCCCAACGCACGTTCATCACGGATTCCTCGACTTGTGGCTAAAGTCTAGGAGCCGGTCTGTGAGTTATTCGTTAAAGACGTGTAGGAAATCTGTGATTTTGCGGCAAGCTTCAAGCCCGCCGCTTGCCGCTTGCCGCTTGCCGCTTGCAACTTCAATAGTGATACCACTTCACTTCAAGCATCACTTCATTCTGCGGCGAGGTCAGCTGGCTGAATTCGCGCTGGGCGCTCAGGCGCAGGCCGAGGTTGCGCGACAACTCCCATTGCTGATTCAGGCTGATGCTGCGGCGTACTTCGCCATTGGTGAAGTAATCGCCCTTGGTTTCCAGGCTCAGGTTGCCCAGCGGATTGCGCCACAGCACACCGGTATTAAACCCGGCAGCTGGCGAGACGAATTCGGCAAAGTCGTTGTTGTGCTCGACCCGCACCGTGCCCAGCGCAAAGCCCAGCACGTCTTCGCCCAGCTGCCAGGTGCCGCCCGCGCCGCCGTTCACATGGCTGACCAGCGTTTCGTCGCCATGCTTGCCCAGCACCCGCTCCAGCCCACCGGCCACTTGCCAGGACCAAGGTTGCAGCAATTCGTTGCGCGGTGTCAGTGAGCGAATGGTGGCCAGATCCAATTGTTGCAGCTGCCACTTGTTGCCTTCGTACTGACGCAGTTTGAGTTGCAGGATTTCGATCTGCGCGCCCAGCGGGAAGCCGTAAGCGTTGTCGTTGAGATCGTGATAGGCCATGCGCAAGCCGTACTCGGCAAAGGCCTTGTCGTCCCGGGTGCCTGCGCCAATCTGCCAGGTGCGGGATTGATGACCGTCTTCCGGCAAGCCCGGGCGGGCGATGTCCAGCGCGGGTGGCGGATTCTGATTGATGGCGCGCAGCAGCTCGAAACTGCGTTGCGAACGCTCGCTGTCACGTTCCAGGCCGTTGGCGCGGTAGCGTTCCAGGCGATACGCCGCGTCTTGAATCAACGCCCGACGCTCTTTGGGTTGGGCAAGATAATCGGCGTTTTGCAGTTGTTTCTGATCGGCGCTGACCTGCAGCACCCATTGTTGCTCGTCGCTGTTCAGCGGTTTGGCGCGCTCCAGCAGCTCGCGTTCCCGTGATGGGCGGTAATCGATTTTCTCCACCAGCCCGGCTGCTTTGACGGCCTTGACGGTATCGGTCGGGATGGCGGTCAGCGGGAACTGTTCAGTCAGCTGTAAGCCTGGGCGAGCGACCTGAAGCAGTTCCAGCAGGCGATAGGAGCAATTTTCGTCGAAGAAGAAGTAACCGAAACGGATCTGTTTCAGCTCCCAGACGTGCTCGACCATGCGCCCGGTTTCTTCCGGGGTCAGATTCAGTCGGTATTCCCACAGGTCGCGGTTTTCCAGGCTGCGGTATTCCGAGAGTTTTTCTTGATACGGCACCAGCGCGAACAAACCGGGATAACCGCCCATCAGGCCTTTCCAGGCGTACAGAATGCTGTTGTCCATGCCTTCGATGTAGGCGCCGAAGTTGATCGCATAGCTGAGCAGGGCGGTGTGATTGGTCTGGACGTCAGCCTGATCGATGCGCAGCAAGGTGTGACCGAACATCGACGACGGGCTGTTCAGGTACGCGGCCGGAAAGATCAGCACCGCGCTGTCCGGGGCGACATCCTTGAACCATTGCCTGAATTCCTTGCACTCAACCGAAGGCAGATCAGTCAGCTTCAGTTGGTCGCGCAACCAGCGGGTGCGGGCTGGATAGACGCATTGCGCATGTTTTTCGCCAGCACTGGCTGGCGCGTAAATCGCGTCCAGGGTGGCGCTCAGCTCAGCCTTCGGGTCATGGGCACCGTTGGCGGCGAGAAAGAATTTGGGATCATCGACATAGCTGCGCCAGCCGCCGAGCTTGGCGGTTTCGTAGTGGCCCAGGGAAATCCAGAACGGCTCATTGGCCAGTTGCTGCAAACGGGCATCGCTCGCATGGGGAGCGGCGCACAGCGGGGCGCAGACAAACAGCGCCAAATACACAAGGCGTTTGAGCATAGAGAGCAACTAGTCAGGGGATCGGGCGCGGGAGCGCAACAACTCCTGCCCCTCCGGACAGAGGGGCAGGCGCAACGAGCTTAAGCCTGGGTAGCGTATTTCGCCAGGGTTGGATCGTTTTTCAGAACGTTGATGGTGTTGTTGTGGACGTCGTCAGCAGTAGCGTCGGCTTTGCTGAAGATCTGGTTGAAGTGCTCGTGGGTGACTGCGGCGAAATGCGCACGGTCTTCCGGTGCAACGCCCAATACCACCGCGTAAGTGGTCAGCGCTTCGCCTTGACCCATGGCCATGTCTTTGGAAAGTTCGTCCATCATGCCGTTCATGGCAATCCAGGATTTGCCGCCGTAGGTCAGCGCGCTGTTGGTGGAGCAACCGTTAGTGCCCGAGGTCATGCCGAAAGTGGCGTTACCGGAGGTGCCATTGGTGGTCGATGCGAGAAAGTGAGCGGGCGTGCCGCGCTGACCTTCAAACAGCATGTTGCCCCAGCCACAATCCGGGCCGCCTGGAGCCTGGGCCATTGCGTTGATGGAAACAGCTGCGAAGAGAGTACCAAGAAGAATCCGTTTCATAGCTTTGTTCTCTTTATATTCAACCAAGGGTCAGGGTTCATGGCCAGTGCAAGCGCCAAGGCGGCCAGAGTTGTATTTTTCTGGTACGCGGAACTTGGAGTTTAGGCAGGTTCCAAGGGTTCCGCTGTTTATTACAAATTGTTCATTCGGCAAAACGCCCGCTTGTCTGGTTGGACGCTGGGTGAACCAATAAGCCATTGAGGATTATCCTGCCTTGCAAGTCATGTGCAGCGAGCGCCAGAATGCCGTCATCTGCCCCGTGATGTAAGGATGCCCGATGCCCGATCCAGTTGCTGCCAGCCTGCGTCTTGCGCCTGAAGCGCTGACCCGTCCGTTTTCCGCTGAACAGTTCAGCTTTTCGACGACCAATGATCTGGAACCCTTTCGCGGAGTGCTCGGTCAGGAACGAGCAGTCGAAGCCCTGCAATTCGGCGTCGCCATGCCGCGCCCCGGTTACAACGTATTTGTCATGGGCGAGCCCGGCACCGGCCGTTTCTCGTTCGTAAAGCGCTACCTCAAGGCCGAGGGCAAGCGCATGCAGACCCCTTGCGACTGGGTCTACGTCAATAATTTCGATGAACCCCGCGAGCCACGCGCTCTGGAGCTGCCGCCAGGCACCGCGCACCAGTTCATCACCGATATCGGTGGCTTGATCGATAACCTGCTGGCGACGTTCCCGGCGGTGTTCGAGCACCCGTCCTACCAGCAGAAGAAAAGCGCCATCGACCGCGCGTTCAATCAGCGCTATGACAAGGCTTTGGACGTGATCGAGCGGCTGTCTCTGGAAAAAGACATCGCCCTGTACCGCGACAGCACCAACATCGCCTTTACACCGATGCTGGATGGCAAGGCACTGGACGAAGCCGAATTTTCCCAGTTGCCGGAAGCGGATCGCGAACGCTTTCATGACGACATCTCGATGCTGGAAGAGCGCCTGAACGAAGAACTGGCCAGCCTGCCGCAGTGGAAGCGCGAATCGAGCAATCTGCTGCGCCAGCTCAACGAAGAAACCATCACCCTGGCCCTGCAACCCTTGCTGGCGCCGTTGTCCGAGCAGTACGCGGAAAACGCCGCGGTGTGCGCTTATCTGCAAGCGATGCAGGTTTACCTGCTGAAAACCGTGGTGGAACAACTGGTCGACGAAAGCAACACCGACGCTCAGGCCCGCAAGCTGCTCGAAGAGCAATACAGTCCGAGCCTGGTGGTTGGTCATTCCGCCAGTGGCGGCGCGCCGGTAGTGTTCGAGCCCCATCCGACCTACGACAATCTGTTCGGACGCATCGAATACAGCACTGATCAAGGCGCGCTCTACACCACCTATCGGCAGTTGCGACCGGGTGCGTTGCACCGGGCCAACGGTGGTTTCCTGGTGCTCGAAGCAGAAAAAATGCTCAGCGAGCCCTACGTCTGGGATGCCCTGAAGCGAGCGCTGCAATCACGCAAGCTGAAAATGGAATCGCCGCTGGGTGAAATGGGGCGTCTGGCGACCGTGAGCCTGACGCCGCAAGTGATCCCGTTGCAGGTCAAAGTCATCATCATCGGCGCGCGTTCGCTGTATTACACCCTGCAAGACCTGGATCCGGACTTTCAGGAAATGTTTCGTGTACTGGTGGACTTCGACGAAGACATCCCGATGTACGACGAAACCCTTGAACAGTTCGCGCAACTGCTGAAAACCCGCACCTCGGAAGAGGGCATGGCGCCGCTCACCGCCGATGCGGTGGCGCGCCTGGCGACCTACAGCGCACGTCTGGCTGAGCATCAGGGGCGTTTGTCGGCGAAAATCGGTGATCTGTTTCAGTTGGTCAGCGAAGCGGACTTCATTCGCCAACTGGCCAACGACGACAAGACCGACGCCGGGCACATCGAGCGAGCCCTCAAGGCCAAGGCGACGCGCACCGGGCGAGTCTCGGCGCGGATTCTCGACGACATGCTGGCCGGCATCATCCTCATCGACACCGACGGCGCGGCCGTTGGCAAGTGCAACGGCCTGACGGTGCTGGAGGTTGGCGACTCGGCGTTCGGTGTGCCTGCGCGGATTTCCGCGACGGTTTACCCCGGCGGCAGCGGCATTGTCGACATCGAGCGTGAGGTCAATCTCGGCCAGCCGATCCACTCCAAAGGCGTGATGATCCTCACCGGTTATCTGGGCAGCCGTTATGCCCAGGAATTCCCGCTGGCGATTTCCGCGAGCATCGCTCTGGAGCAATCCTACGGTTACGTGGACGGCGACAGCGCGTCATTGGGTGAAGCTTGCACGCTGATTTCGGCCTTGTCGAAAACCCCGCTCAAGCAGTGTTTTGCAATCACCGGCTCGATCAACCAGTTTGGTGAAGTGCAGGCGGTGGGCGGGGTTAACGAGAAAATCGAAGGCTTCTTCCGACTGTGCGAGGCGCGTGGCCTGACTGGTGAGCAGGGCGCAATCATTCCGCAAGCCAACGTCGCCACATTGATGTTGGACGAGCGCGTGCTGCAAGCGGTGCGTGCCGGGCAGTTTCATGTCTATGCGGTGCGTCAGGCCGACGAGGCGTTGAGCCTGTTGGTGGGCGAACCTGCCGGCGAGCCGGACGAAAATGGCGAGTTTCCTGAAGGCAGCGTCAATGCGCGGGTGGTGGAGCGTCTGCGCGACATCGCCGAAATGCTCAGTGATGAGGACTTGAAGGAAGAACTGGAGAAGGAGCCCGCGCAGTTGGCGCCTGAACTCAAGGCTTGAGATATTTGTGGGAGCGAGCTTGCTCGCGAAGACCCGTTTTACATCCAGCACATTACTGGTGTTGAAATATTGCCTTCGCAAGCAAGCTTGCTCCCACTGGGTTGTGTGATTGCCCGCCCGACGACCATTCATCCACGGCTCCCTTCGATTCCGGCTTTTCTTCTATCCTGTCTTGTTACCACGGTTGTCAAAGGGACTGACGCGCCGCTTCAGCAGTATCGGGAGGTGAATACCGTATCAACGAGGAGCTCGCCATGTTGCGTAGCCTCTGTCTTACTCGCCAATGCCTGGGTCTGATGACCCGAATCGAATGCGCAATCCGGCCCCTCTCAGGTGACAACGGCATGTGGACGTTGCTGTTTGCCGCAGGAATGTCAGGGAGTCAACCTTCTGCAATCAAGGTTCAAGGGCCGTTCCACGGTTCTCTGGCCGCTGAGTCGGTGATGATGGCCATTGCCGAAAGCCTTGCCCTGCAGGGCTATCACGTGACCGACGATATACCCATCTGGAGCGTGCATCTGCAAGGCGAACTGCGCCGTCTCAACGGTGACGCCACCAAGCCCAGAAGAACTTCGCCGTTCTGACCGGAGACTCAACTCCTTTCTTCAGCGATGTCTTGCAACCCATGCTCCAGGCATGGAAGGCAGCAGTGGCATCGTTCGCTACAGTCCTTTACTCGCTGTTTAACTGCGTTCAGTGAATTCCGGAGCTGCTGGTATACTCGCCGGCACTTCCAACCACCTGTGAGTTTTAATGGAACGTTTTATCGAAAATGC
Organism: Pseudomonas sp. DSP3-2-3; assembly: GCF_049898225.1. Lineage (NCBI taxonomy): Bacteria > Pseudomonadati > Pseudomonadota > Gammaproteobacteria > Pseudomonadales > Pseudomonadaceae > Pseudomonas > Pseudomonas sp. DSP3-2-3. Next base: position 77,360 of record NZ_JAFCXH010000012.1, on the reverse strand, counting down.
CATGTACGCCTCGCGTTGGCTGCTGGCGCCGCTTTATTTCGGTTTGTCTCTGGGTTTGCTGGCGCTGGTCCTGAAGTTCTTCCAGGAGATCTACCACGTTCTGCCCAATGTATTTGCGTTGGCCGAATCAGACCTGATTCTGGTGCTGCTGTCGCTGATCGACATGGCGCTGGTTGGCGGCCTGCTGGTGATGGTGATGATCTCGGGTTACGAGAACTTCGTCTCGCAACTGGATATCGATGAAGGCAAGGAAAAGCTCAACTGGCTGGGCACCATGGACTCTTCCTCGTTGAAGATGAAAGTGGCCGCATCCATCGTTGCGATTTCCTCGATCCACCTGTTGCGGGTGTTCATGGACGCCAAGAACATCGAGCCGCAATACCTGATGTGGTATGTGATCATCCACATGACCTTCGTGGTATCGGCCTTTGCCATGGGTTATCTGGACAAGCTGACCAAGCACTGATCCAGTTCCCCGCTTCACCACGCCGCCCGGCCATCGCGAGATGGACGGGCGGTGTCGTTGCCGGCGTTTGGATCCGCTATGTTGTTATACGGTGTCTATGGTTTTGCATAACAGTCGTGTAGCTTTTTAGAGGGATAGCAAATGAACGCATATGAACTGGCAAGGCATGCCAACGCAGGAAGCATCGACGAACTGAACCTGATCTCCATCGAAGGCGGTATCTACCTGCTGCAAGCGCGATTGCAGGGCACGGTGGGCTACCTGAATGACGATAACGGCGAAATCATGCATTTGCGCTCTGTCGAGCATGCCCGAGAGCTGCTCAAGGACTTGCCGCCCTTACCGTTTCACCTCGTCCATGCCGTGGTCCATGACGAAATGTGCGGCATGCCGATGGACAAGCGCGACCCGCTGCGCGTGCCGATCAGTTTTCATTCGAAGTGGTGAGACGGGCGTGGGTGGGAGCGAGCTTGCTCGCGAATAATGTTTACAGCCGCAGTAATCTGTTGGATGTACTGGACCTTTCGCGAGCAAGCTCGCTCCCACCCAGTCTGCGCAACAGGCTTAACCTTCATTGTGCTAGGCTGCTTGCCCTTTTGGTTCGGGGCGCTTTGTTTGAGCGTTCCCCTTGCGGAGCAGCGATATGTCCGAAGTTAACCTGTCTACCGATGAAACCCGCGTCAGCTACGGCATCGGCCGTCAACTGGGCGACCAGCTGCGTGACAATCCGCCACCAGGCGTAAACCTGGATGCAATCCTGGCCGGCCTCACCGATGCATTCGGTGGCAAGCCAAGCCGTGTAGGTCAGGAAGAAATGTCCGCCAGCTTCAAAGTCATCCGCGACATCATGCAGGCCGAAGCAGCTGCCAAGGCTGAACAGGCTGCGGGCGCTGGTCTGGCTTACCTGGCCGAGAACGGCAAACGCGACGGCGTGACCACTCTGGCTTCCGGCCTGCAGTTCGAAGTGCTGACCAGCGGTGATGGCGCCAAGCCGTCGCGCGAAGATCAGGTGCGTACGCATTACCACGGTACGTTGATCGACGGCACTGTGTTCGACAGCTCCTACGATCGTGGCGAACCGGCTGAATTCCCGGTTGGCGGCGTTATCCCAGGCTGGACCGAAGCACTGCAATTGATGAATGCCGGCAGCAAATGGCGTCTGCACGTGCCGAGCGAGCTGGCTTACGGCGCTCAAGGCGTTGGCAGCATCCCGCCGCACAGCGTGCTGGTATTCGACGTCGAGTTGCTGGACGTTCTCTGATCGACTCTGGTCGCATCAGTTGACTGCTGAACGAATCGCCCTGGTTCGTTCAGCATCGACGTTCGGTTGGGGAGTGCGGTGGCTCATGGTCAGTGCAACTCTCCCACCGGACGTAGCGCTCGCGCATAGCAGAACAGAAAAAGATTGCGCACCAGCTCCTTGAGCACGACCGGTTCGCTCGAACTCAGGTCATGTACGTCCAGATCACCCTGATCACGCAATTCATCCAGCGCTTCCTCTTCCAGGACCGCACAGACTTCGCCCGTTTCCCGGTGAAGAATCCTGAGGTAAGGGTGCGGGCGATCCAGCCATGCATCGATCAAGTAAGTCATGTGTCTTCTCCTTGGTAAGTCCAATGAGAATAATTCTTATTGATGGAATAGCAAGTCTCTATTGAGAATTGTTCGCATTTTGCGCCGAGTGGTTGATGTGGGTCACTAAGGCGTCAGGTCGTGGGAGCGAGCTTGCTCGCGAAAAGGCCAGTACTGTCGATGCATCTTCAGATCGTTGAATGCCGCCTTCGCAAGCAAGCTTGCTCCCACAAAATCAAAGGCGGTGGAAGTCCCAACAAAAAGCCCGTCACATTGACGGGCTTTTTGAGTGCGGCGGGGCGATCAGTGCGTACGTGCTACCGCAAACTCACTCAACTCCACTAACGCATCGCGGTACTCGCTAGGCGGCAGGGCATCCAGGCAGGCGATGGCGCGGGCGACGTAATCCCGGGCCAGTTGCGCGGTGTAATCCAGCGCGCCGGCTTGCTCGACAGCATTGCGAATGCTTTCCAGATCTTCCAGACCGCCTTTCTGAATGGCCTGACGCACCAGAGCGGCCTGTTCCGGCGTGCCTTCGCGCATGGTGTAGATCAGCGGCAGGGTAGGCTTGCCCTCGGCCAGGTCGTCGCCGACGTTCTTGCCCAGGGTTTCCGCGTCGCCGCGATAATCGAGCAGATCGTCAACCAGCTGGAAGGCAACGCCCAGATGGTCACCGAACGTGCGCAGGGCTTCGCTCTGTGCTTCGCTCGCATTGCACAAGGCTGCGGCGCTGTGCGTCGAGGCTTCGAACAGCATGGCTGTCTTGCCGCGAATCACTTCCATATAGGTTTCTTCGGTAGTGCTTGCATCGCGGATCTTCGACAGCTGCAGCACTTCGCCTTCGGCAATCACCCGCGTCGCTTTCGACAGAATCTTCATGACGGGCATCGAGCCAAGCTCAACCATCATTTCGAACGAGCGCGAATAAAGGAAGTCACCGACCAGTACGCTGGGCGCATTGCCCCACAGCGCATTGGCGGTCGAACGGCCACGGCGCATGCCGGACATGTCCACGACGTCGTCGTGCAGCAAGGTTGCGGTGTGCAGGAATTCGATGGTGGCGGCCAGCAGGCGCAGGTCATCGCCTTCGCGGCCCAGGGCCTTGCCACACAAAAGTACCAGCAACGGGCGCAGGCGTTTGCCACCGGCCGAAGTGATGTAGTCACCGATTTTCGAGACCAGCGGTACGCGCGACGTCAGCTGCTTCTTGATAATGACGTCAACGGCACTAAAATCGTCCGCCACCGCGCGGTAGAAGGCTTGAGGTTGCATCAGCGACAGGTGCTCCAGAAGGGATGCGCCGCATGCTAGGTTGCGGGTCCGAAGGTGTCAAGGCATGACGTTTGGGCTCTTGCATCAGTCTTGCGCCTTGCGTACAATCGCGCACCCTAACTTTCCTGGGCAGCACCTGCCTTACGCAATTGCAAACGGGCCGTTCCAGCCCCAAGCAGCCATGCCAGCCAATACTCTACTTATAAAGAGCTGGGTGAGCAGGATTTACGGAGAAATACCATGTCTTATGCAGTAATCGTAACCGGTGGCAAGCAATACAAGGTTGCCCCAGGTGAATACCTGAAGATCGAAAAACTGGAAATCGCCACTGGCGAATCCGTTACTTTTGATCGCGTTCTGTTGGTTGCCAATGGCGACGACGTGAACATCGGCGCTCCAGTTGTTGTTGGTGCCACCGTTGTTGCTGAAGTGATCTCCCAAGGTCGTCACGACAAAATCCGCATCATCAAGTTCCGTCGTCGTAAGCACCACATGAAGCGTATGGGCCACCGCCAGTGGTACACCGAGATCAAAATCACCGGTATTCAGGCTTAATTCAGCCTAATCCTCATTTGGAGAATTGACTCATGGCACACAAAAAAGCTGGTGGTAGTACCCGTAACGGTCGCGACTCAGAAGCCAAACGCCTTGGCGTTAAGATGTATGGCGGCCAGGCTATCATTCCGGGCAACATCATCGTGCGTCAGCGCGGCACCCAATTCCACGCTGGCTACGGCGTAGGCATGGGTAAAGATCACACCCTGTTCGCGAAAGTGGAAGGCGTGATCAAGTTCCAGGTTAAAGGCGCCTTCGGTCGTCGCTACGTGAGCATCGTTCCGAAGACTGTAGTCTCCGCAGCGTAATCATGCAGCAGCTGGAAAAGCCCTGTCTCGCGACGGGGCTTTTTCGTTTTTGAAGGTTGTTGGTTGTTGGTTATAGGTTGTAAAAGCTTTTGGTGAGTCTCTTGCAAAACTGTTTGTGCGGGCTGTTGTGATGTTGACCCCTTGAGGTCGCTGGTTTCTGATCGGTATCGCAACGCTCATTTTTGCAAGAGTCTTATGAATTTATGTTGTTCAGCTCGTCCCTGTGGCGGGAGGCGTGCGTTATGAAATTTGTTGATGAAGTATCCATTCGAGTAAAGGCCGGTGACGGCGGCAACGGTTGCATGAGCTTCCGTCGCGAAAAATTCATCGAGAACGGCGGTCCTAACGGCGGCGACGGTGGCGATGGCGGCTCGATCTATATGATCGCCGACGAAAACCTCAATACCCTGGTCGACTACCGTTACACCCGTCACTTCGACGCCGAGCGCGGTTCCAATGGCGGCAGCGCCGATTGCACCGGCAAGAAAGGTGAAGAGCTGGTGCTGCGCGTACCGGTCGGTACCACCGTTATCGATGCGAGCACCCAGGAAATCATCGGCGACCTGACCAAGGCTGGTCAGCGTCTGCTGGTTGCCATGGGCGGCTGGCACGGTCTGGGTAACACGCGTTTCAAATCCAGCACCAACCGTGCGCCACGTCAGACGACGCCGGGCAAGCCCGGTGATCAGCGCGATCTCAAGCTGGAGCTGAAGGTTCTCGCTGACGTCGGTCTGCTGGGTTTGCCGAACGCCGGTAAAAGCACGTTCATTCGCTCGGTGTCCGCTGCCAAGCCGAAAGTTGCCGATTACCCGTTCACCACCCTGATCCCGAACCTGGGTGTGGTCAGTGTTGATCGCTGGAAAAGCTTCGTTGTTGCCGATATTCCTGGTCTGATCGAAGGCGCTTCCGATGGCGCGGGCCTGGGGATTCGTTTCCTCAAGCACCTGGCGCGGACCCGTCTGCTGTTGCACCTCGTCGACATGGCGCCGCTGGATGAATCCAGTGCTCCAGACGCCGCTGAAATCATCGTCAACGAGCTGGTCAAGTTCAGCCCGTCCCTGGCTGAGCGTGACCGCTGGCTGGTGCTGAACAAGTGCGACCAGATCCTGGAAGAAGAGCACGAAGCCCGGGTCAAGGAAATCGTCGATCGTCTTGAATGGACCGGTCCGGTCTATGTGATCTCTGCGATTGCCAAAGAAGGCACCGAGCAGCTGAGCCGCGACATCATGCGTTATCTCGAAGAGCGCAATCTGCGTCTGGTCGAAGAGCCTGGCTATGCTGAAGAGCTGGCCGAGCTGGATCAACGTATCGAAGATGAAGCGCGTGCCCAGCTGCAAGCGCTGGATGATCAGCGTGCATTGCGCCGCAGCGGCGTGAAGAGCGTGCATGACATTGGTGAAGACGATTGGGATGAAGATGATGAGGACGATGAAGATGGTCCGGAAATCATTTACGTCCGTGACTGATCGGGTGCAGTAAACTAGACGCCGCTTATTTATAAGCGGCGTTTTTGTATCCGGTTTCTCGAATTTGTATCTACCAAAATTCTCTGGCTAAGGTTGGAAGATGATGCGCAGCAAAGTGACGGGCGCCCAGCGCTGGGTGGTGAAGATCGGCAGTGCCCTGCTTACGGCAGACGGCAAAGGCCTTGATCGTTCGGCGATGGGTGTGTGGGTCGAGCAAATGGTGGCGCTGCATGAAGCGGGCGTTGAGCTGGTATTGGTGTCATCCGGGGCTGTCGCGGCCGGGATGAGTCGTCTGGGCTGGACGGTACGACCCAGTGCCATGCACGAACTGCAGGCTGCCGCCGCTATTGGTCAGATGGGCCTGGTTCAGGCGTGGGAATCGAGCTTTGCCGAGCATGGCCGGCATACCGCACAGATCCTCCTGACCCACGACGACCTGTCTGATCGCAAACGCTACCTGAACGCCCGCAGCACTCTGCGTACGCTGGTCGAGCTGGGTGTCATCCCGGTCATCAACGAAAACGACACGGTCGTGACCGATGAAATTCGTTTTGGTGACAACGACACGCTGGCTGCGCTGGTGGCGAATCTGGTCGAGGCTGACCTGTTGGTGATTCTGACCGACCGCGACGGCATGTTCGACGCCGATCCGCGCAACAACCCAGAAGCCCAGTTGATCTACGAAGCGCGTGCCGATGATCCGGCGCTGGACGCTGTTGCGGGTGGTGCGGGCGGCGCATTGGGTCGTGGCGGCATGCAGACCAAGTTGCGCGCGGCGCGGCTGGCGGCTCGTTCCGGGGCGCATACGGTCATCGTCGGTGGTCGCATCGAGCGCGTCCTGGCGCGGCTCAAGGCTGGCGAGCGACTCGGTACGCTGCTGTCGCCAGAGCGTGAAATGCTCGCAGCGCGCAAGCAATGGCTGGCGGGGCATCTCCAGACCCGTGGCACGCTGGTGCTCGATGCCGGTGCCGTGAAGGCGCTGAGCACTGATCACAAAAGCCTGCTGCCCGTGGGCGTGAAGCTGGTGCAAGGCAGCTTCCGTCGCGGTGAGATGGTGGTCTGTGTCGCGCCGGATGGCCGCGAGGTTGCACGGGGCTTGAGTAACTACAGTGCGCTTGAGGCACAGAAGATTATTGGTCAGTCATCCGACGCCATCGTGCGCGTGCTTGGCTATATGGCCGAGCCAGAGCTGGTGCATCGGGATAATCTGATTCTGGTTTGATCGGGCTTTTTTGCTGGAAGGAAGATTTGATGCGCTTCATGAAAGGAATATTGGGGTTGCTGCTGGCGTTTCCGCTGCTGGCATCGGCTGAAGAGATTGGTCAGGTTTCGACCGTGTTCAAGTTTGTCGGGCCGAACGACCGGATTGTGGTCGAAGCATTCGATGACCCCAAGGTCGAAGGCGTGACCTGCTATTTGTCCCGGGCAAAGACCGGGGGAGTGAAGGGCGGTCTCGGCTTGGCTGAAGATCGCGCCGAGGCGTCCATCGCCTGTCGCCAGGTCGGGCCGATCCGCTTCAAGGAAAACCTGAAGGATGGTGATGAGGTGTTCAAGGAGCGCACATCGCTGGTCTTCAAGACCATGCAGGTCGTGCGTTTCCTGGACAAGAAGCGCAATACGCTGGTGTATCTGGTCTATAGCGATCGCATCATCGAAGGCAGCCCGCAGAATGCCGTGACAGCGATTCCGATCCTGCCGTGGACGCCCGCGCCAGCGCCATGAGGTAGTGGGCTCGTTGGAGCGAGGCTTGCCCGCGAACAGGTGATGCCAGGCGCTGGGCGTGTTGGCTGAAATTACGATTCGCGGGCAAGCCTCGCTTCAGCGCTTTGGGATTCGTCACCAAATCCAACCCAATAAAAAACCGACCCTGAGGTCGGTTTTTTAACAAGCGTGTCGCTTAGGCAGCAGCAAGGTTCAGAGCCTTGATGTGACCATTCAGGCGACCTTTATGGCGAGCAGCCTTGTTCTTGTGGATGATGCCTTTATCGGCCATACGGTCGATGATTGGCACAGCCAGAACATAAGCAGCTTGCGCTTTTTCAGCGTCTTTTGCGTCGATGGCTTTAACTACATTCTTGATGTAGGTACGAACCATGGAACGCAGGCTGGCGTTGTGGCTGCGACGCTTCTCAGCCTGTTTTGCACGTTTTTTGGCGGAAGGTGTGTTGGCCACCGTCGAGCTCCTCGAAAGACTTTTTAGGAAATAGCAAACAAAATAGGCCGCGAATCATGCCGATGAGTTGATGTGTTGTCAAGGGCAGTTGATGTGTTCCGCTGAGTGGTCGCTGTGTTTGACCGGGATATTTATTTCCGGTGCGCGACCTGTAAACTCGCCGACTTTGACTCTGGGCTTTTGCGGCGCGGAGTATCGCATAAATGGACAGGTTAATCGCCCGGTCCTTTAGCCAAGGCAATAATTCCTTAATGAATCTACTCAAATCATTGGCTGCCGTTAGCTCTATTACGATGCTTTCCCGGGTTTTGGGCTTTATCCGGGACACGATCATCGCGCGAACTTTCGGTGCCGGAATGGCAACGGATGCCTTTTTTATCGCATTCAAACTGCCCAACCTGCTGCGCCGGATCTTTGCCGAGGGCGCGTTCTCCCAGGCATTCGTGCCGATTCTGGCGGAATATAAAAGCCAGCAGGGCGAAGAGGCGACGCGGACCTTCGTGGCATACGTGACCGGCTTGCTGACCCTGGTGTTGGCGCTGGTGACCTTGTTGGGCATTATTGCCGCTCCTTGGGTCATCTGGGCCACGGCCCCCGGCTTTGCTGACACGCCGGAAAAATTCGCGCTGACGTCCGACCTGTTGCGGGTGACCTTTCCTTATATATTGCTGATCTCGCTGTCATCGCTGGCGGGCGCGATCCTCAATACCTGGAATCGCTTCTCCGTTCCGGCCTTCGTGCCGACCCTGCTCAACGTCAGCATGATTTTTTTCGCGCTGTTCCTGACTCCATATTTCGATCCGCCGGTTATGGCGCTGGGTTGGGCGGTGCTGGTCGGTGGTCTGTTGCAGCTTCTTTACCAACTGCCACACCTGAAAAAGATCGGCATGTTGGTCCTGCCGCGCCTGAATTTGCGCGACTCAGGCGTCTGGCGGGTAATGAAGCAGATGCTGCCGGCCATCCTTGGCGTTTCCGTGAGTCAGATTTCTCTGATTATCAATACGATATTTGCCTCGTTTCTCGTGGCCGGATCGGTATCGTGGATGTACTACGCCGACCGTTTGATGGAATTGCCATCCGGTGTGCTGGGCGTTGCGCTCGGCACGATCTTGTTGCCAATCCTCTCCAAAACCTACGCCAGCAAGGACCGCCATGAGTATTCGCGGATCCTCGACTGGGGTTTGCGCCTGTGCTTCGTGCTGGTCCTGCCATGCACGCTTGCCTTGGGCATCCTCGCAGAACCGCTGACCGTTTCTCTGTTTCAATACGGTAAATTCGACGCAATGGACGCGGCCATGACCCAGCGTGCATTGATCGCTTATTCCGTCGGCCTGCTGGGCATCATTGTCATCAAGGTGCTGGCGCCCGGCTTTTATGCACAACAAAATATTCGTACCCCGGTGAAAATCGCGATTTTCACCCTCATTGTTACTCAGTTGCTCAACCTCGCGTTCATTGGTCCGCTGCAACATGCGGGCCTGGCGTTGGCGATCAGTGTCGGTGCCTGCATCAATGCCGGATTGCTGTTCTGGCAGCTGCGCAAGCAGGATTTGTTTCAGCCGCAGCCGGGCTGGACAAAGTATTTATTCAAGCTGGTCCTGGCGGTGGCGGTGATGTCGGGCGTTCTGCTGGGACTCATGCACTTCATGCCGGCGTGGGACGAGGGGCATATGCTGGAGCGCTTCGTTCGCCTGGGTGGTCTGGTGGCTGCGGGGCTGGCGACGTATTTCGTGATGCTTCTGGCACTGGGCTTTCGTCTGAAAGACTTCGCCCGCAGTGCAGTAATGTAGGAAGGGATTCAAAGGGTAGTCGTCGATTTTTGCCGTTATGGGCGCACGACTGTTGTTTTGCCTTGGCGTGTTGCCTGTCGTCCAGGGCTGTGTGTGGTTATAATCGGCCACTTTATGAGCAAGAAGCGCGTTATGCAGCTGGTTCGAGGCCTTCACAATCTGCTTCCCCAACATCGGGGTTGCGTCGCCACTATCGGCAACTTTGACGGTGTTCACCGAGGCCACCAGGCTATTCTGGCGCGCTTGCGGGATCGTGCTGTCGAGTTGGGCCTGCCCAGCTGCGTGGTGATTTTCGAGCCGCAGCCGCGTGAGTTCTTCGCCCCGGCCACCGCTCCAGCCCGTCTGGCGCGTTTACGCGACAAGCTGGAATTGCTCGCCGCCGAGGGCGTTGATCAGGTGTTGTGCCTGGCTTTCAATCAACGCTTGAGTGAGCTCAGTGCTGCCGAGTTCGTCGAAACGGTGCTGATCCAGGGCCTGGGCGTACAACATCTCGAAGTGGGCGACGACTTCCGTTTCGGTTGTGACCGGATCGGCGATTTCGATTTTCTGCAACACGTGGGTGCCACCAAGGGCTTCACGGTCGAGGCGGCGCAGACCGTCGAGATCGATGGTGTTCGGGTCAGCAGCACCAAGGTGCGTAATGCCTTGGCTGTGGCGGACTTCACCCTTGCCGAGCGCATGCTCGGTCGTCCGTTCCGGATTACCGGAAGAGTGCTGCACGGCCAGAAACTGGCGCGCCAGTTGGGTACGCCCACGGCCAACGTGCAACTCAAGCGTCGTCGTGTACCGCTGACCGGGGTTTATCTGGTCAGTGCGAGCATCGACGGCAAGACCTGGCCGGGCGTCGCCAATATCGGCGTGCGCCCGACTGTGGCAGGTGATGGCAGTGCCCACCTTGAAGTGCATCTTCTGGATTTTGCCGGTGACCTGTATGACCGGCGTTTGACGGTGGCTTTCCACCACAAGCTGCGTGATGAGCAGCGATTCGCCTCACTGGAGGCGCTCAAGACGGCGATCAATGCGGACGTCGCCGCCGCCCGTGCCCATTGGCATGGCCAACCGCTAACGAAGAGCCTTAAATGACCGACTACAAAGCCACGCTAAACCTTCCGGACACCGCCTTCCCAATGAAGGCCGGCCTGCCCCAGCGCGAGCCGCAAACTCTGCAGCGCTGGGACAGCATTGGCCTGTACCAGAAGCTGCGCGAAATTGGCAAGGATCGTCCGAAGTTCGTCCTGCACGACGGCCCTCCTTATGCCAACGGCAATATTCACATCGGTCACGCCGTAAACAAGATTCTCAAGGACATGATCATCCGCTCGAAAACCCTTTCGGGCTTCGACGCGCCTTACGTTCCGGGTTGGGACTGCCATGGCCTGCCGATCGAGCACAAGGTTGAAGTCACCCACGGCAAGAACCTGCCTGCGGACAAGACCCGCGAGCTGTGCCGTGCCTACGCGGCCGAGCAGATCGAAGGCCAGAAAGCCGAATTCATCCGCCTGGGCGTGTTGGGCGACTGGGACAATCCGTACCGCACCATGGATTTCGCCAACGAAGCTGGAGAAATCCGTGCCCTGGCGGAAATGGTCAAGGGCGGTTTCGTGTTCAAGGGCCTCAAGCCTGTGAACTGGTGTTTCGATTGCGGTTCGGCCCTGGCTGAAGCGGAAGTCGAATACCAGGACAAGAAATCTTCGACCATCGACGTGGCTTTCCCGATTGCCGATGAAGCCAAGCTGGCCAATGCCTTCGGTTTGTCTGAGTTGAGCAAGCCTGCATCCATCGTTATCTGGACCACCACCCCGTGGACCATCCCTGCCAACCAGGCGTTGAACGTTCACCCCGAGTTCGAATACTCGCTGGTGGATGTCGGTGACAAATTGCTGGTGCTGGCTTCGGAGCTGGTCGAGTCGTGCCTGGCGCGCTACAAGCTGCAAGGCACTGTGATCGCCACCACTACGGGCGCTGAACTGGAGCTGATCAACTTCCGTCACCCGTTCTACGATCGCCTGTCGCCTGTGTATCTGGCTGACTACGTCGAGCTGGGTGCCGGTACCGGCATTGTTCACTGCTCGCCCGCCTATGGCGTCGACGACTTTGTGATCAGCAAAAGCTACGGCCTGACCAACGATGACATCATCAGTCCGGTGCAGAGCAACGGCGTGTATGTCGAGTCGCTGGAGTTCTTTGGTGGCCAGTTCATCTTCAAGGCCAACCAGAACATCATCGACAAACTGGCCGAAGTGGGCAGCCTGCTAGACACCGAAACCATCACGCACAGCTACATGCACTGCTGGCGCCACAAGTCGCCGCTGATCTACCGCGCCACCGCGCAGTGGTTCGTGGGCATGGACAAGCAGCCGCAAACCGGCGAAACCCTGCGCGAACGTGCCGTCAAAGCCATCGAAGAGACTCAGTTCGTACCGGCCTGGGGTCAGGCGCGCCTGCACTCGATGATCGCCAATCGTCCTGACTGGTGCATCTCGCGTCAGCGCAACTGGGGCGTGCCGATCCCGTTCTTCCTGCACAAGGAAAGCGGCGAGCTGCACCCGCGTACCGTTGAGCTGATGGAAGAAGTCGCCCTGCGTGTCGAGCAGGAAGGTATCGAAGCCTGGTTCAAGCTGGACGCCGCCGAGTTGCTCGGTGACGAAGCGCCCAAGTACGACAAGATCTCCGACACCCTGGACGTCTGGTTCGATTCCGGCACCACGCACTGGCATGTCCTGCGCGGTTCGCACCCGATGGGCCACGAGACCGGCCCGCGTGCCGATCTGTACCTTGAAGGCTCGGATCAGCACCGTGGCTGGTTCCACTCGTCCTTGCTGACCGGTTGCATGCTGGACGACCACGCGCCGTATCGCGAATTGCTGACCCACGGTTTCGTCGTCGACGAAAACGGTCGCAAGATGTCCAAGTCGCTGAACAACGTGGTTGCGCCGCAGAAGGTCAACGATTCCCTGGGCGCCGACATCATGCGTCTGTGGGTTTCCGCCACTGACTACTCCGGCGAGATGGCGGTGTCCGATCAGATCCTGCAGCGCAGCGCAGACGCCTATCGGCGGATCCGCAACACTGCACGTTTCATGCTCTCGAACCTGACTGGCTTCAACCCGGCGACCGATATCCTGCCGGCTGAAGAAATGCTCGCGCTGGATCGCTGGGCCGTGGATCGCGCTGCGCTGCTGCAACGTGAACTGCAGGAACACTACGGCGAATACCGTTTCTGGAACGTCTACTCGAAGATCCACAATTTCTGCGTGCAGGAACTGGGTGGGTTCTATCTGGACATCATCAAGGACCGTCAGTACACCACGGCAGCCGACAGCACGGCACGGCGCTCCTGCCAGACCGCGCTGTTCCACATCTCCGAGGCGCTGGTGCGCTGGATCGCGCCGATCCTGGCGTTCACCGCCGACGAGCTGTGGCAGTACCTGCCGGGCGAGCGTAACGAATCGGTGATGCTCAACACCTGGTACGAAGGCCTGAGCGAAATGCCGGCTGACTTCGAACTGGACCGCGCCTATTGGGAGCGGATCATGGAAGTCAAAGTCGCGGTCAACAAGGAAATGGAAAACCTGCGGGCAGCCAAGGCCATTGGCGGCAACCTGCAAGCTGAAGTGACCTTGTATGCCCAGGACTCGCTGGTTGCGGACCTCGCCAAGCTCGGCAATGAGCTGCGTTTTGTGCTGATAACTTCGACTGCCAGTGTCGCTCCGGTACTTGATGCGCCTGCCGATGCGGTGGTGACCGAGGTGACCGGCCTGAAGCTGAAGGTGGTCAAGTCCGGTCATCCGAAGTGCGCCCGTTGCTGGCATCACCGTGCAGACGTCGGCGTAGATCCGGAGCATCCTGAAATCTGCGGTCGTTGCGTCGACAATATCAGCGGTTCGGGTGAGGTTCGTCACTATGCCTAAGGCAGGTTTCGGCCGTCTGGCCTGGCTCTGGCTGAGCGTGCTGGTCCTGGTCATCGACCAGGCCAGCAAGTATTACTTCGAAAACACGCTGAGCCTGTATCAGCAGATCATCGTGATTCCGGACTATTTCAGCTGGACCCTGGCCTACAACACCGGCGCGGCATTCAGCTTCCTGGCCGACAGTTCGGGCTGGCAGCGCTGGCTGTTCGCCTTGATCGCGGTAGTGGTAAGTGCGGTGCTGGTAGTCTGGCTCAAACGTCTGGGCCGGGATGAAACCTGGCTCGCCGTGGCGCTGGCGCTGGTTTTGGGGGGCGCTCTGGGCAACCTCTATGACCGCATCGCGTTGGGTCATGTGATCGATTTCATTTTTGTGCACTGGCGCAACGAATACCGCTTCCCGGCATTCAACGTTGCCGACAGTGCGATCACCGTCGGTGCAATCATGCTGGCGCTGGATATGTTCAAGAGCAAGAAAACCGGAGAGCCCGTTAATGACTGAACAGTTATTGGCCGACAACGCCGCGAAAGCGCAGCGCATCGGTCAGAACACCGAAGTCACCCTGCATTTTGCCTTGCGTCTGGAAAACGGCGACACGGTGGACAGCACCTTTGACAAGGCTCCGGCCACGTTCAAGGTGGGTGATGGCAACCTGTTGCCTGGCTTCGAAGCTGCATTGTTCGGCTTCAAGGCTGGCGACAAGCGCACCGTGCAGATTCTGCCGGAAAACGCCTTTGGTCAGCCAAACCCGCAAAACGTCCAGATCATCCCGCGTTCGCAGTTCAAGGACATGGACTTGTCCGAGGGCCTGCTGGTGATCTTCAACGATGCGGCCAATACTGAGCTGCCAGGCGTGGTGAAGGTATTCGATGATGAGCAGGTGACCATCGATTTCAATCACCCGTTGGCGGGCAAGACCCTGAACTTCGAAGTCGAGATTTTCGAGGTCAAGGCTATCTGAAGCCTGACATTGGGTTAGAAAATCAGCCCGACTCCGGTCGGGCTGTTTCGCACGCAGACACGAGGCACGCTATGCAAATCAAACTCGCCAACCCCCGCGGCTTCTGCGCTGGAGTGGACCGTGCGATCGAAATCGTCAATCGTGCTCTGGAAGTGTTTGGTCCGCCGATCTATGTGCGCCATGAAGTGGTTCATAACAAATTTGTCGTCGAAGACCTGCGCGCACGTGGCGCGATCTTCGTCGAAGAGCTGGATCAGGTGCCGGATGACGTCATCGTGATTTTCAGCGCTCACGGTGTTTCTCAGGCCGTGCGCACTGAAGCCGCCGGGCGCGGCTTGAAAGTATTCGACGCAACTTGCCCACTGGTGACCAAGGTTCACATCGAGGTGGCACGTTACAGCCGCGACGGTCGTGAGTGCATCCTCATCGGCCACCAGGGCCATCCCGAAGTGGAAGGCACCATGGGTCAGTACGACGCCAGCAACGGCGGCGCGATCTATCTGGTGGAAGACGAACAGGATGTCGCCAACCTGCAAGTGCGCAACCCTGAATCCTTGGCGTTCGTGACCCAGACGACGTTGTCCATGGACGACACCAGCCGGGTCATCGACGCATTGCGCAGCCGTTTCCCGGCCATCGGCGGGCCACGCAAGGACGACATCTGCTACGCCACGCAAAACCGTCAGGATGCGGTCAAGTTGCTGGCTGACGAATGTGATGTGGTGTTGGTGGTCGGCAGCCCGAACAGCTCCAACTCCAACCGTTTGCGGGAACTCGCCGAGCGCATGGCGACCCCGGCCTACCTGATCGACGGCGCCGAAGACATGCAGCGCGTCTGGTTCGAAGGCGTCGAGCGCATCGGCATCACCGCTGGCGCCTCTGCCCCGGAAGTTCTGGTTCGCGGCGTGATTCAACAGCTACACGCCTGGGGCGCCATCGGCGCAGACGAACTGGCCGGTCGTGCGGAGAACGTCACCTTCTCGATGCCCAAGGAATTGCGCGTCAAGTCCTTGTTGTGATGCTTTGAAGCAACGCTTGTGTGGGAGCGAGCTTGCTCGCGAAGGCGTCACTCCAGGCGCCTCAGGTGTGTTGCCTGATCTTGCCCTTTCCCGGATAAATCCGGTCCCACGGGAGGTGCGTGGAATCTCTCTGTTACCCGCATAATGCCTCGGGCTTTTCCCGGCTTTCAATTCTGACCCGTCCGGTCGCAGCCATGATCACTCGATAATGGCTGACAGGTTGATTCTTCAAACAGACAGACAACGTTCCGTTGAACACTCTAATGGGTGCGCCCAGGCCATTGAAGCTGATTCGGCTCGCGACAGTCGTGTTTCCTACAACCCTGGCTTTGCCACTCGCCGCCCGCTCCACAAGCACCGGGTCATCTTCGTCAGGCCCCTTGCCATCCTTATCCGCAATGATTCGCCAGCCATTGCTCCAGTCAGCGTCGATGCTGTGGATGGTCACCACCTGATTACGCAGGATCGCTTCCGTGCGCGCCGTGCGTATGCCGCTGGCTAACTGCTGCGCCGCATCCAGTCGCCGCTGCGCATCGATCACTTCCCCAAGCGCCGGTAGCGCCACCAGCGAAATCACCGACAGCACCACCAGCGTCACCATCAGTTCAACAAGCGTGAAACCTGCCTGCTTCATGAGCATTCCTCCCTGAAAATACTTCACCTGAATGCCATCCGGGCATTCGTCCTGACTAAACAACCGTATATCCTTCAGTCAACTTCAGGACGCAGCCGCTGCCCTATAGTTGTAACGTCTAGGAGACACTCAATGAGCCACCGCGCCAAGGGCTTCAGCCTGATCGAATTGTTAGTCACTGTGTCCTTGGTGGGTATTCTGGCGGCGATTGCGATTCCGAGTTTCAGCAGTGTCATCAGGAATTCAAAAGCCGATACCGAAGTCAGCGATTTGCAGCGGGCGCTCAACTATGCGCGGCTGGAGGCGATAAACAGGGGGGTGGCTACGAAAGTCCTGCCGGTGAGCGGAACGGCCTGGAATAGCGAACTGATGGTTGTGTTGTCGTCTGCTCCAATCGCTGACAAAGCCCTGCGTCGGATCGGTGCCATGACCAGCGGCGCAACGGTGACTGCAACGAATGTCACGGCGATCGAGTTCAATAATCTGGGCGGTCTGCAGGCACCTGGCACTGCGGTGGCCATGGCCTACGCGCTGGGCACGATTAGCAAAACAGTCAACGTTTGTCTGAATGGACGAGTTGTTTTGGGCGGAAGCTGCTGATGACCGAATGTAGTCGCAGTACACAGACAGGGATGACGCTGATAGAAGTGCTGGTGTCAGTGCTGATACTGGCTATCGGTTTGCTCGGCGCAGCGGCGATCCAGCTTAATGCTTTGAAATACACCGACAGCGCGGCCATGACCAGTCAGGCCAGCTTCATTGCCTACGACATGATGGATCGCATTCGCGCGAACGTGGATGGCAATGCATCAAGCAATGGCGTGAACGATGTGCTGGGCAGCTATGCGCTGGCCTCCTTGAGTGCTGCGCCCGCTGCCAATCTGAACAATGCTCGCGATCAGGATCTGTACGATTTCAAAGCCAACATCACCAACTTTGCGGGCGACACCGGCGCCAACAGCAAAATCGTCATCGCCAAACCGGTAGTGACCATCACTATCGAGTGGGATGACGCCCGGGCTGTTGGCTCTAGCGCGCAGGCAACCGGCGATACCAGCAATCCGGCGACCAAGCGGACCTTCGTGCTTAGCTCAAGAGTCGGCGCTGATGTGGTGAGCCCATGAAAAAGCTCAGCAAGGGCTTCGGCCTAGTTGAAATCATGGTTGCGCTGGTCTTGGGTCTTGTCGTCACGCTGGGTATCACGCAGATCTTTGTTTCATCGCGTACCACTTTCATGTCGCAGAACTCTTCTGCGCGAATGCAGGAAGACGCGCGGTTTGTGTTGAGCAAGTTGATGCAGGAAATTCGCATGACCGGCATGTTCGGCTGCATGAGTCTGGAAAGTGCCGTGCTTGTCACCGGCTCCATTGCCAAGCCCACTGCTTTCAATACGCCGATTCTCTGGGATAACACTACCAAGGCATTGACGCTGATTTCTGCTGACGTAGGCACTTCCGGCTCTACGTCCACCTGGACAGTGGCTTCCGATTGTCAGACCACCAATCAGATCTATTTAGGAAAAGTCACGCCTCCCGGACTGACGGCCTTTCCATTGCGGCAACTGGCCTACACCCTGAGCGGAACCGACTTGAAGTTTAAAGCCGGAATCGGCACCGATGCGCCGCAGACGATACTCAGCAATGTCGCCAGCCTGGAAGTTTCCTTTGGCATGGGAGCGGGGTATCCGATGTCCTACACCAGCGTTATTACTACGGGTACATCAGCAAACATCCGCAGTGTGCGAATCAAATTGACGTTGCAAGACCCTGATAACCGCGTGCGGACTCAGACTTACAGCGTAGTCGCTGCCCTGCGTAATCGATTTTGAGCGGGCTTAATTCTATGAAGACAGGACCATGCCGAATGTCGACGATGTTCCGTGATCAGCAGCGGGGTATGGTCCTGTTGGTTAGTCTGGTCTTTTTGCTGCTGCTGACATTAATAGGCATCTCCTCAATGCAGAGTGCGACGCTGCAGGAGAAAATGGCCGGCAGCGTGACGTTCCGCAATCAGTCATTCCAGACTGCTGAAGCTGCGTTGCGAGTGGGAGAGTCTTCGATTCAGGTGAGCGGGTATGTTCTGACGAAATGTGCGACGACTGCAACCTGCGCACCTCCGAGCGAGTCCATCACAGTGGCAGCTGAGGGTACGAACTCTACTTCTGGTGTTCGCTGGTACGCAGTAGGCACCACTGGGTATTACGGCATTCAGAACCTGGGTACCACCGCCACCCCAATCAGTCGTCCTCCGACCTGCACAGGCTCGGTACTGCTCTACCGCGTCACAGCCGTTGGTATCCAAGGTGTGTCGAGAACTGTGCTGGAGAGTATCTATGCCAATTGTTAAAACGCTACGCCGTGGCTTGAAGTATTTATACGGCGCGTTGTTGGCGTTGTATGTGATGGCTCC
This sequence comes from Pseudomonas sp. DSP3-2-3, assembly GCF_049898225.1. Taxonomy (NCBI): domain Bacteria; kingdom Pseudomonadati; phylum Pseudomonadota; class Gammaproteobacteria; order Pseudomonadales; family Pseudomonadaceae; genus Pseudomonas; species Pseudomonas sp. DSP3-2-3. The sequence goes on along the minus strand of NZ_JAFCXH010000012.1, from coordinate 58,826 downwards.
GGCTTACGCGTTTACACCGGCGCAGGTGCCCCTATTGAGTTCGTCGGCGGTGACACCCAATGTCATGTTGCAGGTCGATAACTCCGGGAGTATGGATACGATTCTACTGGCTTCTGGTTTTAATCCTGATCTGGCGTGGCCGTCTGTTTACAAAGTAGAGGGTGGCGACTGTTTTCTGTTTATCTGCTCAAGGTATTCGCAGGGCGACAGAGTAAGTAACGGTACTGCTGACTATGTTTTTGTTGGCAACCTTGGCCGTGTCGGCTGTAGTAATGGAGCCTATGGTTTTTATAAGAGCCGCACTGTTAGCGTGTGTTTAACGCTGGCAGATCCCGCTGGAGGAGGTACCACGCGGTACCCGATAGACTATTTGTCTTATCTGGTATCTCAGGTAAATGCCGGTATAAGCGTCGCTTCAATTCCAACAGAAAGTCGGATGACAACGGCTATCTCTGTCGCCCAAGGCCTTGTTGATGGCAACCGCTCTCTCCGTATTGGGCTGGCGGCCTACAACCCGGTAACGGGTTCTGACCGGGGACCTGGGGGTAATATCAAGCAGAACGTTGTGGATCTTGCCGTTGTCCCGGCCAATGCTTATCAAACGGGTGTCGACCAGGCTACAGCTACCGCCAACTATAAGGCTCTTAGCAAAGCCATTTCGTTACTGACAGCGGAAGCTAATACGCCACTCGCTGAGACTTATTATCAAGTCACGCGATATTTTCGTGGTCTTGCGCCTTCGCCGTCCTATTCCGGTTCGCCGAGCACTTTTACGAGTCCTATTCAGTACCGCTGCCAAAAAAACTACGGCGTTGTGATTACCGATGGTTTGCCGACTTACGACAGAAACTTCCCCTCGAACGACCCTGACGATACTGATCGTAAATTACCCAATTGGGATCTGGTAAATAACGACGGGCCAAATCTGACGGGTGACGGTGAAGGCGATACTTTATATCTGGATGATATCGCCAAGTTTGCCTATGACATCGACATGCGCAAGGATAGCAGAACTCCAGCAGGAGATTTAACCGGTAAAAGTTGGGATACGGCAGGTTTTCCGAAGCAAAACCTTAGTACCTACACTATTGGATTTACTCTGGATAACCAGATGTTGATTGATGCTGCCAACGATACCCATGGGCATGGCAAATATTTTCAAGCCAATGATAACGCTGGCCTGACAAGCGCCCTGAACCTTGCTTTGAGTGATATATATGCCAAAGCCGGTTCTGGTGGTGGTGGGGCTGCTAACTCGACGACGCTGCAAGCCGGCACCCGCTTCTATCAAACCCTCTACGACCCCACCGACTGGCATGGCACTATCAACGCTTTCAACTTGAATGCGACGACTGGCGCAGTGATTAACCCCGCGATATGGAGCACTGATACGCTTGTTGTCAGTGGTGCAACTGCTCCGGTTTTCGAGTCCTGGAGCACGGCTGTCACCCCTACGAAAATTACTCTGGATTATGATAATTTTTCGGCAGATCAGAAGACAATCCTCAACACCGGATTGCCCACCGGTGTGACTGGTGCCCAGTTAATCGCTTGGACCAAGGGTACTGCCAATGCCAAATTGCGTGCTCGGACGAGGTTACTTGGGGATATCATCAACTCGCCGCTGACTGCTGCGTTACCTGCAGACAAAACTTCTGCCGACCTTACCGGCAATGTTTCGTACACCACGTATCTTGCGGCGAAAGCCGGTACCGGCGGCATGAGTTACAGTCTTCTGGTCAATGCCAATGATGGTTTTTTTAACGTGCTTAACGCTGACGGTACCCGCCGTTACGCCTATATGCCTTCGACTGCGCTTGCTTCCCTGGCAACTATCGCTACGCCGGGTTACGGTTCCGGAGTGCACAAGTTTACTGCCGACGGTCAAATAGCCGTATTCGACGCTCAACTAGGCACGTCCTGGCGAACTATTGCTTTTGCCGGCACCGGCGCTGGTGGCAAAGCCTATTACGCAATTAAGTTGTACGAGAGCAATAACGTCCCTGTCGCGCTTTGGGAGGTCAAGCCGCCTGAGACGTCAAACACTGGTAATGTCTTTAACAACCTTGGTTTCGCTTATTCAAAGCCAGATGTGGCGCGAATGGCCGATACCAATGGCACTAGCATCGTCGTAGTAGGCAATGGCTATGGCAGCTTTACCGGGAGGGCTTCGCTCTTTGTACTCAATGCCAATACGGGGGCGTTGATCAAGGAAATCCAGACTCCGATCATCACGCCGGGCGAGACGGACAACGGTCTCTCATCGGTCAGGCTCAAGGTCAACTCGCAGAATGTTGTTCAAGCTGCGTATGCAGGCGATTTGAAGGGGCGTCTTTGGAAGTTCGACTTGAGTGGTGCAACTGCCGATACCTGGAAGGTCGCATTCAATGGCGTTCCGCTCTTCACCGCGTCTGTCGATGGCACGCGCCCCATTACAGTCCAACCGCTTCTGATCGATCACCCCACCAATGGCAAGATGGTTTATTTTGGCACCGGGAAATTCAGCGAGACTGCTGATAAGACCACGACGGGTCAGCAGGCCTTTTATGCCATCTGGGACGCAGATGCGGGGGCGGGCGGTATTACGCAGGGTAATCTTCAGGTGCAGACTATAGATCCAACGACCATCACAGGTGACGGTAATACATACTTTCGTTCCTCTACGAACGACGTCGACTGGAGTGTGAAGAAAGGTTGGTATATGGCGTTATCGACCACCGCCCCATACCTGGGTGAACGAATCATCTATCCTGCGCAGACGAGTCGAGGCCGAATCATCTTCACCACTGCGTCTGTAAATTCAACCGATCCGTGTGAAAGTACCGGTACCGGTCGGCTGTTTGAGCTGGATGCGGCTAAAGGCGGCATGTTGAATTATCAGGTGCTGGATACCAACGGCGATTCTGACATCTCATCGACTGATTCCGTTGTCAGTGGTCTTGCGGTGGGGACCGGGATCCCGAATCTGGCTTCTATTGTGGCCGGTACTTCCGGCGCCAACGACAACAAATACCTGATTGATTCGAGCGGAGGTGCTGTCAAAAAACTGCTGGAAAAAGGCGGTACTGCCAATGCGTATCAACGAATCATGTGGCGACAAATCCAGTAGGGAAGGCGATCCATGCGCAACATATCCAAAGGCTTTACCTTGATCGAGCTCATGATCGTTGTGGCGATTATCGGTATTCTGGCGGCAGTGGCTTACCCCAGTTATACGGAATATGTGAAGCGCACCCATCGTGCTGAGATCGCCAGCCTGTTGTCGGAGCAGACTCAGTCGCTCGAGCGGTTTTATTCGAAAAATGGCACCTATCAGAACGCGACGGGGCTGAGCGCCGGTAACAGTTACTACACCATCGCCGCGACCCTCAACGCACAGGATTTCACGCTGGGAGCAACGGGGAAGGGGATGATGCTCAACGACAAGTGCGGTGTGTTCACGATTACGAATACCGGTGCGCGCACCAACCCAGGCGCAACCAGCGGTGTAGCCAGCAAAGACTGCTGGAGCCGCTGACTTCTACTTTTGACATAGAGAGCAAGATGTCCAAGCAACACGTTGTGATTGTCGGCGGTGGGGTCATTGGGTTGTTGACGGCGCTCAACCTCGCTGCCGAGGTGGAAAGTGTCGTTCTGCTGGATCGTTCCAATGTCGGCCAGGAGTCTTCATGGGCCGGTGGCGGGATTGTTTCGCCGCTTTATCCGTGGCGCTACAGTCCGGCGGTGACGGCGCTGGCGCATTGGTCGCAGGATTTCTATCCACAGTTGGCCGAGCGGTTGTTTGGGCGGACCGGGATTGATCCCGAGGTGCATACCACGGGGCTGTACTGGCTGGATCTGGATGACGAGCAGCAGGCGCTGGATTGGGCTGCGCAGAATAATCGTCCGTTGAGCGCCGTTGCAGTCTCTGCCGTGCACGACGCTGTGCCGGTGCTTGGCGAAGGTTATTCAAGCGCGATTTATATGGCCAACGTCGCCAATGTGCGTAATCCGCGACTGGTGAAGTCGCTGATGGCAGCCTTGCTGGCGCTGCCGAATGTCACGATTCATGAACAGTGTGAGGTCAGTGGTTTTGTTCGGGATGGCGATCGCATTCTGGGTGTGAGCACTGCAGCTGGCGATATTCTGGCCGATCAGGTCGTCCTGGCTGCCGGGGCCTGGAGCGGTGAGTTGCTCAAGACGCTTGGACTGGATTTGCCGGTGGAGCCGGTCAAAGGCCAGATGATCCTCTACAAGTGCGCATCGGATTTCCTGTCGAGCATGGTCCTCGCCAAAGGGCGCTACGCTATTCCGCGTAGAGACGGGCATATTCTGGTGGGCAGCACTCTGGAGCATGAAGGCTTCGACAAGACGCCCACCGATGCTGCATTGGAAAGCCTGAAGGCGTCGGCAATCGAATTGATCCCGGCACTGGCCGATGCGCAGGTTGTGGGCCATTGGGCTGGTTTGCGTCCCGGTTCGCCGGAGGGAATTCCGTACATCGGTCCGATGACCGGGTTCGACGGGCTCTGGCTGAACTGCGGGCATTACCGCAATGGGCTGGTTCTGGCGCCGGCGTCCTGTCAGCTGCTTGCCGATCTTATGCAGGGGCGCGAGCCGCTGATCGATGCCGCACCGTATGCGCCGCAGGGTAGGGTGCTCAGTCTCTGAGACCTGCAGGGGTGAGGCTTGCTCGCGAATCGGTATTCCATTCGACATATCCATCGTCTGAAACGAAGCCTTCGCGGGCAAGCCTCGCTCTTACAGTTTTAGAATCTATTCCAACCCTAGCTTCTTCAACCGATATCGCATCGACCGAAACGTCAGATTCAGACGCTGGGCCGCAGCCGTGCGGTTCCAGCGGGTTTCTTCCAGGGCCTGGAGGATGATCTTGCGTTCGATGTTTTCCAGGTAGTCCTCCAGGTTGTCGATGTCGGCGAGGTTGTGTTCGTCCTGTTCGAGCGGGTTGGCGGTTTGTGTCAGACGCAAGTCACCAATGTCGATGCGCTGGTTTTCGCACAGTGTGTAGGCGCGCTCCAGAATATTCTCCAGTTCGCGCACGTTTCCCGGAAATCGATAGCTTTTCAGGGCCGACAACGCTTGTGGTTCAAGCCGTGCCGCAGCCTGTCCCGAGCCGTGCGCCAAGCGCTGTAGAACATGCGCCGTCAGTTGATCAAGGTCTTCGCGACGTTCCCGCAATGGTGGAACCGCCAGCTCGATGACGTTGAGGCGGTAGTACAAATCCTGACGAAAACGTCCGGCCGCCACTTCCGCGCTCAAATCCTTGTGGGTCGCACAGAGGATTCGCACATCGACGATCTGTTCCTGCTGATCGCCGATGCTGCGCACGGATTTTTCCTGAATCGAGCGCAGCAGTTTTACCTGCATCGCCAGCGGCAAGTCAGCGACTTCATCGAGAAATAACGTACCGCCGTTGGCTGCCTGAAACAGTCCTGGCTTGTCCTCGTGGGCGCCGCTGAAGCTGCCTTTGCGATGGCCGAAGAACTCGCTTTCCATCAGTTCGGTAGGAATGGCCCCACAGTTGACCGGAATGAAGGGGCGTTCACTGCGCGGCCCCTGTTCATGAATCAGGCGCGCCACCAGTTCCTTGCCGCTGCCGGATTCGCCGCTGATATAGATCGGCGCCTGGCTGCGTGCCAGTTTGTCGATTTGCTGGCGCAGGGCGCGAATGGGCGGCGAATCGCCCAGCAGGCGGCGGTCTATGCTGCGTTCACTCTGGCTGGGCGCTTGCAGGCGCAGGGCGCTGCTCACCAGCTCACGAAGACGGCCCAGGTCCACGGGTTTGGTCAGGAAGTCGAACGCCCCGGCCTTGAGCGCGTGAATCGCGGTGTCGAGGTTGCCGTGGGCGGTGATCATCGCCACCGGCACTTGTGAATGACTCTGCTGGATGTGCTGGACCAGCTCCAGGCCGTTGCCGTCCGGCAAGCGCATGTCGGTCAGGCACAAGTCGAAGGCTTCGCGTGCCAGCCAGTCGTGGGCTTCCTTGACATTGCGGGCGCTGCGGGTATCGAGCTTCATCCGGCCAAGGGTGATTTCCAGCAGTTCGCGAATGTCTGGTTCATCGTCGACGATCAGAATTTTCTGTCGCTGGATCATGGTCAACTCAACTTCAACGGGTGAGCGAAGGTGATGCGCAGGCAACTGCCGCCACCTTCCCGAAATGTGTAGTCCAGCTGTGCCTGATTGCTCTCGCAAAGCTCTCTCGAAAGATAAAGGCCCAGGCCGGTGCCCTTGCTTTCGGTGGTGTAGAACGGCTCGAAAAGCTTGCTCAAATGTTCGTCAGCTACGCCGGGGCCGTCGTCGAGCACTTCCAGTACCGGCAATTCGCTGCGCGAGTCCTGAAACAGCCGAAGCCAGACCTGCGCGTGTGGATGCTGCTTACCACTGTAGCGCAAACCGTTTTGCAGCAGATTGCTCAATACCTGAGTGAGCTGTTCCGGGTCCATGCGGGTGGCCAGCGGCGCGGCTGCGATGTCCAGATGAATGGTCTGATTGGGCGCTGCGCAGTTGTGCGCCTCGGCAACGAACTGTTCGAGCCAGGCCTTGAGATCAAGCATTTGCGGTTCAGCTTGTCGGCGTCGCGACAGTTGCAGCACGTTTTCAATGACCCGGTTCATGCGTTGCGACTGGTCCTGAATGATCTGGTTCAGGCGGCGGTCCCCGCCCTCCAGCGCTTCGGACTCATGCAGCAGTTGCGCCGCGTGGCTGATGGCGCCCAGCGGATTACGGATTTCATGGGCAATGCCGGCGGTCAGACGACCCAGCGCGGCCAGCTTGAGTTGTTGCGCCTGTTGGGAAATCTGCGAAAGGTCTTCGAGAAAAATCAGGGTCTGGCGCTGCTCGCCACGATTGAGCGCGACGAATGTCGGCCGCAGGATTGGTCCGATGGCGGAAGTGGAAATGCTCTGCGGCACCAGAACCGGGTTGATCAGCCATTGGCGAAAGCGCGTGACCAGTTGCGGCGAGTAACTGTCGATGGTCTCGCCCAGCAGGTTTTCATGGCCGAGGAGGATCAGCGCGCTCTGGTTGGCCAGCACCACCTGGCGACGGGCGTCCAGAACCAGAATCCCGGTGCGCATGCGTTGCAGAATCAGCGCGTTGAGTTCTTCCAGGTTGTGAACATCAGTGGCTCGCTGTTCGGCCAGCACTTCGCTGATGTGCAGTCGGCGGGTCAGCGCTTGCACCAAAAGCGCAGCAGCAAAGCACAAGGCGCCCAGCGAGCCGGCTTGCACGTAGTGGCTGGCGGCGGAAGGGCTGCTGAAGCTGATGTAGAACGTCAGGTAAATAATGCCAATGGCCGAAACGGCCGCGATCACTATACCGGTGCGTCCGCGCAACAGGACATTGCTGATCGCCACCGATGCAATCAACAGGTTGCCGATGCCGCTAGGTGGGCCGCCTGCGGCATAAAACAAACCCGAGAGCATGATGGCGTCGGCCATGGCCAGGGCGAAAAGTTGCGCCTTGTGGCCCGGTCGATCCAGCAGCACCACGACCAGGATGTTGAATACCAGATACAGCCAGCAACCGGTCCGAAACAGGTTCGGATTGACGAATTCCAGCAGCTCGGCGTCCATGCCGCTGGAGATCAACAGGACCAGCATGATGCCAATGGTCAGTCGATACAGGTGGTACAGCCGCAGAATCCGCTGGGCTTGTGGACTGCCGAGGGAAAGAGCCTCAGCGATCACGTGCGGCAGGGCCTTCTAGCCGATGCGCCTCGCTGCAATACCATTGCTGATCCTGGCTTAAAGCGCGGTCGCGAGGCAGATGAACACCGCATTGCGCACAACGAACCATGGGGGCGGCGGCAATTTCGGGCGCTTGTGCCCTGGTCTTCTTTGCGGGAGGGTTTAGCAGACGCTTGATGAACCATACGATTGCCGCGATCAGCGCAACCCACATAATTAAGCGAATCATGACTACCAGCTTGGTGATTGAGATTTCGCAGTGTAGCGAAGGTGGGTCTGTTGTGTCTCTGTAGTAGATTGCTCGTTGTCCCCGGTCCCACTGAAAGCCTCATCAGCTCTGATCCTCTGCGGCGTCTGATTCGCGGGCAAGGCTCGCTCCAACGAAAAAGAGACCCGAAGGTCTCTTTCTTATACGCAGATGAATCAGTCAAAGACGCCCAGCGTCATGTAGCTGAACCACGAGCGATTGTTGTTATTGCCTTCAGCTTCGTGTTCCTGCTCGTCGATTTCGTCCTGGTTTTCAGGCAGAAGCTCGCGCGGGATCGCTTCCTTGGCATCTTCGTACTGCTTGATCACGTCCTGGTTGGCACGCGTCTGACCCGGTGGCAGCGGCGGGCTGCTCTCGATCAGACCCAGTGTTGCCTTGGACAGCCACGAACGGTTGTCGGCTTCGGCTTCACGCGGCACAAACTGACCGTCCACCAGTTGCGGGTGGTTCGGGTAGTTGGTCTTGAGCACTTCAAGGCTGGTAGCTGCCAGGTCGTCCAGGTGCAGACGCTGGTAGGATTCGACCATTACCGCCAGGCCGTCGCCCACCGATGGGGTTTCCTGGAAGTTTTCGATCACGTAGCGGCCGCGGTTCGCTGAAGCGACATAGGCCTGACGCGTCAGGTAGTAGTCGGCGACGTGGATTTCGTAGGAGGCCAGCAGGTTGCGCAGATAAATCATGCGCTGCTTGGCATCCGGCGAATAACGGCTATTCGGGAAACGACTGGTCAGCTGGGCAAACTCGTTGAACGAATCGCGTGCTGCGCCCGGGTCACGTTTGGTCTGGTCCAGCGGCAGGAAGCGCGCGAGCAGGCCGACATCCTGGTCGAAAGAGGTCAGGCCTTTCATGTAGTAGGCGTAGTCCACGTTCGGATGCTGCGGATGCAGGCGAATGAAGCGCTCGGCAGCCGATTTCGCAGCCTCCGGTTCACCACTCTTGTAGTTCGAGTAGATGAGTTCGAGCTGCGCCTGATCAGCGTAGCGACCGAACGGATAGCGCGATTCCAGTGCCTTGAGCTTGTCAGTGGCAGTGCTATAGCTGTTATTACCCAGATCGGCCTGCGCCTGCTGGTACAGCTCGACTTCACTCAGATTTTCGTCGATCACTTCCTTCGACGAACAGGCAGCGGTGAGTGCGAGGATGGCTATCAGCAGCAGGTGTTTCACTTGCATGGCGGCTTGCGTCCCTATAACGGTCGCTGTCTTGGGCGTGACCGTCCTGTTATGATGGGCGCCCCGCGGAACCCCCGGGGCAAAAGACGCCGTATTTAACCACAAGCGCGCTGCCGAAACCAAAGGCTAGCCGCCACCTAGTCTGGCCATGTCCGAAAATATAGAACTTCGCGCAGAGGTGCCGTCCGATTTGGGCGGTCAACGCCTCGATCAAGTCGCCGCACAATTATTCGCTGAGCACTCGCGCTCGCGCCTCTCCGCCTGGATCAAAGACGGTCGCCTGACAGTGGACGGGGACGTTTTGCGTCCGCGTGACATCGTGCATGGCGGCGCTGTTTTGCAGCTCATTGCCGAACAGGAAGCCCAAGGTGAATGGGTTGCGCAGGATATTGCGCTCGATATCGTCTACGAGGACGATCAAATCCTGGTGATCAACAAGCCTTCCGGCCTCGTTGTTCATCCTGCCGCCGGTCATGCCGATGGCACACTGCTGAATGCCTTGCTGCACCACGTTCCAGACATCATCAATGTCCCGCGTGCGGGTATCGTGCATCGTCTGGACAAAGACACCACTGGTCTGATGGTGGTCGCCAAGACCATTCAGGCGCAGACCCAACTCGTGACTCAGCTGCAAAACCGTACAGTCAGCCGGGTTTACGAGTGCATCGTGATCGGTGTGGTCACAGCCGGCGGCAAAATCGACGCGCCAATTGGCCGTCACGGTCAGCAACGTCAGCGCATGGCAGTCATGGAAGGCGGCAAGCAAGCCGTCAGTCATTACCGCGTGCTCGAACGTTTCCGCTCCCACACGCATGTGCGGGTCAAGCTGGAAACCGGTCGTACCCACCAGATCCGCGTACACATGGCGCACGTCAACTACCCGTTGGTCGGCGATCCTGCCTACGGCGGTCGGTTCCGTATCCCGCCAGCGGCGAGTGTGACCATGGTCGAGTCGCTGAAAAGCTTCCCGCGCCAGGCCCTGCACGCACGTTTCCTGGAACTGGATCATCCGACCACCGGTAAGCGTATGAGCTGGGAATCGCCGTTGCCTGACGATTTCGTCTGGTTGCTGTCGCTGCTCAAGCAAGATCGCGAGGCGTTCATCGGGTGAATGACTGGCTGATTCCCGACTGGCCCGCGCCTGCGGGAATCAAAGCCTGTGTCACAACCCGCGAGGGCGGCGTCAGTCTGGTGCCGTTCGACAGCCTGAATCTGGGCGATCACGTCGATGACAATCCGGACGCCGTCGCCAGCAATCGTCTGCACCTCACTTCAACGTTGAACATTCGTCCCGCCTGGTTGAAACAGGTCCACGGCGTGGTAGTGGCTGAAGCCGATCCATCACGCGTCATGGAAGCCGACGCGAGCTGGACGGCAACTCCCGGCATCGCTTGCACCATCATGACTGCCGATTGTCTGCCTGCCTTGTTTTGTACCCTTGATGGTGAACGCGTCGCTGCGGCTCATGCCGGATGGCGCGGGCTGGCGGCCGGGGTTCTGGAAGCAACCGCCGACAGCCTGGACGTGCCGCCCGCGCAAATCATGGTCTGGCTCGGTCCGGCTATCGGCCAGCCATCATTCGAAGTCGGGCCGGAAGTGCGTGAAGCTTTTATAGGCACCCATCCGCAAACCGACGAAGCTTTTATCCCCAGCGCAAACCCCGGGCGCTTCATGGCCGACATTTATGGCCTGGCGCGTTTGCGTCTTGCAGCCCACGGAATTACTGCTGTGTATGGCGGCGGTTTCGATACCTTTACCGATTCACGTTTTTATTCCTACCGCCGAAACTCCCGAATCGGTCGTTTCGCGTCCTTGATCTGGATTGATCACGTCTGATCGTCCTGCAGTCTGCCCCTGAGCCAGCTAGGCTTGTTCGGCACAACTCTGACCTGCATCAATCAAACCACGCTTGAATCTCGCACAATCGCCCGCATCTATTTGGCATCCAGCAGGTTTTCGTCATAGGTGTGTGTTCATTGCTCCGGCCTGCTTATATAGGAAGGTGACAAATGCGTATCGATAGATTGACCAGCAAATTACAGTTAGCGTTATCTGATTCCCAATCACTGGCGGTCGGCCTCGACCATCCGGCCATTGAGCCTGCACATTTGATGCAGGCGTTGCTTGAGCAGCAAGGCGGCACCATCAAGCCGTTGCTGATGCAGGTAGGCTTTGACGTCAACAGCCTGCGCAAGGAGTTGAGCAAAGAGCTCGACCAGCTGCCGAAAATCCAGAACCCCACCGGCGACGTCAATATGTCACAGGATCTGGCGCGCCTGCTGAATCAGGCTGATCGTCTGGCCCAGCAAAAAAGCGATCAGTTCATCTCCAGCGAACTGGTGCTGCTCGCCGCCATGGACGAGAACAGCAAGCTGGGCAAATTGTTGCTCGGCCAGGGCGTCAGCAAGAAAGCCCTGGAAAATGCCATCACCAATTTGCGCGGCGGCGCGGCAGTCAACGACGCCAACGTCGAAGAGTCGCGTCAGGCTCTGGATAAATACACCGTCGACCTGACCAAGCGCGCCGAAGAAGGCAAGCTGGATCCGGTGATTGGCCGCGATGATGAAATTCGTCGCACGATCCAGGTGCTGCAGCGCCGGACCAAGAACAACCCGGTGTTGATCGGCGAGCCTGGCGTGGGTAAAACCGCCATTGCCGAAGGTCTGGCGCAACGCATCATTAATGGTGAAGTGCCGGACGGCCTCAAAGGCAAGCGCCTGCTGTCGCTGGACATGGGTTCGCTGATCGCGGGCGCCAAGTTCCGGGGTGAGTTCGAAGAGCGTCTGAAGTCGCTGCTCAACGAGCTGTCCAAGCAGGAAGGGCAGATCATCCTGTTCATCGACGAACTGCACACCATGGTCGGCGCCGGTAAAGGCGAAGGCTCGATGGATGCGGGCAACATGCTCAAGCCGGCTCTGGCCCGTGGCGAGCTGCATTGCGTCGGCGCGACCACGCTCAACGAATATCGCCAATATATAGAGAAGGATGCGGCCCTCGAACGGCGCTTCCAGAAAGTGCTGGTGGAAGAACCGAGCGAAGAGGACACCATCGCGATTCTGCGTGGCCTGAAAGAGCGCTACGAAGTTCACCATAAAGTGGCCATTACCGACGGCGCGATCATTGCGGCGGCGAAGCTGAGTCATCGCTATATCACCGACCGTCAGTTGCCGGACAAGGCCATTGACCTCATCGACGAAGCGGCGAGCCGTATTCGCATGGAGATCGACTCCAAGCCCGAAGTGCTCGATCGCCTTGAGCGTCGCCTGATTCAGCTCAAGGTCGAATCCCAGGCGCTGAAGAAAGAAGACGATGAAGCGGCGATCAAGCGTCTGGAAAAACTTCAGGAAGAGATTGTTCGTCTGGAGCGCGAGTACGCCGATCTCGAAGAGATCTGGACGTCGGAAAAAGCCGAAGTCACCGGTTCCGCGCAGATCCAGCAGAAAATCGAACAATCGCGTCAGGAACTGGAAGCCGCGCGTCGGCGTGGCGATCTGAACCGCATGGCTGAATTGCAGTACGGCATCATTCCGGACCTGGAACGCAGCCTGCAAATGGTCGACCAGCACGGTAAGCCAGAGAACCAGTTGCTGCGCAGTAAAGTAACTGAAGAAGAAATCGCTGAAGTTGTATCCAAGTGGACCGGAATTCCGGTAGCGAAGATGCTCGAAGGCGAGCGCGACAAGCTGTTGAAAATGGAAAGCCTGTTGCACCAGCGCGTGATCGGCCAGGACGAAGCGGTAGTTGCCGTCTCCAACGCCGTGCGCCGTTCCCGTGCCGGGTTGTCTGACCCGAATCGCCCAAGCGGCTCGTTCATGTTCCTCGGCCCGACCGGCGTGGGTAAAACCGAGCTGTGCAAAGCGTTGGCAGAGTTCCTGTTCGACACCGAAGAGGCCATGGTGCGAATCGACATGTCCGAATTCATGGAGAAACATTCCGTGGCGCGGCTGATCGGTGCGCCGCCAGGCTATGTCGGCTATGAAGAGGGCGGTTATCTGACCGAGGCGGTGCGTCGCAAGCCTTATTCGGTGATCCTGCTGGATGAAGTCGAGAAGGCGCACCCGGATGTGTTCAACATCCTGCTGCAAGTGCTCGAAGACGGACGCCTGACCGACAGCCATGGCCGTACGGTGGATTTCCGCAATACGGTTATCGTTATGACCTCCAACCTGGGCTCCGCACAGATCCAGGAGCTGGTGGGCGATCGTGAGGCGCAACGCGCGGCGGTAATGGATGCGGTGAGCACTCACTTCCGGCCGGAGTTCGTCAACCGTATTGATGAGGTGGTGATCTTCGAGCCATTGGCTCGCGACCAGATCGCCGGCATCACCGATATTCAGCTGAGTCGCTTGCGTGCTCGTCTGACCGAGCGCGAGCTGACGCTTGAACTGAGCCCTGAGGCGATGGACAAGTTGATCGCGGTTGGCTACGACCCGGTGTATGGCGCACGGCCGCTCAAGCGTGCGATCCAGCGCTGGATCGAGAACCCGTTGGCGCAGTTGATCCTGTCGGGCGGCTTGATGCCCGGTTCGAGCGTCACCGGCACTGTGGTGAACGACGAGATCGTGTTTGGTTGATAAATAGCCAGGCCGCTTGCCCGCAAAGATTTATCGCGGGCCAGCGGCGGCTGTTGATTGCTGCAAGGGTTGATTGGGCGCAATCCCCAGATTTGTCTTGTTCCAAAGGCGATCTGAAAAAAAATCGCAAATCATTGTCTTCAAAGCAATTTAGGGGGTTGACACCTGTTTTTAAAATTGTAGAATAGCGCGCCTCAGAGACGTGAACGCAGCGATGCAAACACAGCGAAGAGAACGAATTAACAAGTTAACAGCGCGTTAGTTCAAGGTTGTAAAGTTGTAAAAGTTGCATCTGAAATCGATAAGTTCCGCGATAGCTCAGTTGGTAGAGCAAGTGACTGTTAATCACTGGGTCCCTGGTTCGAGTCCAGGTCGTGGAGCCAGATTTCACTATGTAGCTGTATCGGGGTATAGCGCAGTCCGGTAGCGCGCCTGCTTTGGGAGCAGGATGTCAGGAGTTCGAATCCCCTTACCCCGACCATTTTTGGGTCGTTAGCTCAGTTGGTAGAGCAGTTGGCTTTTAACCAATTGGTCGTAGGTTCGAATCCCACACGACCCACCATTTTTGGCCTCAACAGTAATGTTGGGGCCGAATCTTAAAGATCTGATGCCACTTGTATCAGGTCGCAGGCAGCTTATTGAGGTGCCTTGATTTACCGGGGTATAGCGCAGTCCGGTAGCGCGCCTGCTTTGGGAGCAGGATGTCAGGAGTTCGAATCCCCTTACCCCGACCATTTTCGCTTAAGCGTTTGCGTCAGATTGTTAAGACTGGCAGGTCATGGTCAGTCGAAAGCACGGTTTCTATGTTCTGAAGTGGTCGTACACTCAGGCAAGCAGCCGTCTGCCGCGAAACATAGCGCTGGGTGTCGATGATGTCAAATTGGAATGTGCCCGGTCTCGAAGCCAAAAGCTAAGAGACTGGGCATTTTCATTTCTGTATGTCCGCCTCAACAGTGCTATGTTTGACGACCTCTGATTCTTCCTCAGGAGCATCAGCTGGGGCGGTTGACGCAGGCGATGCCCTCGAAACTGCCTCTTGTGGCTTTCAACTGTTCTGATAACGAGCTGCGACTGTCCAGAAGCAACTGAGCATCTGCGTCCGCCCCTCGATGCCTAAGCCAATCCAGAAATTTCCCAACAAACGCGATCTCATCTGTGGATAACGGCTCTTCGATTTTGCCGGCTATTATCCGTTTTGGGTGAAGCAACGCTTTCATCGGAGATTTTATTGGCACTCCCGTTCTGTTTGAGCCTGGTAGGTTTCATCGATCGCCATGGCGATGCTCCTATGGCTGAGGATCAGGCGTGGTCATGCCGGAGCAGCAGCGAGGCGAGCGCCGAGACCGCGCTGATCACGCCCGTCGCAATGAACGCCGCGTGGTATCCGGCCAGTTGGCCGAGCGCGTCCGAGCCTCCGCTGGTGTGCGCGAGCGTCACGAGGCCAGTGATGCCCACAGCGCCGCCGAGTTGGCGAGCCGTATTTTGCAGCCCTGCGGCCAGACCGGATTCGACATGGGGAATGCCGGCAAGAACCGCGTGCGTCGCCGTCATGATCATCAGGCCGAGTCCGCCGCCGACAAGCAGTGACGGCCACAGGATATCGGCGACATAGATGGGCGCGGCAGGAACCCAAGCCAGCCAGACCAGTCCTGCGGCAGCCATCAACCCGCCGAAGAACGGCAGACGGTCGAAACCGGCATCGCGCAGATAGCGCGACGAGATGGAGGTGACGGCCAGGAGCAACGCCATCGGCAGCATGGCCAGGCCAGTGTCCATCGGGCTGTAACCAGCGATCTGCTGGAGGACGAGCGAGATGAAGAACATGGACGCCGTCAACGATGCGCCAAGGCCCATGACCATGACGATACCGACCGGGATGTTGCGATGCCGGAAGACGTTCAAACGGATCAGGGGCTGGTCGGTGCGGCTTTCGATGCCGACGAACAGCGCAAGCAGGCCAGCCGCGATGCCGAGGGCACCAAGGACGACGGGCGATCCCCAGCCCAACGAGACCGATTGGGTGATACCGTAGATGAAGCTGCCGATCGCGAGCGTGATCGAGATCGCGCCCGGTATGTCGAGCTTGAGGCGATCTTCGCCATGGGGCTGCGGTGCGAGGCAGGTCGCAACGACCAAGCTCAGAAGCGCACCAATCGGCGCGTTGACGAACATGACCCAACGCCAGCTCAGAATGCTCACCAGCACACCGCCGATGATGACGCCGAAGGCGGCGGCGATAGCCCCTGATGCGGCCCAGAAGGAGATCGCCCGTTCGCGGCCGGCTCCCTTGGGATAGACGGAGATGATGACGGCCAGCGTCGAGGTCGCGAGCGCCGAAGCACCGAGGCCCTGAACCGCCCGTGCTGCCAACAGCATAGGGCCGTTGGTCGCGAAGCCGCCGATCAGGCTCGCCAGAGTGAAGGTGACGAGACCCGCCTGAAGGATGGTGCGGCGACCGTAGATATCGCTCGCACGCGCCGCGAGCAGCATGAACCCGCCGAGAGACAGCAGATAGGCATCGACAACCCATTGCTGGCCAATGGCGGACATGCCGAGATCGGCCCGAATGGCGGGAAGCGCGACATTTACGATGGCTCCGTCCATGACGACCATGAACGAGCACAGGCAGGCTACCACTGCGGCAATCCACGCCGGAACACCGCTACGCAAAAGGGAGGATGGAACCACCGGGGCGGCGGAAACAGAAGACATCGAATGCACCTCATCGGGTTGGATCACGGCGCATCCGTCTGGAAGACCGTTTGTGTCGCCTTCCAGGATCGACTGAAACAGGTTATGAGTGGTATCGATATATGGACATAAAATACTGAGAGACGGCCAAACGACATGACGATAGATTCGTCGACTTCCCTGGATCTCAGCGACAGACTCGATGGCCCGTCGCTGATTGCCGTGTGGGGCAATGATGACCCCGGCACGGAGTATCGACTGGGAACGCGGGAATATGACTGGCACACGCACCGGCGCGGGCAGGTGCTGTGCGTCGAAAGCGGCCTCATTCATGTTCGGACGGCGCATGGTTCATGGCTGCTGCCGCCGCACCGCGCTGGCTGGATTCCGCCGGGCGTCGCTCATGCGGTCAGCGTCAGTGGTGCGCTGAGTGGGTGGAGCGTCTTCATTGCCCCCGATGCCGGACGCAATCTGCCCGACGCCCCCCGTGTGATCGGCATCGGGGAACTGATGCGCGCGCTGGTTCGGAGGGCCGTCACATGGAGCACCATGGACACGCTGCAACCGGATCAGGATCGCGTCGCCGCCGTTCTGCTCGACGAGATCGCGCAGGCACCGCAAGAGCGGCTGCATCTGCCGATGCCATCCGATCCGCGACTGGTGCGCATCGCCAACGCGATCCTCGCCCGTCCCGAGAATGACCGAACGCTCGACGAATGGGCGACATGGGCGGCGATTTCGTCGCGCACGCTGCGGCGTCTCATTCTGGCCGAGACGGGGTTGAGCTTTGCCCAGTGGCGACAGCAGGCGCGTTTGACCCACGCCCTCGAAATGCTGGCCCGAGGTGATTCCGTCGGCATGGTCTCGGACGCCCTCGGTTATGCCGCGCCAAGCAATTTCATCACGATGTTCCGGCGCGCTTTTGGTGACTCGCCGGGCCATTATTTTGCGGTTACCGAAAGGCGCGATGGCGTCCGTTCCGCTCAAAAGCCCGAACGATAGTCCAGGCACTCGCGGCGAAAGAACCAGCCGTGTCGTCGAATGTTCGGCAAGCGATGGAAACGAACGAAGGCCCCGCGCCGCTACATTGGTGGCAATTTAGACCTGAGAAGATTCGCTGCCTGCAGCTGTTCAGAAATGCTGCATCTCCTGATCCTGTTCCGCTAACAGCAATGCTGGTTACGACCGCTTTACAAAAACGTTGGTGCCGATCGCGACAGTTATCATTCCACCAGCGAGCAGGAAGGTGAGCTGCATGCCGCTGGCAATCGCCGCAGGAGCGGCATGGGCAAGCTCTTCCGTCCCGACGCCAAAGGCGAAGACCGTCCCCATGATGGATGCACCCCCGATCAACCCAATGTTCCGCGACAGGCTGAGGAGTCCTGAGACCGTGCCGCGTCGGTCCGATGAAACATCCGCCAGCGCGGCGGTGTTGTTGGCGGACTGAAAGAGCTGGTAGCCCGGCGTCAGGACGATGATTGAGAGTACATAGCCAACGACTCCGATCATGTTCGGCAAGAGCGCCAGAAGGAAGGTACCGACGGCCATGAGGACGAGCCCAATCGCCAGCACCCGGCTGCTCCCCCAAGCATCAACCAGTCGCCCGGAGGGAACGCCGCTGAAGATTGAGATCACCGGACCAATCGCCATGAGGAACCCCACCAATCGTTCCTTCAGGCCGAGCCCGAGGCCGAGATAGAACGGGCCGACCACGAGCGTCGTCATCATGACGGCGGCGACCAGCAGGTTGACGAGAAGATTGGGAACCAGGCCCGTATTCAGCACGGACCACAGACTTACTGAGGGTGCCTTCTCCTTACCGGCGTCGCTCGGCAACAGGGTGAAAGCCAGAAACAAGGCGATGGCCGCTAACGGGAGCTGCATCCAGAAGATGCCGCGCCATCCCATTGCCGGGATCACCAGCCCACCCAGCGAAGGACCGAGCGCCGTGCCCAGCGCCGAGACCGTGCCGAGCAGGCCCATGGCTCGCCCTACGCTCGCTTCGCTCGCCGTCTGACGCATCAGCGCCATGGAAAGCGTCATAAGGAAGGCCGCACCGATGCCCTGAAGTGCACGCGCACCGATCAGCGACCACAGGTTCGGCGCAAGACCGCCTAAAAGCGAACCGATGAAGAACAGGCCAATGCCCGCGAGCAGCGGGGGTTTCAGTCCATGATTGTCGCCGAGCCGACCGGCTATGACGACTGTGATTGTCATAGCTGCAAGATAGGCGATGACGACCGCCTGCACCTCGACAAAGGGCGCGGAAAATGCCTCGGCCAGCGCCGGCAGTGCAATATTGGCGATACTGGTGCCGAGCGAGGCCAGTAGCATCGCCAGAGCCAGCGTGACCGTAACCCCCGATTGTTTCCTGTCTTGTGTGAGTGTTTCAGCCTGTTGCATCGTCTTGTCCTCTTGCTCGAAGGTCCGTTCAAGAGCATGCTGCCACTTCAAGTCGGCTTGAGGTCAAGCATGAAATTTCTGGATATCGGAGAGGTGTCGGCACAGACCGGAATCAAACCCTCGGCGCTACGCTACTACGAGGAAGTGGGGCTGATTTACTCGGTTTCACGGCACGGGTTGCGCCGGCAGTTTCCGGCCGAAGTCGTGTTGCAACTCAAGCTGATCACGATGGGTAAACTGGCAGGATTCTCGCTTGAAGAGATCGCCGGGATGTTCGGCAGCAACGGCATGCCAGACCTACCGCGCGGCGGGCTTCATCAAAAGGCCGACGAGATTGATCGGCATATCCGCGAATTGATCGCGCTCCGCGACACGCTCCGACACGTCGCCGAGTGCCCTGCGCCGTCACATATGGAATGCGCCACCTTCAAGCGGCTCCTGGAGGTCGCGGGAAAGCGGGGCGGCGTAAGGAAAAATCAGAACCTGGCCAGATCCGGCTATATAAACCCAGAGAAAGCCATGCCGACTGGTCTATCAGGTGAGGGGCTCATTCTTCACAAAAAAGCCTGATTGAAGCCTTGCGCTTGAATCGGGCTTTTTTGCGTCTGGAGATTAGGCCTGTTGGAGCGAGGCTTGCCCGCGAACAAATATAACGCGGTGGGTCTGGTACAACGAGGCGCCTGATTCGCGGGCAAGCCTCGCTCCAGCGGGTCGGGCATTTACGCGTGACGTTACATCAATGCAGCTTCATCCGTGGCTCAGTGCCTTTGCCGATGCGGCTGCCGAGCATCAGCATCAGGGTGCGGAAGGTGCCGTACAACGCCATTTGATGCATGCGGTACAGTGAGATGTAAAACATCCGCGCCAGCCAGCCTTCGAGCATCACGCTGCCCATCAGGTTGCCCATCAAATTACCCACGGCGGAGAATTTGGACAGGGAAATCAGCGAGCCGTAGTCGGTGTATTTATAGTCCGGCAGCGGCTTGCCTTCGATCCGCAGGCGCAGGGATTTAACCAGCAGCGAGGCCTGTTGATGGGCCGCCTGGGCGCGGGGCGGGACGTTGCGGTCCGAACCCTTCTGCGGACAGGCTGCGCAGTCGCCGAAGGCGAAGACATTGTCGTCGCGGGTCGTTTGCAGGGTAGTGCGCACTTGCAACTGGTTGATGCGGTTGCTCTCCAGACCGTCCAGTTCATGCAGGAAAACCGGCGCACGGATGCCGGCCGCCCAGACCTTCAGCGTGGCCGGGATAACCTGGCCGCTGGCGGTAATCAGGCTGTCGGCGGTGACTTCACTGACCGCCGCATTGGTCAGGACGGTGACACCGAGTTTTTCCAGCGTGGTGTGGACCGGACCGCCGATTCGCTCAGGCAGCGCCGGGAGTACGCGAGGACCTGCCTCGATCAGCGTGATGCGCAGATTTTCCGGCTTGATGCGGCCCAGGCCGTATGCCGCCAGTTCGTGTGCCGCATTGTGCAACTCGGCCGCCAGCTCCACCCCGGTCGCACCCGCGCCGACAATGGCCACAGTGATTTCTTCGGTAATGTCGGTTTGGCCAGCATGGGCGCGCAGGTATTGATTGAGCAGTTGCTGGTGAAACTTTTCTGCTTGCAGACGGGTGTCGAGGAACAGGCAATGTTCCGCCGCGCCCTTGGTGTTGAAGTCGTTAGTCGTGCTGCCGACCGAAATCACCAGCGAGTCGTAGTTCAGGCTGCGCGCAGGCACCAGTTCCAGACCGTTTTCGTCCAGGGTTGCCGACAGATGCAACTGGCGTTTCTCGCGGTCCAGGCCAGTCATGCGCCCGAGCTGAAACTGAAAGTGGTTCCACTTGGCTTGCGCCACGTAGTTCAGCTCGTCTTCATAGGAATTGAGCGAGCCTGCTGCCACTTCGTGCAGCAACGGTTTCCAGATGTGGGTCAGATTGGCGTCCACCAGCGTGACGCTGGCCGTACCTTTCTTGCCCAGGGTCTTACCCAGACGGGTAGCCAGCTCCAGACCGCCGGCGCCTCCGCCAACGATGACAATACGATGCGTCATAGGGATATCTCATAAGGTTTGAAGAATTCGGGGGGCGAGACTCAATCTGCGCGAGCGCGAACAGGCAGCTCATAGCGTCAGATAGCTCAACAAACGGCTCAACAGGCCCAGGCCAACCACAACAAACACCACCACGATCAGCAGCAGCCATGGCCGAAAAGGCCGGCGCTCGACTTGATGCTGGGGAGCTTGCAGGTACTCTTCGACACGCTGTTGGTCTTCAGGGTTCAGACGGCTGGACATAAAGCCTCTCTTTAAAAGCTGCCTCGTTGGATAGAACGGCTAGTCGGCGATGAAATCCAGGGGTTCGACGCGCAATGAGTCATCAAGGCGAATAATTCCGCTCTGGATCACTCGGGCGGTGATGCCGCCATGCCCGCGTACGGCTTGAAACGTGCCATGCCCAAGCCGTTGCTCCAGGCGGGCGCAGGGCTGGCACCAACCGGTAGTTTCGAGAATAGCCTGACCAACCTTGAAGCGTCGGCCTTTGAGACTGAACAGATTGATGCCGCTGATCACCAGATTACGCCGCAAATCCTGCGGCACGATGGGTTGATCTGCTGCGCGACCGAGCAGCGAGCCAACCACTGCCAGATGCTCCCACTGAATCAACGTTACCTGGCGGGCGTTACGTGGGCCTGGGCGCGAATGGTCGCCGGTCAGGCCCGCTTCTCGCCGGGCTTCCACGGCTTCCAGCTCGATCATCTCGGCGCGGGATTCGGGGCGCACGCCGATCCAGCGCACGCAGCCGCTCTGAGGCACATCAGCCAGCAGTTCTTGCAGGGGGCTCATAAACTGATTCCAACATCGAAGACAACACTGCGACCCAGATTGGTCCGCAGAAAATCCGGTGCGCCGGGATGGGCAAACAGCACCCTGGCAAACGTGGGGCCGACCAGCGATAACGACCGCCAGCCTTGGCGCAGGTATTCGGTGGGCGGTGGGAAATGACTGTTCAGATCCAGCACTTCGCGCTTGAGGCTGGCGAAAGCGATGATATCCAGCTCGCCCAGATCCAGGCCGCGTTCGCGATAATTGTGGGCTTTTTTACGCAAGGTCGGACCCAGGCGTTGCAGCAACTCGGGCGCGGGGATGCGCTTGGGCTTGGCTTCCCGCCGCACCAACTGGCTCAGGGAAAACGCGCTGCGCCGACGCGCCAGTTCTTCACGCCACTCGTCGTTGAGCCGACGGCCTTCGTCGAGCACGAAAAACACCTCGAAACAGGCGTCGCGAAACAGCACATCCGGCGGTTCCTGCCCGGCGGCGGCAAAATCTTCATTGCGATGCGGTATGTTCAAGCCCTGTAGCAGGCGCTGACAAACCCATCGCTCACGCTCCCACTTTCGCGCATTGGAGAGAAACGCGTTGGCTTGTTCGGCCTGGATCGTGAGCAGGCGAAGGTAGTCAGAGTCATCCATAGGCCCAAGCTTAGCGTTCAATTCGCGATAACTGAAAGGTTGTTTAGTCGCCAAGCCTCGCTCTCACCAGGCACCGCATAAGCATCTGACCGACGAGGACCGTGTGGGACCGGATTTATCCGGGAAGAGGCCGTTTCATTCACTGCACTTCGTCGTCAGAAATACCGCCTTCCCGGATAAATCCGGTCCCACATGTTCAGTGTTTGCCGGGCGACAGTGCCGTTTCAGCAACACGGCTATCTCCAACGGATTTAGGATGGCCATCTCGGCTATCCTGTGTCTTTAACCGATCCTGGAGAACCCACGTTTGAAGCTCTGGCCAATCCTGTTATTGATCTTGCTGCCACTGACCGCGCAGGCCATCGAAATCGGCGACCCTGTGCCGTCATGGAGTCTGCTGGACCAGTTCGACCAGCCTTATGCGATGGACCAGCACAATACCCAGACGATCTTGGTCGCCAGCAGCATGAGCGCCGGCAAGACCATGGAGAAGGCGCTCAAGGACAAGCCCAAAGGCTTTCTCGAAGCGCGCCGCACGGTGTTCATCGCCGATATCAAACCGATGCCTGCTTTGATCACGCAGTTTTTCGCCGTACCGAAAATGCGCAAGGTCTACTCCTATCGCGTCGCGCTGGACCGCGAAGCGTTGATCGCACCCGGTTACGGCGGCGATCCGAGCAAAGTGCAGTGGCTGCAACTCAGGGACGGCAAACTGGTGGAGCGTCGCGAATTCAACGGCCCGGACGAATTACGGGAGGCGCTTGAACAACCATGATCAGCGCGCAGGTCCTGACTCCGGAAACCATGACCACAGCCTGGCTGTTGTACGTGCCGGTGCTGTGCTGGGCCATCTGGCGTTCGCCCTGGGTTGAGCTGTTCACCGATAGCCGCCGTCAGCATCTGTTGTTTGGAACGGTGTTCGCGCTGTTTTTGCTGTGGCTGGTGCGGCGGGATTTCGACACCGGCGTGTCGTATCACTTTATCGGCATGACCGCCGTGACCTTGCTGCTGGATTGGCCTTTGGCGATTCTTGGTGGGCTGGTGGCGCAGCTGGGATTGGTGGCGCTGGGTCGTCAGGATCTGGCGGCGCTTGGGGTCAACGGTTTGCTGTTCATAGGGCTGCCGGTATTGGTCACCGAAGCCTGCGCGATGTTCGTCGAGCGGGCGCAACCGAAAAGCCCGTTCGTGTACATCTTCTGCTCGGGATTTCTCGCTGCGGCGTTGGCGGCATTGTTGTGCCTGTTGCTGGCGCTGGGTCTGTTGTGGTTCGAAGGGCTGTTCGAAATGCCGATCTGGCTGTCGGATTTTATCGGCTACCTGTGGCTGATCATCTTCCCCGAAGCCTTCATCAACGGCATGATCGTCAGCGCTTTGGTGGTGTTCAGCCCGGAATGTCTGGAGACGTTCAATCGGACGCGCTACCTGTCAGCGCCCTGGAATGATGGGCGCCCAGGCGATGACACCTGAGCCGCGCGCAAGTGTCGCTTTGGTCAATGGCCGCGTTCGGGAAAATCACCGGAAAACAGTTCGTCTTCGGCATCCGGGCTGACCGGAATCGCATGTTCTTCCGACGCCCAGGCGCCCAGATCGATCAGCTTGCAGCGCTCGGAACAGAACGGCCGGGCAGGGCTGGCAGCGCTCCATTCCACAGGTGCGCCGCAGGTTGGGCAATCGACGGTTTTTGCTTGGCTCATGACTGGCCTCCAGACAACGTTAAATAGAAATGATGCAGCCGCTCGACTTCGCTTTGCAGCCAGGCGTGATCGCGGTCGTTGACCAATACTTCGTCGGCATGTTTCAGCCGCTCTTCGCGACTGGCCTGCACCTTGAGAATCGCCTGGACCTGCTCCTCGCTGGAACTGTCGCGCAGCATGGTGCGCTGCACTTGCAGCTGTTGCGGCGCGTCGATCACCAGCACGCGCTGGGTCAGCTTGTATTGGCCTGACTCGATCAACAGCGGCGAAACCAGAATGGCGTAGGGCGAAGTTGCACTGGCCAGATCGCGCTGGATTTCCTGCGCAATCAACGGATGCAACAAGGCTTCCAGCCAGCGGCGCTGCTCGGCATCTTCGAAAATCAAGCCGCGCAGGGCGCTGCGGTTGAGGGTGCCGTCGGCTTGCAAAACGGTGGGGCCGAAATGCTCGACGATTTTCACCAGCGCAGGCCGGCCCGGTTCCACCACCCAGCGCGCCGCGTGATCGGCATCGACCACGTGAACGCCAAGGCCGATGAAACACTGCGCTACCGCGCTTTTGCCGCTACCGATGCCACCGGTAAGGCCGAGAATCCAGGGTTTGAAAACGCTGTTGGTCATTTGAAACCGGCAAACTGCAAATAAGAGGCGGTTATTTGACCACCCCAGAGCAAAGCGATCCAGCCTGCGATGGCCAGATAGGGACCAAAGGGGATCGGCGTGCTGGTCGCCACGTTGCGCACACGCAGCATGATCAGGCCCAGAACCGCGCCGACTAGCGAGGACAACAGGATGGTCAACGGCAATATTTGCCAGCCGCCCCAGGCGCCGAGCATGGCGAGCAACTTGAAATCGCCCTGGCCCATGCCTTCCTTGCCAGTGACCAATTTAAACAGCCAGAACACCGACCACAGCGTCAGATAACCCGCCACCGCGCCCCACAGCGCATCGCCAAGGCTGGTGAACAACCCGAACGAGTTGACGATCAGCCCCAGCCACAACAACGGCAGCACCAGCGCATCCGGCAACAATTGATGATCAGCATCGATCAAACTCATCGCCAGCAAACCCCAAGTCAACACCAGCATCGCCCCGGCCTGCCAGCCGAAGCCGAAATGCCAGGCGATAAATGCCGACAACACGCCGCACGCCAGCTCCACGAGTGGGTAACGCTTGCTGATCGGCGCCTTGCAACTCGAACACTTGCCGCCGAGCAATAGATAACTCAGCACCGGCAGGTTTTCCCAAGGGCGAATCTGATGCGCGCAATGCGGGCAGCGCGAATGCGGCAGGATCAGGTTGAACGTCTCACCCGCAGGCTCGGCAGGAAGACCGAGCATTTCCCGGGACTGCGCTTTCCAGTCCTGTTCCATCATTTTTGGCAGGCGATAGATCAGGACGTTGAGGAAGCTGCCGATTAACAGGCCCAGTATCAGTGTGGATAGGACGAAGGCGATGGGGGAGGTGGCCAGGAAGTCGAGGAGGGACATTGTTAGACGACGCTTCCGAGTTTAAATATCGGTAGATACATTGCGATAACCAGACCGCCTACGATAACGCCCAATACCGCCATGATCATAGGCTCCATAAGGCTGGTGAGGCTGTCGACCATGTTGTCCACTTCGTCTTCGTAATAAGTAGCGACTTTATCGAGCATTGAATCAAGTGCACCTGACTCTTCGCCGATGGCAGTCATCTGAATCGCGAGGCTGGGGAAAACACCGACCGAGCGCATGGAAAAATTGAGCTGCATGCCGGTCGATACATCTTGCCGCACTTTCATTACGGCATTTCGGAAGACAACGTTGCCGGTTGCTCCCGCTACGGAATCCAGTGCTTCGACTAAAGGTACGCCAGCGGAGAAAGTGGTTGACAGTGTTCGGGCATAACGAGCGACCGCTGATTTATAAAGCAATGGACCGATGACGGGTAGCTTCAATAAGCCTCGGTCGATGCTGTCGCGAAATTTCTGGGACTGCTTGTAGGCACGTTTAAATAGGAAGTATGCGGCAACCATTATTCCAAAAATGATGAGCCACCACTCCTGGACGATGTTGGAAAGTCCTATCACCATCAGGGTGAAAGTGGGCAGGTCTGCTCCAAATCCTTCAAATATCGACTGGAATTGCGGAACCACTTTGATCAGCAAAATGCCCGAAACGATGAATGCAACTATTAGCACGGCGATTGGATAGGTCATCGCTTTTTTGATTTTAGCCTTGAGTGCTTCAGTCTTTTCTTTGTAAGTGGCCACCCGGTCGAGCAGGGATTCCAGTGCGCCCGCCTGTTCGCCGGCGTCTACAAGACTGCAATAGAGGTCGTCGAAGTACTTGGGCTGTTGCCGCAGTGCAGTGGCGAAACTATTCCCCGCTGCGACTTCCTGCTTAACGTCACCAATCAATTTGCGCATATTCGGGTTGTCGGCACCTTCGATAATAATGTCGAAAGACTGCAACAACGGAACGCCCGCTTTCATCATTGTCGCCATTTGGCGAGAGAAAAACGCGATGTCCAGCGGCTTTATTTTTTTGCCTTGGCCAAAAATCGAAACGGATTTCCTTCGCACTTTTAGCGGATTGATACCCTGTTTGCGCAATTGCGCCTTGATTAAGGCAATATTATGCCCGGTCAATTCGCCGGTCATTTTGGCGCCTTTCTTGTCCGTGCCTTCCCATGTGTAGGTGCCGACTTTTACTGCTTTGCTGGCCATGGTCAGTCCTTGGTCACGCGGTTGACTTCTTCGAGGCTGGTAATGCCTTGCATGGCCTTCATCAGGCCTGACGTACGCAGGTCATTGAAGCCGTCCTTGCGCATCTGGATGGAAATATCCAGAGAGTTGCCTTCTTCCATAATGATCCGTTCCAGCGCCGGGGTTTTCTTGACCACCTCGTAAATCCCGACGCGCCCCTTGTAACCTCCGTTGCACAGATCACACCCAACCGGCGCATAAATCTTGAATTTGCCGATCTGATCTTCCGGGAAGCCTTCTTTGATCAAGGTTTCCCGGGGTATATCCGCTTCTTTTTTACAATGCGGGCACAACTTGCGCGCCAATCGTTGAGCAATGATCAGGTTAATGGCCGTGGCAATGTTAAATGCCGCAACGCCCATATGGTGTAAGCGGGTCAGCGTTTCCGCAGCGCTGTTGGTGTGCAGGGTCGACAATACCAGGTGACCGGTCTGCGAAGCCTTGATGGCAATCTCGGCTGTCTCCAGGTCGCGAATCTCGCCAACCATGATGACGTCGGGATCCTGACGCAGGAAGGCCCGCAGGGCTTGGGAAAAGTCCATTCCTTGACGCGGATTGACGTTTACTTGATTCACACCTTCAAGGTTGATCTCCACCGGGTCTTCGGCAGTGGAAATATTGATATCAACGGTGTTGAGGATATTAAGGCCGGTATACAGCGATACAGTCTTACCGGACCCGGTAGGTCCGGTGACCAGAATCATGCCCTGAGGCTGGCGCAACGCTTCCAGATACAGCTCTTTTTGTTCCGGTTCATAACCCAGTGCATCGATACCCATTTTGGCGCTGGTGGGGTCAAGAATCCGCATCACGATCTTCTCGCCCCAAAGCGTCGGCAACGTATTGACCCGGAAATCGATGGCTTTGGTTTTCGAGATGCGCAGCTTGATGCGCCCGTCCTGAGGTTTGCGTCGCTCGGAAATATCCAGGCTGGCCATAACTTTCAAGCGTGCAGCGATCCTGCTGGCGAGATGGATCGGCGGCTTGGCAACTTCGTGCAAGATACCGTCGGTACGCAAGCGCACCCGGAACATTTTCTCATAAGGTTCAAAGTGCAAGTCAGATGAGCCCAGGCGAATGGCGTCCATCAGCATCTTATTGACGAAGCGCACCACTGGCGCATCGTCTGCATCGTCCTGGCCTGCGATGGATGTTTCTTTGGCGTCCTCTGCAGACTGGACTTCTAGACCCAAGTCGACATCGGCCATTTCCCCCATGCCGCTACCGGAGTCGAAAAACTTTTCGATTGCATCGCCGAGTTTGTCATCTTCTACAAGTATGGCTTCAGTAGTGAGCCCGGTATTGAACTGAATATCTGTAATGGCTTGGTGATTGGATGGATCTGACACCCCGATAAACAGTTTGTTGCCGCGCCGCCATAAAGGTAGCGCTTGGTGCTGGCGGATGAGTTTTTCGCTGACCAGTCCTTTGGGCTGGCTCTCCTTATCCAGGCATTTCAGATCGAAGAACGGAATCCCGAACTGATCGGACGCCATTTCCGCCAGAACCAGTGCCTTGACCAGCTTGTTCTGGACCAGATAGTTGACCAGCGAAACCTTATCGCGGCGTGCTTGCTGGAAAGCTTGCTGCGCAGCTTTTTCATTCAGAAGCTCGGCGACAACCAATTGTTTGGCCAAACCGGTGAGGACAACATCACTCATAAAACCACCAGACACAGACAGTGTGAGGTTTATAGCGTAGTCAGGCGATGCTGCCAATGATGCAAGGCAATGTGACGAAATTTGTCAGTTTGTGCGTGGAAGCTCACGCTGAAAGTCGCTATTGAGACGAAGCGAGTAATAGAAGGCGGTAATATTTTGTTGGCACGACCTATGCTTTTGTCTGGGTAGGCAACATCTTATTGACGCAGCGGAGCAGTATCCATGAAGGCACAGAAAGGTTTTACTCTTATCGAACTGATGATCGTTGTTGCGATCATCGGGATTTTGGCGGCCGTTGCGCTGCCCGCATATCAGTCATATATTAAGAAGGCCGCCTATACTGAAGTCACTAGTGCGATGGCTCCAGTGAAGTCCGCGATTGGCGTATGTGTTGCTCAAGAGTCCTCCCTAGCAGCATGTGACACTGTTGAGGAGCTCGGCTTGACATTGCCAGCAGCGAAAGCCGGCGGTGCACTGAATAGCGTGAGTGTCACTGCTACCACGGCGGCGGTCGTTGGCGTACCCAACAATTTCAAGGGCATTGTGAGCACAGAAACTTGTACTCTGACTCCAACTTTGACCAGCGGCGTTCTGACTTGGGTTTATTCCGGTGGTTGTGAAACCCAAGGTTATGTCAAAAACTAAGTTTGAGTCGTGGGTTTAGGGTTCTATCCGGTGGCGTTAAGGGGGGGCATCGTGCTAGATGGTGGGTTCTCTTTTTTTCGCTAGCATTTTGGGTTTACAGCCGAAATAGCTCAGCCCGGTAGAGCAGCGCACTCGTAACGCGAAGGTCGCAGGTTCGATTCCTGTTTTCGGCACCGAACACGTTCTTTTCTGTTCCATGCGGTACCTCGCTGTAACCCTTTAGAACGCTTGATACGCCAGCCCCGCTTATGCGGGGTTGTGCGTTCTTGCGTTCTGTTCCTTTCTGTTACCACGCTTTTTAGGTATATTCATAGGTATATCAGCGGTTCGATTTCGAGACGTATACCTATGGCACGCACCGTACCCCCCCTTACCGACACCAAATGCGAAGCAGCGAAGGCCAAAGAAAAAGACAGCACCCTCTTTGATGGCCAGGGCCTTTTCCTGCTGGTGAAGAAGAGCGGGGTGAAGGTTTGGCGGTTCAAGTACAAGCGTCCAGACGGTCGGCCGGGTCTCGCGACGTTCGGCAACTATCCAGCACTCAGTCTGAAAGCGGCTCGCAGCAAGCGTTCAGCCGCGCTTGAGAATCTGGCTGTCGGGATCGATCCAATGGAGCATGCCAAAGAGACAAAGCGCCAAGCGGCAGCGGAGCGACTCCAGACGTTTGAGCTGATGGCGCGCGAGTGGCATGCGGCCAACGTCAGAAAGTGGTCGCCTGGCCACGCCAATACGGTCATGCGCCGTCTTGAAAACCATTTGTTCCCTGATCTGGGCAAACGTCCTGTAGCCGAATTGAAAGCTCGCGACCTTATCCCGCCACTGAAAGCGGCAGAGGCGCGCGAGTCGTTGGATTTGGCCAGCCGCCTGAGAAACTATCAGGAGGGCATTCTTCGTTACGCGGTCCAGCACGGTTTTATCGACAGCAATCCAGCGCGCGACCTGGTTGGCATCACCGCGCCCGCGCAGACGGTCCACCGCCCCGCGCTGCCACTGAATCGACTGCCCGAACTGCTGCAGAAGATCGAGGGCGACACGGGTAGGCCGCTTACACGCCTAGCGCTGAAAATGATACTGCTGGTGTTCATTAGGTCTAGCGAGCTGCGGTTTGCACGATGGGGCGAGATAGACCAGGGCAAAGCCATGTGGGAGATACCTGGACAACGGGCTGCCATAGAGGGCGTAAAGCATTCGGTGCGTGGCTCGAAGATGGGCACCGCGCACATGGTACCGCTCAGCCGGCAAGCGCTTGAAGTAGTCGACCGGCTGAAGTCCCTGACAGGCAAGCACGCGTTGGTTTTTACTGGGGACCATAAATCATGGATGGCCATGAGCGATGCGACGATCAATAAAGCCCTACGGCGCATGGGTTATGACACCAAGGTCGACGTCTGCGGTCATGGCTTCCGGACCATGGCTTGCTCGGCACTGGTCGAGTCCGGCTTATGGTCACGCGACGTTGTAGAGCGGCAGATGAGCCACAAGGAGCAAAACTCTGTCCGGGCAGCTTATGTTCACCGCGCCCAGATGCTCGACGAGCGCCGCCTCATGCTTCAGTGGTGGGCGGACTACATCGACGCAAACCGTGAAAAGCATATAACTCCGTTCGATTTTGCTCACCGTGGGGAGAATGCCGCCAACGTGGTGACGATCAAGCGCGCATGACAAGTTTTGGCTGATCTAGCCCGACGGGGCGAATCGCAGGCTTCCCACCTGCTTGGTCAGCCTATCTATTCACAGTGGGGGCGCCTGGGAGGGCGAATCAATGGGAACAGAAAGTTCTTTTCCGCCTTCGTGGTTCAATATTCAAAGCTATCGAGGCACCGAGGATTTCGGCGCCCTTCAATGGTATGAGCAGCTATGTCGACGCCAGTCTTTACTGCATGGCTACGTGTTCGGGGAGAAAATTGGCCAGGCCCTAGAGGATCGGTTGTGGCGTATCCATGTCGCTGACGAAGCCAGGGCTATGAGGATGAGGCCGCTTGAGTCGGTGCCAGTTACAGGTCTCGCGATGCCAGATGCTCAGCCTATTGGCGATCTACGAGTGATGGATCTAATGAGCCAAGCCGATCGAGATCGAGACGCCCGCAGATTTGGACTTTGCGATAAGACGGCAACTCAGCGCTGGAGAGTTATTCGTAACCCGCAAGCATCATTTTTTCGGCATGAGCGACTTTCCCAGCAGCCTGTAGTCATGGATTACTACGATATTCGTAAGCCCCCCCGAGCAGTGATTCAAGTCGACCTTGGCGCAACCGACGCCGCCCTCAGAGCGGCCTTTCAGCTATGGCTTGATGCTGCGAGAAATAGGGACGCTCTGACCTCAAAGGCTACGCCTGAGGCAGTCGCTGGTGAACTCAAAAGGAAGGGCAAGGCCAGGTTGCCGGGAGATGAAGACAAGACCCGGAAAGCAACATACGACCGTTACACAAAGTACAAGCTGCTTCCCTATCTCGATTTGGCATTATGGGCAATGGAGACCGACACAAATGTGACTTGGCCCATGTACGCTGAAGCACTGTGCGACGGTCATTACCGGACGCATGATGACATCCGGAAAACCACTCACAATAAATATGCGGCCCCACTTATGCGGGATCTATCCAAGTTGAAGGCGTTTGTCGGCTATGGAGAGTGAGATTTAGAAGCGGTCGGAAGCTTTCTAAGGAACATTTGTTCCGTCAAGTTTCTCGCTAGTTTACTCGCCGCGACCCCAAACGTTCCGGGCATTAACGTAACTCCTATCAACACAGGAGAACGGAAATGCTCAACATCAAACCTACCTCAACCCCGAAGCCTGAAGCGCTCCCAGCGCTGATGACCAAAGCGGAAATCGCATCTGAACTGCGCCGGTCGCCCGGCGCGGTAGACCAGCTCCGCGCACGTGACAACACCTTTCCAAAACCTCTCCGCGAGGGCGACCACCGCCGGGGGCGAATCTACTTTGTGCGTGCGGAGTTCATGGCGTACCTGAGCCGTCGCCTTGAGAGTCGCGGGGAGGCAGCATAATGGCCGCGATCAACAACGAACTTAGCGTTATCAAAGACGGACTATTCGTCCTCGCCATTCGCGGAAAAATGTTCAACTCGTCGGTGCTGCAAGTAGCGGCCCAGCCGGTTCCGGCTATAGGTTTCCTTATCAACAAAGACCAGCTCCCCAAGATCCATGACCTGGCCACTAATGCCGGGCTGCCGCTGGCCGAAAAATATGCTGACGTAAGTGTGGTTGCTGCTCAGCAGGACGAATATTTTCGAAGACTCAAAGCTCCCAGGATCGCAGAGCGGGTGCCCGGCGACATCGGTCGACGAGCCAAGCTTACTGAGCATGGCGGCATTCTGGGCGAGATTGATTACCTTCCAGGGGTATGGCTCCACCTTGACCTCGCCATTTCTTACGCGAAGTGGATCGCCGCTCGTAACGCACCCGTTCAGAAAACGCCGCTTCTGGCATTCCTCGAAAAGAATCTACCGACCAAGGAGGCGCCTCGTGAGCGTCTAGCTCCCGCAAAGCCAAAGACGGTAATGTCTGCCTTTGCTGGCGAGGTTGACTGTCAAACCATGAAGGATCTGGAAGCTATCGACCGCTTGATGATGGCTGATGGTGTTTCCGCGGCTGAACGCACCGTGGTACTACGCGCTCGCATTGACCTGATGCAGGGAGTCTAGAATGAAAAAGGCCACCCGTTCCGTAGAACAAAGCAGCCTGTCGCACGGCGATGTTACCACTGCTACTGCTCCGAACAAGATCTGCCGTGTTCTCGCCCATATGATTGATGGGCATAGCCTCAATCGGTTTGAGGCAGAGCGCATCGGCGAGCATTGCCTGCAT
The DNA here is from genome assembly GCF_049898225.1 of Pseudomonas sp. DSP3-2-3. NCBI lineage: Bacteria > Pseudomonadati > Pseudomonadota > Gammaproteobacteria > Pseudomonadales > Pseudomonadaceae > Pseudomonas > Pseudomonas sp. DSP3-2-3. The sequence continues at coordinate 26,001 of NZ_JAFCXH010000012.1, read as the reverse complement.
ACAACGATTAGCAGGCTTTGCAACTATCACGGCTTAGCGTTCACCCGTCATGCCGAGGCTGTTCCTAACAACTGGGGTAGTCCATGCAGGGTGGTTCGCTATTCCCTACCAGTGGCTCAAAGGTCGCGAGCCATGCTTCTGCTCGCGATGTTGGCGAGCGCTGCGGGCCAGCGTCGTGAGGTGGCGGCATGACTTCATACGCAGGACATACCGTTCAAGATCATCAGGACTTTCTGTTCGATGAGCTACTGCCGAACATAGTCAATTATGCCAATAGCAACCAGACGCCCCCGGAGGTTGTGGTGATGGCTGCTTTTCTAAGCCTGGCTACGATCCTCCAGAGCAAAGGGCTCGGCCGCGACACACTGATGAAGGCAATCGATGTGGCCCGTCTCAACACCCATGATGCGCCTGGAGGGTTGCACTAATGCCCCTGACCATTAATAGCCAGCGATGCGGCCGGTTTGCACGCGAGATTATATTCACGCCAACGCCAAGGGATCCGAAACCCGTGGTTGCATCAGGCGGGGTCGGTCTGTATTGTTTACCCGTCGCTGCCAATTCAGCGATCTGGGTGTGCAAGCCCGGCAAGCATAAGGAGCACAAGCTCCACCAAACAGCGCGGAGTTTTTTTTCGCCTGCATTTTATGGTGGTGCTGTGTGGGAGGACTTCGGTCCTGTCGGGTTCCTTTTGCCCCGATCTTGCACACCTGCACAGCGCTACCGCCTTTCATGTGCAAGTGAAGCCGGTAGCTCCGCAGCGAAAGGAGCATCACCTATGCAGTTTTCAAGCACTCAAAATCCGCCCGCCACATCCGGAAAAGCGGCCGCACATCGCGCCATGGCCATCGCCGCGCTCCATGCAGACAGTTCGCTGAGCGTTCGCTTGGCTCGTTACAACACGCACATGGACAAGGCCCGAAGCTTGGATGCCAAAGACGCTTGCAGTCTGGGTACCTCAGCTTCGCACATGAAAGTTCCTCCGCTCAGCCAGCGCAGCGCCGCCAGCCAAAAGGCCTAGAACATGAAAATTCAAAAAGGCGCACTTGCGCCAACGGCCCCGGCTTGCCCAAAGAAAGCCACCGAGCTTTTTTATGTTAGTCATCCAAAGGTCGTAAAGGCGTTGCTTGGCCCGTTTCTGTGCGCTGCAGATGCCGAATGCGGGCGCCAGGTAATGCGCAACCAGTTGGCGGTGGTGACATCCGGTCTCGCCGAGTCGATCGATGAATTCACTTATTGGCGCGCCATCAACAATGGCCAGGTATGTCGAGCCTTCGCCGGGAGAATCGCCAATGAGTAGCTTAAGAGCCGTCGCTTTGTTCCCCGTCTTGGTGTTCAACAGGCACACGTCAGTCAGCCTGCAGTGGAGCGCAGCGGCGGGATTAACCGACCCTATAAACGCGTCTCTACTGCGCTTGAGTCGCTAAATGAGAAAGAAGAGTCGCCTACCTTTCGATAGCGTCGGGGGGGTGGTAGTGACACAACGTCGCTTGCTGGCCTCTCCGGCATACCTTGGCTTGAGTGCCCAGGCGAAGGCGCTCATCACACTATTGCAACGACACTGGACGCCGGCGGGCCCTGTGGGATTTGGCGTACGTCAGGCGGGGCAGGAAATACCCTGTTCTCGAACTCTTGCCATGAGGGTGTTCAACGAGCTCGTCGAAGCAGGATTCATCGTGCTTGTAGATGAAAGCCTGTTCTGCAGCCGTACCCAATCGAAAACGCGCACTTGGCGGCTCACATGGATGCCGTGCTGGAACAATAAGGCGCCGTCTAACGAGTGGGAAAAACCAAAGCTTTCGATTCTTACCGGTCCAAAAACGATACCTGTGGCAATTCCACAGGTATCGAATATGGACCATTGCAGCCATTAAACGTATCCACAGGTGTCGTTTTTGGTACCTGTGGACACGCTTTTCAGAGGTTACAGGTACCAAATATGGACCACTCCTACGTAAACCATACCCATACATCTTCTCTTCACTTTCCTAGCCGTCATTGGAGGGGCTCGCAATGATCCCTAAGTTAGTGAGCGACCTGCATGCAATCGCATCGAAGCCAGGCGTAACGCCCGGAACTCTGCTGATCGTCACCCGTCGGACCTGCCGGATCCTCCTCGCTGTCCGCGACGGCATCTGGCGCGAGCGCAAAGACTTTCTGCGAACAGTGCTGAAGATCAGCCGGGATCTGCCGCGCTCAGCTCGCGACATCGAAATGCTTGTAGAGCTCGCCGACACTCATCGTGCTGCCGAGTATGAGTACGCACGCGCGCGGCTGGTGGAACTCGGACGTCTGCTGTCCTCTGACGGCAGCGCGGTGGCCGAACGCCTCGGCTTCGATCGGCTTTGCGACATCCTCAACGTGAACCCTGCCCGTCGCTCCGAGCTTCACTTAGAGCGTTGCAGGACATTGCGCGGCCTGATCTTCGAGGCAAACGTCGAGGACAGTGCTGACATTGAAAACGAAGTCTGGGCAGGTCGTGGCCCGCTCTGCGAGGCGTTCTACGCCGCTCATAGTCACGATCTAGTGCAGAACAGTTTAAGGGTGCTTGAACAGCCTAGCAGCTGAGGAACCGCCCCCGCCGACTCTCATATCGCAGTGCTCGACCAACCAACTAGGAGTTCAATCATGAGTCACCAGACACACTCAGACGCCAATACCCATACAGATAAGCATCTTTCCTTGGTAGATCTATCTCCGGCGCTAAAAGCAGCTGTTTTTATCAGCGTCATCAAACCGTACTCGCTACTCGGCGAGCAGGAGATCATTGAGGATATTAAGCACCAGATCAGCCTGGTCCTTGCTGGCGACCTTGCGCGGCCTGAGGCGATGCTTGCCGGGCACGCCGAGGCGCTGGATGCGCTGTTTTACAATCTGCTCTCCCAAGCTCAGCGGGCGAAAGATCCCGAAGCCGCAGCCACGCTGATTGGCTCGGCGGTGAAGGCACAAGAGGGCTGCAGGTCGGCAGTTGAAGGTCTCGCGACATTCAAACGAATGGCCGCCACCAGCCTGTAGCAGCCTTGCCTGCTAGTTCTCCCCATCCTTGTTTGCTGGTTTTCCGCAAGCTGACAAGGATGGGGCTCCCGGCACCTGGTGCGGGAGTCTGATAGCGATCAACCAGCAACGGAGGGTACAGCGTGCATGCATTGAAACAGAGGGTTTCAGAGGATTTACGCAATCAGGTAATTGATCTGCGCCGCCGCCACTCGCTAAGGGAGGTGGCCACGATGACGGGTTTACCGCTGGGGACGGTGAAGACCCTGGTTTCACGCTCAGGCGCATTTCGTGACAACGACCAGCACCGGGCATTGTTCACGCTTCCAACCATCCGCGTTAGCGCCAGCACCGCGCCGGCCGTCCAGGTCTTGCCGTCACAGCAACGGGTCACAGGCGACAAGGAGGTCGACGCATTGCTTTGGCTGCGCAGTGTAATCGCCACCGGACAGCCTGGCCCAATAGCAACCGCTCTTGAGGCTGCGAAGAAGATCAAGACGCCTCTCAAAGAGCTTGAAGGGCGATACACCGCATTCTTACGGCTTACTAATCCAGACAACCCATTCGCGACGTTCTCATCCATCGGCTTCGCTGATTTGGAAGCGCTGGCAAGCAAGTCAGTAAGGGATCAGGCGCTGAGGGTGGAAGGGGCTGCTCGTTTCGGCGATTCTCTGTTTGCTGACACTGCCGCAGAGGTATTCTGTATCAAAGCTATGGACGGCCTCCAGCGGCGCGGCAGCATGCTGGACTTCGATAAAGACGAGGTAGCGGCCAGGTTTCACGCTCGCCCAGACCTTATGCCTAGAACGCTGACTGACTGTCTTTGCGAGTTGAAATACTGGAGCCATCTCTACTGGCTCCGCAATGTCGTCGATATTTACGGCAGTGATGGCCCGCCCGAATCGACAGCCCGAGATTGGTTTGTATTCGGCTTGTTGGCAGAGATCCGCCCACGGGACAAGACCGAGGCGTTGGCTGTGTTTCGCTATTTGGTCGCTAGTGAGCGCGATGGTATGGCGGAGAGCGAATCCATCCTGTGCAACCTAATCGGATGACGGCCCGCTCGCTGCTCGGCCGGCAATGTTCAGAAATCCCGCGCCACGAAACGCGATTGCAGAAATCGTGGCGCGGATAAAACAGAGCAAATGATCTCACTGAGAACATATTGTCTATCTCGCTGGCCACAACGCACGCCGTAACCGGTGGCGGTAACCACCAAAAGTAACCAGCCGAAAGTGGTTACCAGTCGGGAGGACGCAAACGCCACCACCACACCACCCGACCACGGTGATGTGCCCCAGGGGCATGGTGAACATGACCACACCTTGAGGCAGGCTGACGCCGACAATCTGATATCCACTCTGTGGCGTTTCCACCGCTCGGAAGCGGTACCGATAAAATCGGAAGTAGAACCGAATCAACTCGATGGGGCCGAGACGTCTCATTCAGCCGAGCCGATAATCCGTCTCAAAGATACGAGCAGATGTGCTCCTAGTTGAGCACATCACTCCTGTCGTCATCGCCGACCAAAAGTCATTGAAGGTTAAGCGCCAGGAAGCGCTCGACGTCATCAATCATTCCTTTGACGTCTCCAGGATTGAATCTGTCTGCGTCACCGTGCGCGGCGGCGTTCCGAATACCTGCCATCGCCGTGATACGTTTCTGTTGGATCGAATTGTAGACCCCAGACTTCGCTAGATCCGCATTCATCTTGTCGAGCTTTCCGAGATCAATGCCGTGATCTGTGCACAAGTTTCGGATTGTGGTTTCCAACACCACTCCGGCAATTACCGCAGCGGCCGTTGCGTAACCACTGGAAAGCAACTCACTCGCCTGCTCTAGTTCGCTGCCAAAAACCTCTGCATGTACAAGGTCTCGCAAAGTATTGAGATAGCCGCCTTCAAAATCCTCTTTGGCGGCTAGGAATACCGCTCGCATTTGTTTGAGCACATCGTAATTCGAGCCCATCATCGTATGCCGCGCCGACTGCAGGCTTTGCACATGGTGGGAACCTTCCCCACAGGCTCCCGTCAGTAAGGTTTTTGCTTTGATTTGCCAATTTAGCAGGGCATTTTGGTCGACATAGACTGCTTGGGTACCAGTCAACTGACTGACCGACGTCGTCTTAGACGCGGCGATTTCTTCAAGCTGACGCTCGAGTTCGTCAAATCGCCGCCTGAACAACTTCGTCATTCTGTATTCCTTATCTCGGAGAAATGGGGTCCCTGTGCGCCGCTGATACTGCGCTGCGGCCCGGGAAAGTTTGTATTAGACATTGGAGTCTCTCTGTATTCCGATCCGAAGTGCCGGAAAGTATGCAGATGCCGGCAAACATTCCGGCATCTCATGCCTGAGTGGGATACGTGGTGCCGGGTCTAAATCTGGCATAGCGTCCGCCCTCAGGATGGGCTGTTTTAAGCGATGCTTACCAGTCGGCCGCAGCTGGAATTCAAATTCAACCAAGCCAGGCTATTCTCGATCAACACATTTCCCACCTTTACTCAGTCACATATACCAGCAACATCACTTAGCGATGGGACACGGAAATGGGGCGTAACACTGAGCAGAACAGCATCTGTGCGGCGGCAACCGTCGTTTCGATAAATGGCCAGCACAGACCAGCGCGGGAGTGGGCGGCGCTTCGTGGCCTGAAATGGCAAACCGTGAAGATGCGCCGGTATCGCGGCACAAACTGGGATGAGGCTTTCGCTAGGCTCCATCAAGGGGGACCGCTTCCCAGATCCGGGACGTCATTGGCGGCTTGAATTGCTTCAGTCTTCGGTTGCGGTGAGCGCCTCAGTCACATGATCTGTACTTGTGACTAACGCTCAACCCTTTCGGAGTAAACATACATGGCAACCGGCGATCTCGACGGCGACATCGGAACAGCGGGAATGACATCGGCTCAACGCGCGGCGCTCAAGGCAAGACTCGGCCAGCAAACCGGCGAACTCCGCAGTGCGCGGATGAACCTCGCTGATTTGGGCTCAGTTACCCGACAAACCAGTTTCGACGTAAGCAACACCTCAGCAAAATACCTATCCCCGACTGGCACTGGCCCTGCAGCACAAAGCGGTGGGCCTGTTGGTCGCGCCAGCCAACAGATCGGCGGTCCAGCCCCACTACAAGCGAGCCCTCAGCCAGAGAAGCCCGCCAGCTTGGCCGACGCCTTTTCAACCGGAGTCGGTGATGGGCGATCAGCCATTTATGCAGGTGTGGGCGCCAACGGTGAAGCCTCGTTCAGCAATGCGCCATCGTCACTGAACAGCCTTGCTACCAACTTCACCGCCCCGAAGTTGCCGCCCGAGCAGCGTGTGACTTCGTTGGCCCAATATGCGCCGCAGGGACTAGCCCAGGCAGCAACCATGCAGCCGAGACAAGGCGCTCAACCCATGGCGCTTGAAGACCTATCGCCAGGCGGCCGAACCGTGCCTGCAGCGCCTCAGCGTCCTGTATCGCTGGCTGACATCATGCCGGGCACTGGAGCGGCGCCTGGACGGAATGCCGACCTCGCATCACTGGGCTCGGCGCGAAATCTTGGCGACGGGGTCGGCACGTTCAGCCAAGCCGCTGCCGGTGATTCAGCGCTGGCTATGGGTCGCTTCCAAAAGGCTAACGATCTGCGTGACGCATACGCCGATCAAGACCGTCAGCGCAACGCCATCGCAGCTCAGACCAGAGACAGTCATTTCAACGTTGTTCGTGACAGCACCCAGCCGGTTACGCGCAGAGAGCTTCAGTTCAATGAGGAGCGTAAGGCGACGACGCAGAGTTTGGCGAATGCGGTAACCGGCTCTCAGGCAATTATCGACAACCGTCGTCAGGGTGTTGCCGACGATCAGCAGCAGCGCCAAGCCAACCGCCTAGAGAGTCTGCACGCCGCAGCGTTAGGCCCAGACGCTACCGCTGAAGACCAGGCTGCCTTGCGTAGGGCCTTAGATCCGACCGGCAAGGATGATGCTGGCCGGCGGCTTAACGAGGCGCAAATTGGCCAGGCAAACGCGCGGGCGGATAACTACCGAGCAGACAGCGATAAAAAAGCCGGCCTGCCAGTCTCGCTGCAGAAATATGAAGATGCTGATATCGAGGCTATTGGCGGTACTCGCTCGATGAACTCTGAGCTAGGCAGAATCGACAAGCAGCTCGAAAGTGGTGCTCTAGTCCTAGGACCGTGGGAAAACGCCGTCAGCGCTTCCCGCAATGCGATAGGGGCCAGTGACGAGAACAGCAAGAATTATGCATCCCTCAATTCGACTTTGGAAAAGCTCAGGAATCAAAGCCTGGCGTTGAACAAGGGCACCCAAACTGACGGTGACGCTCAGCGAGCCTGGAATGAGCTCGTCACCAACATCAAAGACCCCGGGATCGTAAGGCAGCGGCTCGCGGAAATCAGCCAGCTCAATATGCGAGCCGCTTCACTCAGGGGTGCAATGCTCAACAACCGTCGCACTAGCCAAGGTGCTAAGTCCTTGAGTGTGGATAGCATTCTCGGTCCGGACCCACAGCAGCCTGACCAGCAGGGAACCCCGCAAACCCAAGGCGAAAACGGTCAGCAACCGCAACAAGCCACAACCCAGCAACGCGGGCCCGTTTATACAATCAGCACGGCCGATCAGTTTGCAAGACTGCCGTCGGGTGCAGACTTTATAGATCCGCAAGGCAACCACCGGAGGAAGCCATAATGGCCGCTTGGGATGACTCTCCAATCATCGTGCCGGCTGCCGCAAGGCCCAAGGCGACCGCCGGAATTTGGAATGAAGACGGTGCGGATGCGGATCATGCTGTACATCAGCCGCAGCCGGGTATCGCTTCCTCGACGCCAGTGCAGAACGCTTGGGAGGCTGCTCCGATTATTACACCGGCCGCGCAGATGGGGGGTGGCGCCTCGTCACCTGCAGGTGCGCAGGATAGACCCTGGTATGAGAAGGCGTTCAGCGACACGGAGCAAGACGTGGGCGCGGGCACCGCTGCTCTACGCAGCGCAGGCGACGGGATCACGTTTGGCCTCCAGGATGAAATCCTTGCCGGTCTCGACGCCGCCGCACAGCCCCTCTTTTCGATTCCTGAAAACGGTTCATCGGCAGATAGCTGGCGCGAACGGTATGACGAAAACGTCGCTAATCAGCGGGCTCAGTTGAAGACGGGGCAGGAGCAGCACCCGTACGCCTCAGTCGCGGGATCTATCGCGGGCGGCGTCGTTCCAGCGTTGGCCACAGGAGGGGCATCCATGGCAGGTCAAACTGTCGGCCGTGCCTTTACCCAAGGGGCCGGGATTGGCGCTGTGTACGGCGGCCTTTATGGCGCAGGCTCAGCGGAGGGGGATCTTGGACAACGGGTACCGGGAGCACTCCAGGGCGCAGCCCTGGGTGCGGTCGTAGGCGGTGCGCTGCCGGCCGTAATAGGCGGTGTCCGTGGAGCGGCCAATGCCATTACATCCCCAGAGATGCGGGCGCAGGCTCAGCTCAACAAGGCGCTTGATCGCGATAATCTGACGCCCGAGCAGTTCCGCCAGCAGTATGACGAGCTGGCTACGCAGCAGCCTGGATCCGCCATCCCAGCAGACGCCGGCGGCGAGAACGTGCGCGGCTTGGTTGAGCGACTAGCAAATTCGCCAGGCCAGGCGCGCACAACGGTAACGGACACCCTGACCAACCGCCAAGCCGCACAAGGCGAGCGACTCACCAATACAGTGAAGTCATTGAGTGGGGTAAGCAGATCGGCAGACGCCGCGATCGATCAAACAATGGCGCAACGCTCTGCTGAGGCTGCGCCACTGTACGCCGCAGCCCATGCCGAAGAGGTGCCGTGGTCTCCACAATTGCAGGGGCTTATGGGCAGGCCAGCCATGCAAACGGCCTATCGTGATGCCCAACGTCGCGCCGCCAACCAAGGGCGCACCTTCGACGGTCAATTCATGGAAGTTGGCGCTGATGGTGTCGTGACGCCGCGATCGGTACCCAAAACCAAAGACCTGGACGTCATTAAGCAGAATCTCGATGGACAGATAGAAAGCCTGCTTGGTAGTGGTGCCCGCTCCGAAGCGCGCGACATCATCGGAATCAGGAATGAGCTGGTTGGGATCATGGACGCTAGCGCGCCGACCTATGCGAAGGCTCGCGCGGTGTTCGCCGGGCACAGCCAGTACATGGAAGGCATCGAGCGGGGGGCTGACATCCTGGAGAGAAAGGTCACCCCGGAACGCTGGGCCTCTGAGTTTGCACGCCTCAACCCATCCGAACAAGAAGCGGTGAGGATCGGTGCCGTCTCTTCGATCATCAGCAAGATCGGCAACGATGCGGCGGCAATGCCGGACGTCACCAAATACCTACGGTCGCCAAATGGCCGTGCAAAAGTTGCTGCAATGCTTCCGGATGACGCTTCGCGCGCCATTTGGGAAAACTCACTGAAGCATGAAATTAGCGTGTCGAAACTCAGCGGAAGAGCGCTAGGGAATAGTGCGACGGCTCGACGCCAGGCGGAAATGGACGAGGCGAATGGCGTCATCGGTGATTTGGTAGCTGCCGGGTTCGCCGGTGCCAATCCGGCTACAGGCATCATGCATACGCTTCTGCGTTCTTTGCCGCGGGCAGTCGGTTCGAAAATCAACGAGCGCTCAAACCGGATACTCGCCAAAGCGCTCACATCTGCCGATGGCCTGTCAGCATTGAAGGGCGTTCAGCCGCGAACACTGGTCGGCGGAGTTGTGCCGGCAGTGGGTGGGGTGGCCGCAGGTCAATACGCAGGAAGCGCCGCTGCCGCCCGTGGCGCTCCAGCGCGCAATCGGGCCGCAAGGCAGCAGCGGGAAGAGCAGGCCGCGACGTCTGGCTTTTACCCGACGGTGATGGCTGCGAATGCCGCGCTACGGGAAGCAAGCATCAGGGAAGGGTACGAAGCGTACAGGCCCGAGGGAAGCAAGGTCTGGGCAGTAAGGCCGAAACGCGAAGCTGTCGAGCTACCAGCGACAATAGTCCGGCCGTAGACGGATAACGGCCGCCTGCTAACCCGGGCGGTCACCGCGAAATAAATTCGTCACGTATCGATTCTTCCTTGCTTCGATCCCCGTCCAGGATATGAACCTTTTCCTCGACGTCGGTAACGCCCTTACTGCGAATGCCTTTCAGCATGTGTTCCACCATGTGGATGCGGCGCACGCAGGAAAAAATTTGGCGCTGGTTCTCGTCGTTCATGTCGGATGCGGCGGTGATGAGGGTGGCGATGCGATTGAGCGCTGACAATGTTCGAGACAGCAGGACGCACACGAAAACTAAAAGTACGGCGATGACCCATATAGCGATATCCATGGTCTGTCCTTTCCCATGACGGCAGTTGTCATCGCATTGTTAGCACAGGGTGATGCGTAGGATCTAGTCACATAAGTTTTAAGCCATCTGCACTATCGAGATGGCCGAAATGCAAGGCGCGACCTTTGATCAAACCGCGAAGTTTATTCCCCGGATGCCGATCCGCAGCACGGTCTGTGCCGGCGCAACGCCCATCACTCGGAACGGCATAACCCTCCCGGCCGCTGAATGGGCGGCCAGGCTGGGGCTGAAGTGGCAGACGGTGAAGATGCGCAGGATGCGCGGGGAAAGCTGGACGGAGGCGCTAACCCCGGAATTGAGGCGCAACAGGTACATGGCCTGCTGGAGCATGCGGTGATGATTGACTTAATGGTGGGCGAGGCATGATCAAGAAAGCAGCACTGGACTGGGAAGCTATTGAACGGTCCTACAGAATTGGTGTTCTCTCAGTTCGGGAGATCGGCGCGGCTCAAGGCGTCTCGCATACGGCGATCAACAAGCGGGCGAAAGCCTTTAAGTGGTCCCGAGATCTCAAAGCCAAAGTACAGGCAAGAGCTGAGGCGTTGGTTTCCAAAGCTGAAGTTTCCAAACTGGTTTCCACGGAAACCGCCATCACTGAAAAGCTTCAGGTCGAAGCAACGGCCACGCTTATCGCAGACACGCAGATAGGTCAGCGCAATCATATTGGTCGCTGCTTGGCATTGGCTGACAAGCTGATGGATGAACTGGAATCGGTCACTGACTTGCGTGGTGACGTCGCTGACCTGGTTAAAAGGCTCAAAGGTGATGATGTGGACGGCGCCGACGCGCTAGAACTGGCGGCGAAAATGTCGAGCCTTCCATCCAGAATGAAATCTATGAAGGAGCTAGCGGATATCTCTAGAACGCTGATCGCTCTGCAACGCCAGGCTTACGGCATGGGGGAGGGCTCACTTGAAGAGCCCTACGAGGATCGCTTGGCGCGACTGCTGGCTGGTGCCTGATGAGGGGCCGATCCGCCACTTAGTGTTGAATTCAACACACTGTGTTGATTTCTACACGGTGGTACCCAGGCCACGGTATCCATGCATGTATCCGCGAAAACACCAGAATAGGGCAAGCGGCGCCACCGGTTTCGCGCGCTTCTTCGCGCACCATTTATCGCGCAGTCAAAGGTGCGCGAAATGATCTTGAGCTGCCCCAGCGCACCAAAGTTAAGTTCTCGCCGGCCCCGGCCTTCTAATCGCCCGCAAAGCCGAAGCGATGAGTCAGTGCGGAGCCTAAGTGAGCTTAAAAATGTGATCTTGAACTTGTAATGGCCTTAGGACACTATTCGGCGATCCAAGCATAGGGAATTCAAAGTGACAACATTGTTTGAGAAGCGCTTCGTCGAGTTGGAGAAACAGCTAATTCAACTGCAAAACGCCACCACTATGACGGGGCACCCAAGAAGAGGCTTTCAGACAGAGTACCTGGCTCCGGAATCAACTCTGAATTGGTCAGTTAAGGTCAGAGCACTGCTGGAAAGGGTTTGCGGTAAAGAATCTAGTTACCTGCAACGGTTCACTGAAGCCGATGGAAACCAAATGTTCGATGTCGGCATTGCTCGTTTTGAACGGATGAGAGCTGTTTTTCTGGCGGCGAAAGAAGATTTCGAGGGTGGTTACCTGAACTCACTCCGTAATCTCGTACAAGCGGATGTCTTCACAAGCGAGCTTGAGCAGGCAAGCGGGCTGCTTGCTGCTGGGTATGCGTCTGCGTCAGCTGTTATCGCTGGCGTTGTTTTGGAGACGAGCCTTATAAATCTCTGCGCCGACAACGGCATCAGCGCTGCCGGTCTCAACAAAATGAACGACGACTTAGCCAAGGCTGGCGCCTATAACTCGCTACAGCAAAAACGCATCACCGCAATGGCGGCCATCCGCAATAGCGCCGCGCACGGTAAGAAGGACGAATTTGACACCGGAGACGTAAAAGGGATGATCGATGAGGTTGAGCGCTTCCTTGCTACGACCTTGAGGTGATCAGCAGTTCATAGAAAAGCGCTCCAATCTGAGCCAGAGGACGCCTCTCGCCAAAGACGGTCAGGATTATCGGTAGGGCTGCCGTCGAAATCACGAGCGGGTGGTAAATGATCAGTGCGCACAGGGTATGCCTATCCAGATACAGGCTCATTTTGCCTTTTTCAGGTTTTTCGCTTGATAAGTAACACCCATAGTGCAACAGTATTAGTGAAACGCCCTAACTGATACAGGCACCCATCATGTTCATCCGCGCATACCTCCGAGCATCAACCGAAGAGCAAGACGCCAGCCGCGCCCAAGCAGCGCTTGAGCAGTTCGCCGACGACCACAACAAGGGCATCGCCAGCGTGTACCTGGAGAATGTCAGTGGCGCGGCTGCGGATCGGCCAGAGCTGCTCCGCCTGCTAAAAGACGCGCGTAAGGGGGACGTACTTCTGGTTGAGTCAATCGACCGGCTATCCCGCTTGCCTGTGGATGACTGGCAGAAACTAAAGGCTGCTATCGACTCCAAGGGGCTGCGGATCGTTGCGCTCGATCTGCCAACTAGTCACCAGGGAATGCAGGATACCCAAGGCGACGAGTTCACCGGGCGGATGCTGGGCGCTATCAACTCAATGCTTGTAGAAATGATGGCGGCAATTGCCCGCAAGGATTACGAGCAGCGACGTGAGCGCCAGGCGCAAGGGATTGAGAAGGCCAAGGCTGAGGGGAAGTATCAGGGGAGGCCGGTTGACGCCGATCTCCATAAGCGAGTGAAGGAGTTGCTGAAGGCCGGGCTTGGTATCCGGGCTGCTGCCCGGCACGCCGATTGCTCAACAACGACAGTGCTTAGAATTCGGGAACTGGCGAATACTCCCTAGACTGGGATAACTGAAGTCGCGTGCTTAGCTTAAAAAGGTAAGAACATCATCGCGCTATCTATTCTGGGGGTTTCGGTGGCGGCGCTTCCCATGCCAGCAGCGAGCCGATACTGTCACTGCTCGCACGCAGATTCTTCGCCTCCTGCACTTTCAACAAAATCTCTTCTCGTGCTTCGTCGCTCATGTCGCCCGCGCGAGTCGTAATGTCTTCGAAAAAGTCATGGAGCCGCCTATCTTCACTCCACCTGTCGATTATCTTCAGCAAATTACGAAGCGAGTCTTCACGAGCCTGCTTGATCAGCGACCGCTGGTACTCTTCGTGTGCAATCACACGTTGTCGCTCCCACTGCTTCTGCTCCTCTTCCGCCTGCCGGTTCGCTGCCGAAACCTGTGATGCCAGTGCCTCTGCCTGGGCGCATAACGACGACACAATGACGTCAACCTGCTTACCCAGGCTCACGTTGTCCTCGGTCCAAGTCTCCGACCACTCGACTCGATAAAAAGGGCTGTAGGCCTCAGACACAGCCGCTTGGAGGCCACGCGGTGACTGCTTACGCGATAAAATGTTTTGGTTCTCCGGTCCCATAGCCCTGGTTTCATCACTTTGGCTTCCTTTACCGGCACGTACTGGCCATCCAGATAAACCATATCTCGGTCGACTGTCTGCTCATAAATAGTAAGGCCGATCGCGGTTTCGCCGATAAAGACCAATGTCGGCCTTCCCGGTCTCCAAACGTCGGTTTCCAATGCTGACCGCTTCAGTCTGCCACCTTCCACCCCTAACTCTTTGCGCGTATACCCAGGTTCGCCGCATGCCACGGATACTCGGTGATTAAGCCCGCGAAAGGCACCAGCAAGCTTTAAGAGGAGCGTTGCGGCCCGCTTTAAAGAGCTTTCCGTAACTACGAAGTCGGGCAAATTTCGCTTAAAGGGTTTCAGATAGCTGTCACCAGCAACTCTTCCACTGGTAAATGAGGAGAGCGATGCCATTACCTGAGTGCGGCGGGCCCGGTCATTTTTGGGCTCTGGTTCAGTCGGTTCAATAGCGTTCCCCCCAATTAACCGATCGCCTTTTCTCCATTCGAAATAACCGCCAGGTTTTAGTTTCGGGAGTGGAGGTATCTTTGGCTTTCGGCCTGCATGCCTTTTCGCCCAATAGCCTCGCGGCGGGCATGGTATGTCCAAGCTGACGCAGACCCGGCGTAGGAAGACTGCGGATACGCCGTATTTCGGGGCGAGCTTGAGCATGGGGGTCTCCCACACTTCGGCGTATAGGGTTTCTCGCTGTACACGATCTTGATTCATTCCCCCACCCCGTGATGCGCGCAAGCCCTCGGTCGTTTCGTTCATGGCCTGCGTGGCTCCTGTTCTAAAATCACGCAGTCGCGGCTTGAGTGCCCGGCCGGTCAGCCAGGTATTAAACCCTTTGCCGCCCGCTGCGTTGGCTGACCGTTACCCTCATCCATCTTTCGAGGTCCGGCGCACAATGTGGCATACCAGCTGGTATCCGCGTTTTACATCTTATTGCCGTGGATACTCATTGAGTAAGTCGAAGATCGTTGGCGGCCGTAAAACTCAGCACTTGGCCTGTCTTCTGCTGGGTTTGCGCCTGAAGCTGCTCACCTTTGTTAATCGCTTCGACAGCCTTCCTTGCGTCCCGCTCAAATTTGTAGCCTTTGGCATCTTCAGGTGATGTCGACATTTTCACCGTTTTACCGCCGCTGACGAGGTAGAAGAGTTTTCCGGGTGCTTTGGCGTATGTGATCGTCACAATCCACGTCCCTGGCGGAGCTTTTTCCAGCTTGGGCAACGGCTCGAACTCCACCTTTCCATCCAGCTCGGTCAGCCGCACAGCAACGGCCATATCGGCCTGCCTGCGTGAGGCCGCTGTGCGGGCCTCTTTCTCGGTTTCAAACCTAATCGCGCATTCTGCATCGTAGTGCCACAAGCTTGGTCCGACGCCGATCAGGAAACCTTCTCTGAAGTCGCTGTAGACCGCAAATTGCTTATTTTCTTCCATGCTTCACTCCATGTGGTAGGTCTTTAGCGGTGCCGGTAGCGGCGGCCGAGTTCATACAGCAGTTATGATCGTGCGCCTGGTTACCGAGGTAGCCTGAGTTCGGGACGCTTTCGCCCAAGCCGCGAGCATCGGAATTACCAGCATTGATAGTCTCACTGAGCCGATATGGTCTCACTGAGACTGCTTATCTGACCAACCAAATAGAGGTGCTCCGCCGCCGCCAACGCGGGTGGGTATTCACCGGCACCTGCCCATCTAGGTCGCGATGTGTCGTGTCACTAGCCCCCACTCTGATGGAGTTAATGCTGGAAACAACCCCGCTGCGCAGCAGATAAGGTGTACGATCGGGGTTCTCGCACCACTACGTGACACATGCCCATGGAGAGCGACGGGAGCCATAAGATTGTGGTCTCGACGGCGCAGCGATCCGGTGAAAATCCGAGCGCTGCGAGAATTGCCGAAGCAGTCGTGGCAACGCTGAGAGAAATTAGTGCAATCCTGACCCCTATGATCGGCCAGGGAGAGTTTTGTGCGCTCTACAGACGCAGTCTCCATCTTTGCACCTCGCTTAATCCCTGCCTTAACAAAACGCATGAACGCGTTGATGACGATTTTGCTCGGCTTAGATGTTTGCTTGAGCAGCAGAATATCGATACGGCCACGATATATGGCGATGAATTACTGAATACGTTCTACGAACTGCTGAACTCGTTGATTGGGATTTCGCTGTCAGAGCACCTGCTTCGTTCCGCATGGGGTAAGCATCCGCCCACGCCCAACACACCTCTGTAGTTAAGCGCGCGTCCAGTTATGCGGCAACAACGCAGTAATCTCATTCGCCAGCTACGTCGGCAGGCGCATGAGAACATCTTTCAAGTAAGCATACCGGTCATGATCATTTAGCCGGGCAGACTGGATCAAACTCATGATCGCCGCCGCCCGTTTTCCACTGCGCAGTGATCCGGCGAAGAGCCAGTTCTTGCGCCCAAGAGCCCATGGCCTGATTTGGTTTTCGGCCCAATTGTTGTCTATGGGTACGGCCCCGTCATCTAGGTAGCGCGACAGCGCTACCCAGCGTTTGAGGGTGTAATCAAGTGTTCTGCTGATCGCCGGACGCATACCGTTGATCCCCATCGCGGGCTTTTTCTTGGTTGTGATTCGTCAGATAGCCGTCTCTGCTGATGCCAATGTCCTAAGCTTTCCTCTTCTATGGAGGAAACGTCATGTCTGCCTTACCCCGCGATCCGACCGCCGCTTTGCTCGTACGGCTCAACCAAAACATCAACGCTCTAGGCTCTGCTATCGACGAAATCCGGATGTGGATTGTGACGCATGATGACGGAGAGACTGCGCATAACATCCGCGGCTACTTGGCCGTAATTGAGGACAACGCAGATGACATCGCTGAGGGTATGAGCGATTTAATCATGCGAATCGCTCACGCCATACCAACCGAAGGAGTGTGACGCTAGGGTTTTGAGTAAGCCAGCGAGCGGCGAGCTTTTCGATTCACGACCATACTGAGGCGTGGAGGTGCTGTTTATTGGGGATGAGTGCTCCCCTTGAAGTTCCTCATGTCTGAACATCGCCGTGAGCATCCGATGTTTGATTGAAAGTATTTTTGTAAAGCTGGTCGCTGAGTTGTCACACGGGTTAGACGCGATCACAAAAGGAACGATCAATGTCGACGATCGGCATGAGGCTAAAGCAAGAGCGAGTTCGGATCGGGTTGACCCAGCGTGAACTCGGCCGCGTGGGCGGGGTTAAAGTTAACGCTCAAGGCGCCTACGAACTGGATAAGAGATCACCACGAGCTGACTATTTAGCGAAAATCCTGACAGCTGGCGTTGACGTAATTTACGTCCTAACAGGGAAACCGGTGCCGCCTTCGGGACCTCCAGACCACGACGGCGTGGCGGAGCCACTAGATTCTGTTTTCAACGTGTATCTCAGTCAGTCCGAGCTTTTAAGCCAACTCTCGGCCAAAGGGGCTCAGTTAGCGCGCCAACTCGAAATCTTCTGTCAGAACCAGCTGACCGTAATCGCAGCGCTTAAGTACCTCGTTACCGTTGCAGAGGCCCAGGGATACGACAATGTCCCGTCTTGGGTCGATGCCTCCTTGAAGGCCCTGAATGGCAATGCGGCGATTATTGCTGAAGTGTTGGCTGGCAGGCTAAGTGATCAGCGAGGCCCGGATGAGCCTGGGGCTCAAGTATGAGTGGCGCGGTGGGAGTCTCTATCCGTGGTCATTTGTCAGTCGCTTTCTGACTAGCCCAGTGTGTTGAAGATTGCCTTTTCCGATGAAAACAATTTTCTTGCTCATGGCCCAGTACGACGGCAAAGTGATCATTCCCCTTGAGCGGATCTGTGCCGACTACTTCACCCATCTGACGCCGGCGAAGCTCAAGCTGAAGGTGGCGGCGGGCCTGATCGACCTAGTGATTGTCCGAATGGAGAACAGCCAGAAGTCTGCGCAGGGCGTCCACGTCAATGACCTTGCCGATTATCTGGACACCCAGCACGCGGTAGCCAGGGCGGAGCATGATCGTCTGATGGGCCGAATATGTACGTCGGACGCAGACGTAGGGAGGAAAGGGTGATGAGGGCACATCCTGATGAGCAGCCTATCGAATTCATTCGTTTACCCGAAGTATTGAGGCTAACTGGAGTAAGCCACACCACCATTTACAGAATGCTAGCCAGTGGTCAGTTCCCCTGCCAAATAAAGCTTGGCGCTAATTCAGTCGCGTGGATAAGGTCAGAGGTATCGGATTGGAGTCGCTCCAAGATTGCGTCCTCTCGCAGCCCCGCACAGTGAGCGAACCTACACGCCAATGCGGAGCGGGAGATGCGCTATCTGACAATTAGGAAGTTCTCCGGCGAGTCGGGATACAGTGAGGCCGCTGCGCGCTCAAAGATTCACGACGGCCATTTGTCCGTCCGGCAGAGTCAGTGCTGCTGCCCGTCTATGATTTCCCTTTTCCATTGTCTGGAGACTGGAATGAGCAAGCCAGAGCAGGAGTATTTGACCCCAATGGATATGCTACGGGAGGAGCTCACAGAGGAAAGACTGCTGAGTAACCACCTGATACTTGCGCTTGCGGTCCAGAGTATTGAAGGCTGCCGACGGGTGATTGAGCAGGCACCATGCATTTCCGAGCGGTGCCGCAAAGAGGCGCTGGCATATCTCGAGGACCTTGTATACGCCGGCGAGTGCTGATTGCGTGTGCTAGGGCGCCATACCCGCCACCGTGTAGAAATCAACACAGTGTGTTGAATTCAACACTGTGTGGCGTTTCCGCCACGCTCGGTACCGATCGCGTAATTACCGGATGACCCAGGATTGGACCATCCCGCTGAGCGCCGTCGAAATTACCAAAATTGGTAGTCTTAGTGAGACCAAATCGTCTCACTGAGCCGCAATGTCGGCCCAGCCTCAAACTGATGCCGGATAGGTGCCCCAAATTTTCGGGGCACCTCCCCAGATCTGGGGAACTACCCAATATCAGGGTAGTAACGAAAAAAAGTTGTCCTCAAAACTCAGGACATCTCTAGATGGTGTCGTGAAGCGCGATGCCGCCGAAGCCCGGAAAATTTTCGGAGTTACCAAAAGGTGGCGCGCGGGACGTCGCCGCTAATGCCGCCGCGCAGAACCCTAGCGAAAATTTTCCCGAGGGTGGGCAGGCCGGCGACCTTTGATACTACGGACTTTTCGTAGTTTTGCCCTTCCTCGCTTTGATCTGACGCTCCGCATGCACGGCCGTGTCGGACAGGTTGCTGATCAGGATGCCAAGGCTCTCGAGCATCCAGCCGACATTGGTTACAGCCTCCGTGTTCAGCCCAGTGTCATCATTGTCCGCTGCGCAGGCCAGCAGACTACCCAGTCCTGATATGCCGTGAGCCAGGATGTGCATGTGGTTATCCGACGCTTGTCGCACGGCCTCCAAGTGATCGGGCTCCATAGCGTTGATTGATTCCATGCCGAGCAACAGGTCTTTCCAGTTCATCATGCTCATTTCGCGGCCCCTATTTGGAGCGCAACACGTCGGCGGATCTTCACGAGATACGCCTGCCTTTCAGCCGCGAAAGCATCAAGCTCGTTGTCCATGCAGTCTGCCCACTGATCAACCATGCTCGACCAGTCTTCTACTTCAAGAATGCCAAGCTGGGCGAATGCGTTCGCAGTGTGATCCTCTGGAAATGTTCGCAGCATCAGAGTGAAAATGGCGCGCAGGTTATCGAAGCCATTCTGAACCGAGTACAGGTCATCGAGGCCCGTGCAAGCGACTTGGTAGAGTGAGCGACTCATTGGGCGGCCCCCGTTTTTGAGGCAGCAAGCAGCCTGAACGCTGCCAAATAAGCGCTCTCATCGATTGCGCCGAAAGCACGGACAGCGTTTATCGTTCCGACCACGATGCCTACGGCATATGGCGGGAATCCCTTATCCTTTGCCAAGCGCATTTCATTGTCGATTACCTGTTGGCCGGAGTATCGGTCCAGCCGGGTGCGAAGGCTCAGGCGGTCGGTGGTGGCGTTCATTGCGCACCCCCAATCACGTCAGCCCAGGCCATGGCTGTGTGCTGCGCAATGGTGGCCAGCACCTTCGACACAAACGGATGGGTACCAGGGCTTGCGATGATGAACAGCGCGGCGCTGAGCAGAAGGAGGATTTCGTGAACGTCGCGCAGATCGTCCGTATTGTCAGCGGGTAGCAATTCAACGCGCGCCGCACCTAGGGCTTTCAGCGGAGTCAGGTCGACCAGTTTGATCGAGGCCGAAACCTTCATGGTGCCCAGGATTTCCCCGGCCACGTTTAACAGGCAAATGGTATTCTGTTGGTTCTGCATGGCACTACTCCCAAAGACAGTGCTGTGTGGTCGCCGGGCCACTGTTAGCGCAGTGGCCTGGCACATTTCGTTTGATGTCCGAATATCGGACTTCTACTGCTTACATCTTGGCTGGATTTCAAATCCGACCATGGCTCACTTCTGAGCCATCTACTGCTTACCCTTCTCGCTGATCCAACCGGCCGCCCAGCTTAAGGGGTCTTTCGACGCCATCGGCTTGAGTGGTTTACCGTCCCGTGCCGCCTGCTTTCCCTCGTCCTGCGATATCGTGTTAATCCATAGCGCCGTGAGCTTGTAGCCTGCTGCTCTTTGACGCTCCTTGTAGTCCCGCTGTCTGGCTGCTGCCGACCGAGGGGCCTTGTTTTCGTCTATCATCCGTCCTCCCTGTTACTAGTTACGATGGAGTGAAGGTATACCTTCGTGACTAGTCACGCAACTAGGGGGTGAAAAATAATTGAATACCCCAAATTCAGATAGTCGACTCAGTCTTGCTCGGATTCTAGATCCAGCGAAGATCCGGATTTGAAATCCAGAAGGGTGCGATTTGAAATCAGGCCATTTTGCGAGCAGATCGTAGAAGTGTTCTAGGCGCACTTCTGGACCTGAGCAGCTATGCGTACATCTTGTGCCTGGCGATCTTCGCGAACTTTTGCATCTGAGTGGGGAGGTGGTGAAGCGCTTAAGGGCGACCTACCATGCTGCTAGACACCAGCTCAGAGATTGCAAATATGGACAGTTCCTTAACGCCTTTTTTCCTCAGTCCTGCGGATATCATTGACCTAACTGGGCAATTCAAATCAGTGGCTCAAGCCCGGTGGCTCAGATCCAAATCCATACCGTTCATCATCGGCGGCGATGGGGCGCCGAAGATATCTAAGGAGGCGCTCATCAAAATGTTGGGCGCGGGAACTGGCAGCGTGGTTTCTGGCCCAAGTACGGCCGGAGGAGATTCCTCCACCAAACTCCACGAAGATTGCGCCAATTGGGACAAGGTGACAGAGGCATTGATGGCGGAACTGACAGGCCTAACCAAGCGATCATTGGAGGGGAAGCGCCTGGCCGGAACTATCCCGAAAGACGTCTGGGCGATGATCGACGGTCGTGTCATGTACAGCCTAAGAAGGTACGGTGCCTGGCTGGACGATCAGTGGCCAGAGTACATCCCGCCCACAGTCAAATCCGTCAGGAAGCCAAGAAAGCAGCCTGCCGGAAATCACGTCTATAAGCTCGTGTAGGCGGGTAATTACATCCACGCTTGCCTTGAGTACTATCGGATGGCCAACTCTTGTGGTCTAGTGCGCTATCTCTGACAGTGGATGTCGAACGTGGCCAAATCAAAACAAGGATGGTTCCTACCTCTGATGGCGCTGGTGTTTGTCCTGTGGCTTTTCGGTAAGCCTGGAGAACATAAGGCGCCTACAGCGTCGGTCTCTACCCCTCCGTCACCAGTCCTATCGTATTCCCCCTCACCGACTGCGCTTTTACCTGAGCAGACCGTCGCCCCCGAGGAGTTTGTAAACACTGACACCTTGAATGTGCGCGATAGGCCAGAGGGCAAGGTCGTGTCGAAGGTCAGCCGTGGTGGCAAAGTGAGGATTTATGAGAGAACCGCTAACTCCTCTTGGGCGAGGATTTCTGCCGACGGCCTGCCAGCGCAGTGGGTCAGTGCCTTGTCGCTCTGCAACGGGCCGGGCTGTCATAGCCCAACACTCCAGCTAGCTACGCCTGTACGGCCGGCCGAACCCAAGCAGCGCCCGGCGCCAGCTGCGCGTGAGTACTCCTGTGCCTGTTCGGGCGGGAATGTGTGTATCGGTCCCAGGGGGGGGAGATATTGCATCACATCAGGTGGTAACAAGCGGTACGGCGTGTAACTAGGCTGCTAGGCGCCCATAACAGGGATGGCGCGAAATGGGCCTGGGTGTCCATTGCATTGGCCTTAACGCGTGAATAAGGCAGCGATGTAGACTTAGCGGGGTATAAACTTTTAGCCTGGCAAGCTAGCCGGAGACAGCTGTGATCATCAACAAACCGTCGAATGATATGCGGATGGACTTGAGCAAGGCTGCGAAGAAGCTCCGTCGTACGTCAGTAGGCCTGCTCGGCATGGCTGTTCGATTGAGTGAGGCAGGGCTCGAAGATGAGTCATTAAAGCTGCTTACGATGGCGCGCGACCTGAATGAGATCGAGGACGCGGCCGTTGCCTACGCGAAGGAAGTTAGAACAGGAGTAGTGGCGCGGTCCAGTATCAACTGAGGAAGCGCGACGACATTTATAAGATCAGGAGCCTTTTTTATGAGCACCGAGATTGCCAGGGCACACATGGTTTCAGAACTTTCCAGGCTCGCAGAGGATCTTGAATTTTCTGCGGCTGGCTTGGGCAAGCTCCGGAAAGCTGAAGGGTTAATGGATGCCGAAACATCAGACCTGATAAAGCAAATTCGTTACACCTCCGCTCAACTAAAGCTTCTTGCTGGTCAAGCCGACAAAGGCGTCAATGGTGACGGCACTGCTAAGTAGGTGGCGCAGCGCGGATTCGTAGCCAATAACGAACGGCAAGCTAGGGCAGCAGAATAATGACAGACGACATGCAGGGGCTCGACGGGGAGAGAACAGCTCAACAGGAGTTGTTTTTCGATCTTGAAGACTCCGGAGCAATACTTGGGTGGTCTGCGGTTGAGCTGGACAGCATCGCCCTACGCATCGACGCTGGCGGTTATTCCGATGACGCCGCAGCCCTCCTCAGCATATGCAAGCTGCTCAAAAACGAGCAAGGAAGGATTTCAGCGTACGCTGATGAAGCGAAGGACGGCCGGATCGTCAGGGTCGGGCTTGAGTAGCTGGCGCGGCAGGGATCTGTAGGAATAGCATTGCAAACTAAATATTACGTCTGTGCGAATTCAGGGAAGTAGATATGGCGAAGAAAAAGCAGTCCGATAGCGACGCTCCTCATCTTGAGCTAGTAGCTCCACCGACACCGAAACCAGTCAAAGTTGCGCTAGCTAGGAAAGCTAAGCAAGTTGAGGCCAAGATCGAACCGTTGCTGCAGGCAACTCATAAAGGCAGCTTTAAAGAAGACTTTGGGCTGGACGTTGAATGCTACGTGCTGGGAGATGAGAAAAAGACGGCCGTTATCAGTCAGCGTGGCATGGGTGAGGCGCTAGGTCTTGGTGAAGGAGGTAGTAGGCTTCCTAGATTTGTAAGCGGTAAAACGCTGTCGAATTACATTGGGCCAGAACTACGTGAAAAATTGGATAAACCCATTGTATTTCAAGGCCCAGCGGCGGGCCACAACGCGCCGCCTCGCAACGTAAATGGCTATGACGTTACTATTTTGATCGATGTCTGCAAAGCCATAATTGATGCCGAGCGGGACGGGAAATTACTTTCCAGCCAGCTCAATATCGCCAAGCAAGCTCACGTAATTTTAAACGCATCTGCGAAAGCCGGCATCACCGGCTTGGTGTATGCGCTCTCTGGATATGACGCTACTAGGGAAGAGGTAGTAGCGGCATTTAAATTCTTTGTACGTGAAGAGGCTCGAGAATACGAGAAGGAGTTTCCGGATCAGCTCTATGCTGAGTGGTATCGTCTCTATGAATTGCCTAAACCGGAACGAAACAAGCCTTGGAAATTTATGCACCTCACTATCAATCAGGTGTACAAGCCGCTAGCGAAAAGTAGTGGGCGAATCCTTGAGTTAACTCAAGCTCAGCGAGCCGGTAGTGATGAGCGACACAAAAAGCTTCATCAATTCCTATCTGACGTTGGCGTCAAGGCCCTCAGGCAGCAACTCGGCCAGTTGCTAGGTATAGCGCGTATCTCTTCCACTAAGGAGCAATACGAAGACTTTGTAGACAAGCTGTTCGGCGATCAACCTGACTTATTCAAACCGTGATGTAAGCCCGGCCCAGCGCCGGGCTTTCGTTCAAGGAATGCCCCTAGCTGCCGACAACCTAGTACGGCATTTCGCAGTGCATAGAGGCAATAATGAAAACAATAGCTATCGCTGGTCTAGTCGCGCTGCTTTCGATCGTATCAATCTCAGCCTCAGCGTGCCCCAAGGGTACGCATCCCACGGGCGGAACGGGCTCGCATCATAAAGGTGGCACCTGCTCCTGAGATCAGCCCGGCCAAGCGCCGGGCTTTTTCATTAATTTCACGCAATTTTCACAAAACCATACGGCCACTCTCCTACCCGGCTAAGCTGTCCATGTATTCCCGAAAGACAAGGGGAGTCATATGGATAGGCGCAAAGTAGTGCGAGGCACTGACGACATTAGCGTAAACGTTGACGACGTTGGCGAGCTCAAATATTGGGCCCAAAAATTCAACGTCTCAAGAGATGAGATCAAGTCGGCAGTAAAGGCGGTGGGCGTTTCCCTTACCGCCGTCGAGCGAAAGATCAAGCTTATGCAGAAAGCATGATCAAAGGCCCCGGCCACGCGTCGGGGTTTCATTCTCGTCTACGCTTTCCTCTTCCTGAGGAGGAAACGCAATGTCCCTGCCAGACGATCCAACCCCTATCCTGCTCGCGCGCTTCAATCAGAACATCAATGCCATTGCCTCGGGCGTGGACGAGATTCGGATGTGGATTGAGCGCCAGGGTGGCCAAGAGACATACAATAGTGTCCGTAGCTATTTAGCGATCCTGGAAAGCAATTCCGACACAATCGTCGCGGGTATGGCGGAGTTGATCCAGCGCTGGAGGCCTGAAGAGCCAAAAGATCCCGAGGATTGATCAGCCCTTGGTACTAAGCCTCCCCTGGGGCGGGCTTATTAGTTGCGGGGTACGCCATCCTTTGAAGAGGCTGTCACATGAAGCGACCTAGAACACTTCCCCAGCTACTCAGCGCGGTCGCTGAAAAACAGGCAGCTCTTACCGGCGCCATCCAGGATCTTTCGCAGTGGGTTGAAATCAACGAGCCGGCCCAGCAAAACAGGCAGCGTGTGGCTGAGCCGATAGCTGAGCATTCCTTTTCGGCGGCGTGGTTCAGAGGAGATCTTTTGCCCTCTGTGTTCGGCATCAGCGCCGAGGCGGCGCGCAAGTATCGCTCTGGAGGTCTGTGGCTGGAGGGCAAGCACTGGCGCACCGATCCGGCCAACCGAATAGTCTACAGTCGCCAGGCTATCGAGGCCTGGATGGGCGGCGAGCTTTAACCGTGCCATTTTGACAGCCCGGCGCCAGGGAAGGGAGTTCGGCCTGATGAAAACACTGTTCCTCCTCATAGCCCAGTACGACGGCAAAGTGATCATTCCCCTTGAGCGGATCTGTGCCGACTACTTCACCCATCTGACGCCGGCGAAGCTCAAGCTGAAGGTGGCGGCGGGCCTGATCGACCTAGTGATTGTCCGAATGGAGAACAGCCAGAAGTCTGCGCAGGGCGTCCACGTCAATGACCTTGCCGATTATCTGGGCACCCAGCACGCGGTAGCCAGGGCGGAGCATGATCGGCTTGTGGGGCGTCGGGCTCGATAGCCTGACTTTGAGCCAGGCATAGCGTGGGGGCGAGAAATAATGTCCGAAAATCCCATTGATCGATTTCTGCGCCTCGACGAGGTGCTTCACACGACCGGCCTTGGGCGAAACACGGTTTATCGCCGGATCAGGCAGGGGACATTTCCGAAGCAGGTGAGGATAGGCCCCAACTCAGTAGCATGGCGTGAGTCGGAAATCATAAAATGGATGTCTGATCCAACTCGTCCTATTTGAATCTTTGAATCGATGCGGTTTAGCGCGAGATTAACAAGTCCGCAGTATGGTGCCCTTTCGGGTATTGGAAATCGGTTTTGGTATACGTATAGGTATACGTTTAAGAGAAATCTGGGTTGTTCACTCGGTTTTGCTGGTCAATATGGTTGCGCATTCCACGCCATCTGGCCACCCAGTCCACCAACATCCGGCCACCCGTTCCACGCTCATCCGGCCGGGCAGTCGGAGCGCAGCGACGCAGGTTTGCATTGTTAGTCTGAAGTCCC